>DATKBR010000032.1:0-56540 GCA_035513775.1 Candidatus Limnocylindria bacterium
AGCGCGACGGCGCCCCGCGCCCAAAGCGAACTGGAGCGGAGCCCCGCCGGCACGACGACGGGGCTCCGAGGTCGAGGAGTGCGAAGGTGGGTTCGTGGTCGTGGTTGGCGCAGTGCTCCCCACGTCGACCTGAAGTCCTCCAGGTAGTTCGTGCCGTACTCGGGGATTCGCGTGATCCTGCGTATCGGATCTCCGTGGCGGTTCCGAAAGGGACCCGCAACCCGACAGCCGCTCCTGCAACCGGCCGGACCGCATCGCCGTGGGACGCTGGTCCACGATCCACCAGGAGGTTCACCTCATGCAGCAGACACCCGGCATGCAGCGCGTGGTCGGCGACGCGGAGCGCGAGCACTCGCATGCCGCCATGGTCCACAGCCACGACCATTACCACGTGACCCACCATCACACGGGGACGATCCTCGGCGAGTTCGACCATCGCTCCGAATACCACGAGCACGAGCACAACCACGCGCCACTGGTCCACGCGCACAAGGACCGCGACCAGGGCGACGAGTCCGCCGACCACGACAAGCAGGCCCACGTGCACGACCACAACGCACCGACGACGGAGGGCCGGTAGTGGCGGCACTGACCGAGTGCGGAGCCTGCCAACTGCGCCAGCTGCAAGCGAGCTACGACACCCGCCCGAGGTCGATCGCGTCGCGCCAGCCGGGCCAAGATGGCCTGAGGCCCTAACGCCGCGCGCTGTTCTTCGTTATTGACCATTGCAGGCCCCGAGGCTGCGACGTCGTTCCCCCGGCGACGGACGCGCTTCGGGGCTGCTTATTGCCCGGCGCGTCGCGCGGCCGCCCCCGAGCCTCGGCCGCCGCCCCGGTCGATCGCTTGCCCGATGGGGCAGACATTCGGGCTAGAATCGGCGCGACTTCGGAGGTCAGCCGATGCGCCAGCCGATCGGATCGATGTGGGCGGCCCGGCAGCCGCGCGTCCGCGTGCCGACTCCGGATCGGGCAATCGAGGCGATGCCCCACCACCGACCTCGTGGCCGCCATGGCTTGTCCTCCGAGCAGGAAGCGATCGTCGAGCTGCAGAGCCTCGCCGGCAACGGGGCGGTCGCGTGGGCGCTGGCTGAGGGGCGGGCAGCAGGGCGCGTCACGAGCGTCGATGCGATCGAGCTGACCCGCGAGGGCATGCCCCCCGCAGACGGCGTCACCAGGATCCGCGAGCAGACGAGCAACAAGCTGACGATTGCGCTCACCCAACGCGGCATTCGCGACGAGCCACCGATCATGCGAACGCAGCCGCCCGAGAAAGGCAAGGACGGCTACACGGCGAGGACCCGCAAGGTGGGCTCGATCGAGGAGCCGATGATCCACGAGTGGTGGCCCAAGGACGGCAGGCACGAGCTGACGAAGGGCTCGTTCCTCGATGTCGACCATGACTGGGAGGAGAAGCTCCGAGACGGCGAGGACGAGCACGGCCGGGACGCCAGGGTGGCGTGGGAGCTGACCTGGAAGAAGGTCCAGGACACGATCAACAGCTTCGCCGAGAAGCCGGGCCCGCCGGCGCCGAGCCCGGAGGCCGCCACGAAGGCGCTCTGGAGGCGCTACGTCAAGGCGCTGCCCACGGAGCTACAGCCGGCGGGCGACATGCCGAATGACGCGAAGCAGCGCGACGTCCTCGCCGTCAGGCCCGGCACCTTCTTCGCCTGGATGTGGGAGGCCACCGTCGCGCGCGACCAGCGCGGGAATCACTCGACGAAGACGGTGCCCGCGATGTCGCCGAAGAACGCTCCGAAGGGCGCCATGGTGAACACCATCGCGGCCCTGCCCGACTTCAAGGTGCCCGGCAAGTCCTCCGAGGACTTCGTCGCGGAGCTCCGGGCCAAGTGGGCGCCCGGCAAGATCATCCAGGGCTCGAAGCTCAAGGCGGGCGACGAGACGGGCAAGGACGGTTGATCGGCCGGGGCGGACTCAGGGTTGCGCGAGCGGCAGCGAGGCCCGGACCGAGATGCTCACATCCCGGTCAACGTAGCCCAGGAGCTAATTGAGCCGACGCATGTCCGCGTTGCCCTGCTGGGTCCATGTGTACACCTCGCGGATACCGTTCGCAGCGGCGAATACCAGCGTCGTGCGCTTCAGGGCCGACGCGATCCCGCGGCCGCGCCAGCCGCGGAGCACTGCGGTGAGCGCGTTCTCGGCGCGCTCCGGTCGATCAGCATCCCGCTGAACCCCGGCGGTCCCGACGATCTGGCCGTCCGCCAGCGCGAGGTACGTAGCTTCCGGCCACGCGAGCCAGTCGCGCTCCCACTGCTCCAGCGTGGCGAGCAGCGGCCGGTCGAGGGCCATGTCCTCGAACGCCTGGAGGGCGAGCGGGTCGTACGCCCGACGCCAGAGCTCCGGTCGCTCGGCGACGGTGACGATCTCGATGCCGTCCGGCGCCGACGCGGGCGGCTCGCTCCCGATCACGCGGACCTGTTCGATCTGGCGCCCGACCTCCCTGTAGCCGAACCGCTGTGCGAAGGCGAAGGAGCCTGGGTCGTCCACGTTCGTGCCGGCCTCCTCGAAGCCGAGCGTCAGCGCACGCTCCGCGAGAGCGAGCAGGAGCGCGATCCCCACGCCACGGCGGCGGGCCCACGGCAGCACGCACGGATGGAGCCCGGCGTAGCCGAGATCGCTGCGTCCGCCCAGCCCGGAGCCGGCGAGCTTCCCGTCGAGCTCTGCGACCAGGTAGACGCGCTCTGGCGTCATCGTCCGCCGCATCCACTCGACCGTCTCGCAGCGCTCGTTCGGGAGGACCGCGATACGGACCTCCCGCCATGCCTCGAGGTCCTCGTCGGACTCGGCGACGCGCAGCGTCAGGTCGCGTGCTGCCTGGTCCGTTCTGCCTGGCCCCGTGTCGTCGCTCGCGCTCACTGACGATCGGATTCCCGCGTGATCAGGACCGAGCAGGTCGCGTGGTGCAGGACGTTGCGCGCGACGCTGCCGAGGACGAGGCGTGCCAGGTCTGCAGCCATGGTCGGGACCTCCTGCGCGTGCGGGCTGCGCTGAGCATTACACGGATGCTTCGCCACGCAAAGTTGCCATTCGGGTTCGGCCGCGCGTTCCGAACGACCCGAACGCGCGACCGGCGCAGGACTCCATGTCGGTGGGTAGCCCCCGCGCGACGCCACGCTTGACCGCGACGCACGCTCCCGGGCCGTCGGTCATGCTTCCCGGCTCATGCGGACCTTCCACCTGCTCGTCGGGAACACGCTCGTCGCCAGCATCACGAGCAACTTCCTGTGGTTCGCCCTCACCTTCTGGGTTTACCTCGAGACGCGGTCCGTCGTCGCGACGGCGATCATCGGCGGCGGCTACCTGCTGCTGATCTCCGTGTCCGGAATGTTCTTCGGGACGTTCGTGGATCGGCACATCAGGCGGACGTCGATGCTGCTCTCGAGCGCGATCTCGGTCGTCGCTTTCGCGCTCGCCGGCGCCGTGTATGCCGTCGCGCCGGCGGCGGGGCTGCGGGACATCGCCCATCCAGCGTTCTGGGCGTTAATCGTCCTCGTCCTCGTCGGCGCGGTCGCGGGCAACCTGCGCATGGTCGCGCTCTCGACGACGGTGACGCTTCTCGTGCCCGAGGAGCGCCGGGCTCGGGCCAACGGGCTGGTCGGTACGGCCAATGGCGTCGTGTTCGCGACGACGTCCGTGCTGAGCGGCTTCGCCATCGGATTCCTCGGTATGGGCTGGAGCGTGGCCATCGCGACCGTGGTGACCGCCCTTGCCGCCGCACATCTGTTCACGATCAGGATCGCCGAGGAGGCGCCGCAGCCGCACGAGGACTCGCCACGCTTCATCGATCTCGGTGGCGCGCTGCGGGCCGTTCGGGTCGTGCCGGGGCTCCTCGCGCTCCTGTTCTTCTCGACGTTCAACAACTTCCTGGGCGGCGTCTTCACGGCCCTGCTGGATCCGTACGGCCTGTCGCTGATGTCGGTGGAGGTGTACGGGATCGTGCTCGCCATCACGAGCTCCGGGTTCATCATCGGTGGGATCCTCGTCGCGCGTAGAGGGCTGGGCGCCAACCCGGTCCGGACGCTGCTCCTGTCGAACGTCGTGATGTGGACCGTCACGATCCTGTTCCCGATCCGCTTCGAGGTCCTGCCGCTCATCATCGGGTTCTTCACCTACCTGGTGCTCGCGCCGATCGCGGAGGCGTCGGAGCAGACGATCATCCAGAAGGTCGTTCCGTTCGAGGAGCAGGGGCGCGTCTTCGGCTTCGCTCAGACGGTGGAGGCGGCGGCCGCACCCGTCACGGCGTTCATGATCGGGCCTATCGCGCAGTTCTGGGTGCTCCCGTCCATGACCGACGGCGCGCTCGCGGACCTGATCGGCCCCTGGTTCGGGACGGGTCCGGAGCGTGGCCTTGCATTGATCTTCATCATCGCCGCGATCATCGGCCTGACCGTGACGCTGATCGCGCTTCGATCGCGCCCGTACCGGAGGCTTTCCGACCGGTACATCGCCGCGCCGGTGGAGCCCGCGGGAGCCGGCCATGCACCTTCGAAAGTGAGCTCGGACGCGCCGTCAGCTTCGTGAGATGAAGCGGCCTTGGCGGGCCTGCCGGTGTCTGGCATAATGCGACCCGAGGCCTCGTCTCCCGAGCGGGAGGCGGGGTTTTGCGATTCCAGCGGCAAATCAAGGCGGCTTGACTAGCCAGCGCAATGGACCCGAACCGGCCACGAAAGGGGCTTTCACATGGCGAACCACTCCCTGGCGAGGCCGGCGTCGGACGCTCCCGCCTCTGGCTACCCCCGCGAATGGCTGGCGAGACATCTCGCAGAGGAGCGCCGGGGCAGCGCAATGCTCGGCGAGATACGCGAGGTCGTGTTCGGCGCACAGGACGGCCTCGTCTCGACGCTGGCCGTCGTCGCGACGGTCGCCGGCGCGGCGGGCACGCCGTTCCCGATCGTGGTCGCGGGCATCGCGACTGGGCTCGCCGGTGTGTTCAGCATGGCCGCAGGGGAATACATCGGCTCGAAGAGTCAACGGGAGATTTTCGACGCCCAGGTCACGTCCGAGCGTGAAGAGATCGTTGAGCGGCCGGGCGAGGCGGAGGCCGAGGTCGCGTACATGCTCGCCGAGGAGGGCCTGGGCGATGACGACGCAGCTCGCGTGGCCGCCATCATGGCGCGACATCCGGAGGTCCTCCTGCGGACGATGGTCACCAAGGAACTCGGCATCCAGGTCGACGACGAGCATGGCGGAGTCCTCCAGGGGGCACTGCTGATGGGTGCCGCGTTCGGGCTTGGGGCAGCTGTCCCGGTGGTGCCGTTCCTCCTGCTCCCGGTGCCCGTAGCGCTGCCCGCAGCCGGCATCGCAACCGGCGCGGCCCTGTTCGGGATCGGCGTCGTGAAGAGCCGATGGACGCACCGTGGGGCCATAGCGTCGGGTCTCGAGGTCCTGGCGCTCGCAGCCGTCGCTGGCGTGGCCGGATACGTTTTCGGGACCGTTCTTCCGCTGCTCCTCGGGGTTGCCGGCATCTCCGCATGAGCAACGCCGGGTCCGACCGTCCCCGCCTCATCCTGGGGGGCTGGCTGTTCGACGGGATCGGGCCTCCGGTCGCCGATGCGGCGGTGCTGGTGGTGGGCCGCGTCGTCAGCGCGGCAGGGCGCCGCGAGGTCGTGGGCGCCCCGCCCGACGCAGAGCTGATCGACCTCGGCGACCGGAGCATCCTCCCCGGGCTCATTGACGCGCACCTTCACTTCCAGGGGTTCCGTCGGGGAGGAGCGGTGTGGCCGGACGCGGCGGTCGACGCCATCCGCGCCACGGCCGAGGCGCGGCGCGTGCTCGAATCGGGCTTCACTACGGTGCGCGACTGTGGCTCTGCCAACGGCGTGGCGCTTCGAGTAGCAATCGAAGAGGGCTCCGTGGTCGGCCCGCGGATCCTCGCCGCCGGTCCGCCCATCACGCAGACCGGCGGGCATGCGGACTGGCACGACACACCGTATGAGCTCATGTCCCTGCTGACCGCACATACGATCGTGGCGGACGGAGTCGATGCATGTCGGCAGGCCGTCCGTCGGGTCCTTCGCGGCGGCGCCGATCTCGTGAAGATCTGTGCGACGGGTGGTGTGGGGTCGCCACGGACGCACATGCTCGACGAGCATTTCACCGTCGACGAGATCCGGACCATGGTCGAGGAAGCCCACCGCGCGGGCAAGCCCGTGGCCGCCCACGCGCAGGGCAAGACCGGCGCCCTCATGGCAATCCGTGCAAGCGTCGACACGATCGAGCACGGCTACTTCATCGACGACGAGTGCATCGAGGCGATGCTCCGCCACGGTACCGCCCTGGTGCCGACCTTCGGGCTGATCCGGTTCTTTCGCCGATCGCTGGACGACCCGGGCGGCCTGCCCGCCTGGCGCGTCGACAAGCAACGGGAGTGCATCGAGGCGATGGCCGCCTCGTTTCCGCGGGCCGCAGCGGCGGGCGTGCCGATCGCAACCGGATCGGACACGTATGGCATCGCCGGCCGCGAGCTCGGCACGGGCAGTGAGGAGTTGGTCGCGATGGTCCAGGACGGCGGGGTCGAGGCGTCCATTGTGCTCGGCTGGGCGACATCGGGGGGTGCGCGGGTCCTCGGTGTCGCCGATCGCGTGGGTGCCCTGGCCCCCGGGCTCGAAGCGGATCTCATCGCCGTTGACGGACGACCGTGGGAGGACATCGAGACAATCCGTCGTGTCGAGTTCGTCATGAGCGGGGGACGAACCGTGCACGCGGTCCCGGCGGTGACGGCAGCCACCTGATGGCCGCCGAGACCCCCTAGACCCGAATCAACTCGCGACCGAGGCCGACCAGGCATTCCACGCCGGAGGCAGTGACGAGGAACGTCTCCGAGCACGCCATCCCCCCGACGCCGGGCTGAATGAGGATGATCGGCGTGTGGAACGCCATCCCGGCCTCGATCGGCTCTGTCGCCCCCGGCTTGAGGCTCAAGTTGAGCCTGCCGTTGGCTCGTAGCCCGACGGAATAGCCTGTTCGGTGGCGAAAGGCTGGCCCAAGCCCGGCCCGGTCGACAACGCCCCGTGCCGCCGCATCGACGGCATCGCCGGTGGTGCCGGGCCGGAGTGTCGCCTCGATCGCGTCGACGGCCGCCCGGGCGACGTCGTAGAGCCGCTCGGCGGCACGGTTTCGCCCGACGACGGCGCTCCGACAGAGCGTCGCGCAGTATCCCAGGTGGTAGCCCGAGCACTCGATGTAGGCGGGGTCGCCGGCCGCTATCCGGCGGGGACCCTCGCTGTTGTGCGGGATGAGGGTGCCCGCCCCGAAGCTGACGCCGCCTCGCAGCCCTTCGCTCCCGTCGGCGAGGACCGCCGCCTCCATCGCGGCGCGGACCGCGATCTCGGTGGCGCCCGGTTGCAGCCCGGACTTGAACGCCCCTACGGCGAGCCGCGTTCGCCTCGCGGCGATGCGCATCACCGCAATCTCCTCGTCCGACTTCACCGCCATCAGGTGCGGGACCACGGACGAGACATCCTCGACCACGAGGTGGGGGAGGCGGGCCTGCAGCTCGGTGACGTCGCGATGCGTGAGGTCCCCATTGTCGAGTTCCAGACCGAGCCGCGCCCGGCCGAGGCCCATGTCGTGAAGCAGCTCCGCCCAGGCGTCGATCGCGTCGTCGTGATCGAAATAGGTGGCGACGCGCTGGATCCGGCTCTCGAGGCGCACCCGGTCCTCGTCGAACCGCCGGACAAGAACGGCAGGCTCGCCCGACGCGGGCACGATCACGGGGGCGACCCAGAATTGCGAGCCCCACGTCGACGTCAGCCACTCGGCGTGCAGCGCGTAGGTCGCCACGATGGCGTCCAGGCCCCGTTCGACCGCCGCGTTGCGCACGTCCTCGCGCCGCCGCCGGTACTCGGTTTCGCTGAAGGCTGGCAGCGCTCCCGTCTCCGGCGTCATGGAACGAGGTGCAGGGCTCGGTCGCCGCGGCCCAGGACCTCGTGTCCGTCCGCCGTGACGAGAACGGTCTCGCTGACGCCGACGCCATACGACGCCCGCTCGAACAGGATGATCGGCAGGTGGAGTGTCATCCCGGGAACGATCGTATCCACCGCGTCCGGCTCCAGGCTCAGGTTTCCTCGATCGTTCCACATCAGCCCGATCTGGTATCCGGCCCGATGGCGAAATGCCGACGCCCGGCCGGCGCGCTCGATCACGGTCCGGGACGCGGCATCGACGTCGCCCGCGGCGATCCCGGGACGGATCGTCTCCAGGCCTGCCTCCAACGCGTCGAGGGCGACCGCGTGCAGCTGTTCCGCGCCCGAGTGGCGCCCGAGGATGGCCGTCCTGCACAGACCGGTGACGTAGCCGTCGACCTCCGCGCCCACCTCGATGAACGCGGGCTCGTCGCGGCGGAGTCGATGATCACTTGGCTGCCCGTGCGGCAGGGCCGTTCGCTGCCCGAACAGCAGGGCGGAGACGATGGCCGCACCGCCGCCACCCTGGACGGCAGCGCCCAGGCGGCCCAGCACTTCCATCTCGGTCGCTCCATCCGCGATCCCGGCCCGGAACTCGTCCACGGCCAACTCGGTCAGCACCATCGCCCGTCGCATGACCTGGAGCTCGAGAGGAGTCTTGACGGCCGCGACCTGCGCCACGATCCGGCTCACGTCGACGATGGTCAGATTCGGCAGTTCGGCCTGGAGACGGGCGACGTCCGCCGGGGCCAGGTTCCAAGCGTCCAGCTCGAGGCCCAGCCGGGCTCGGTCGAGCCCAAGCGCACGGAGCGCGCTCGCCCAAACCCGGGGCGCGTCGGCGAGATGCGTGTAGGGGACGATGTCGTCGATGACCGACGCGGCCCGAACAGCGTCTTCGTCGTAGCGCCGGACGACGTACGTCGCCGGGCATCCGGGTGCCAAGATGAGGGGGAAGGGACCGAAGTAGTCGCCGGACCCGTCGTAGCCCGACAGGTACTCCTGGTGGCTGTGTGCCGTTACCGCGATGGCATCAAGGCCGGCTTCGGCGACCTTCCCCAGCACCGCTTCGCGGCGGCGCGCGTACTCGTCGCGGGGAAATGGCGCGCCGGTCCGGGGGATGGGAGCTGGCGCGGTCGGCTCAGAAATGATCGTGTTGGTCATGGCCGCTCCACCGCGGCGATCGCCTCGACCTCGACGAGGTAGCCCGGTGAGAGGGCGGCGACCGCGATGGTCGAGCGAGCCGGCGGATCCGTCGGAAAGTAATCGCGATAGATCTCGTTGAACCGCGGCGCGTCGCCGATGTCGACCAGGAAGCAGGTCGTCTTCAGGACCGATCTCATCGAGCTCCCGCCGGCCTCGAGCAGCGCCCGGAGGTTGTCGAGCACGCGTCGCGTCTGGGGCTCGATGCCACCCTCGACCGCCAGCTCCCCAGCTTCGAGCGCCACTTGCCCGGACACGTATAGGGTGTGGTCGTGGCGGATCGCCGGCGAGTAAGGCTTCCCGCTCGAGGGAACGAGCGGACTGCTGACGACGGTCCGGGTCATGGTGTGTCCTCCCTGCGCGGCCGCGGCGATCCCGGCGCTAGGTGGTCGGGCTCGCGCAACCGATTGAAGTAGTAGCCGCCGAGCTCGATGGCGGTGAGCTCCCCGGAAGCGTCCCGTAGGAGACGGAGCGACTCGCCGACGCAACGCCCCCCGCAGACGAGGAACCTCATCGGATCGTCCGTGGCGACGAGGACGCGCCTTGCCCCGCCCTCCTCGACCAGCACGGGACCCGGCGCGATGGTCACCTCGTCGCGGAATCCCGCTTCCCGGAATGTCCCGACCAACCACGACGACCCCGTCGCTCGAACGGTCGGCGGCCCTGGGGGGGTCGACGGCGATCGGATTCCCGCGAGATCAAGCGTCGGCGGGCTTGACGCAAGATCCAGCAAGCGATCCCGCAGCTCCAACATCGAGCCCGGCGAGGGGATCCCGTTCACGAGGACGATCGCCGCGGTCCGGGCCTCGCGGTCGAAGCCGATCGTGGCTTCGAAGCCGTGCGTGATCCCCCCGTGGCCGACGACGCTGCGGCCGGCTCGCTGCGCAACACGCCAGCCAAGCCCGTAAGCACCACCGTGCGCGTCGGTCGATTGGGCGGGGGTATGCATCTCATCGAGCGAGGCATCGCTGACGGGCGATCTCGCCGGGTTCGGTCCGAGTTGCGCGCGCAGCCACATCGCCAGATCCTCGATGCACGACCACCAGCCGCCCGATGCCTGGGAGGCACTGGACCCGTGATCGATCGCCGGTCGCCGCGGACCGTGCGGGGCGAGGGGGTCCGTCGGATCGAACCCGATCGCGCGGTCCGGGCCCGGTGGTGGATCCAGCGCGGTACGGCCCATGCCGAGCGGACGGAGGACTTCGAGCTGGGCATAAGTCGCATATGGTGTCCCCGAGACGCGGCGGATCAACTCACCTAGCAGGTCGTAGCCCACATTCGAGTACTTGAAGGCACTGCCGGGCGGGACGACCACCGCCGTTCGGGCGAGCAGCGACAGGACCTCTTCGATGGGCCGTGGGCGCCACGGCTCCGGTACGTCGCCGGGCGGCTCCGACTGGAGGCCGGAGCTGTGCTGCAGGAGACTGCGGATGGTGATCCGCGCAATCGGCCCGAACGGATTGCTGACCGCCGTGAACTCCGGGAGATGGTCCACGACGGGGTCATCGAGCGAGATGCGTCCGGAGTCCCGGAGCGCGAGCACGCCCCACGCGGTGAACGTCTTCGAGATCGAGGCGACGCGGTAGAGCGTCTGGTCGTCCGCCTCGAGGCTGCCGGTTGCACCGCGCGTGCCGGCGTGCGCGGAGACGAGGAGGTCGTCCTGCAGGATCGCCACCGACGCACCGGGGACTTCCTCGTTCGCGACCAAGCGGCGGGCGACATCCCGAAGCGCCGGCACTAGCCGCGTTGACACCGCTGGCGAAGGCTCCCTATCGTACATCTGATGATTGTAAACAGTCAGCGACTCTCGGCGTCCGCGGAACAAGCCCCAGGGGCCGCGGCCGCTGGGGCGCAGCCCCCTGCGCCCGGGACCCGGGTCGCGATCGTAACCGGGGGCGGTGGCGGCCTGGGTCGGGCCTACGCCATCGCTCTGGCGCGATCGGGCGCGTCGGTGGTCGTCAACGACCTCGGCGTGAGCCTCGATGGCAGGCGCGGCGCCGGGTCCCCTGCGGACGCCGTGGTCGCGGAGATCCGCGAGTTCGGAGGTCGCGCGGTCGCGAGCCACCACGACGTCGCCGACTGGGGCGCCGCGCGAGAGCTGATCGATCAGGCGTTCGACGAGCTCGGCGACCTGCACGTCCTCGTCACGAGCGCCGGCTTCCTGCGGGACAGGACCCTCGCGAAGATGTCCGAATCGGAGTGGACCGACATCATCCGGGTCCATCTAACCGGACAGGCAGGGCCGACGTGCCACGCCTTTGCGCGGTGGCGGGCGCTCGCCGAGCAGGGCACGGCGGCCGACCGATCGGTGATCCATATCACGTCGTCATCGGGCCTGCGACCCGGCGTGGGCCAGGGCAACTATGGTGCGGCGAAGCTGGGCGCCGTCGGCCTGTCGCAGGTAGCGGCTTTGGAAGGTGCGCGGTACGGCATCCGGGCCAACGCCGTCGCACCCTCCGCTCGCACCCGGATGACCGAGCCGGATCCACGCCTCGCCGTGTCGGGAGACGATTCGCGCCGCTACGAGCCGGAAGGGGTCGCCGATCTGGTCGCCTGGCTCGCGTCCCCGACGTGTCGCGCAACGGGCCAGATCTTCCACGCCGACGGCCTACGAGTAACGACCCTGGGGCTGCCGCCGCGCCTCGCGGTGGAGGAGAGAACTCAGGGCTGGTCCGGTGCTGACTTCGACACCGCAATCGCGCCGCGGCTGGCCGCCCAGCCGGACATCGACGAGCTCGTGGGGCGATGACAACCGCGACCGCGGAGGGCCTCGCGGTCCGGGAGGCAACCGACGACGACTGGCCGGCCATCGCGGACCTGCGCGACCTGGCCTTCCGCTTCCGGGGGACGCGTGAGCGCCTCCTCCCAGGGATGTGGCTCGTCACCGAGCGTGCGGTCGTGGTCGGATGCGGGAGGCTGCAGGTCGCGGCGCAGTGGTTCGGGGGGCGCGCGCTGCCGACGGGGATGGTCAGCTCGGTGGCCGTCGCGCCGGAGGCGCGCGGTAGAGGCGTCTCGCGGGCGCTCATTCGAGCGCTCCTGGAGCAGGCACGCGCCGCCGGCTGCGTGGGGGTCTCGCTCTATCCGTCGGCGCTCCAGCCGTACCGCCGAGCCGGCTTCGCGGTGGCGGGCACCCACCTCACCGCTCGGCTTCGATTCGGCTCGATCGTTCCAGCAGGCCCCGCCACGGTGGAGCGGTTCGATGGCGACCTGGCCGGCCTCATGTCCCAATACAGCCACTGGGCTGCGACCACCGAGGGAGGCCTCGAGAGGTCCGAGGAATGGTGGCGCGAGCGCGTCCTGTCGTCCGATCCGCCGACGCCGCATGACGCCGACGACGGGGCCCCGCACGCCTATGTCGTGCGCGACCGCGACGGAATCGTCGCCCATGTCGTGTACTCGCAGCGCGCCCAGGCGGGCGCGAACTACCTCGCGGAGCTCGCGTGCCGCTCCCTCGCGTGGGAGACACCCGAGGCGGGGCGCGCCCTGCTCGGGTTCCTTGCGAGCGGCCAACCGTTGACGACGGCGATGACGTGGGCCGCATCCGCGGTCGACCCGGTCGGCGCCTTCGTGGACGCGCAGCCGCAGATCGTCTCGTCTCTGCCCTGGATGCATCGGCTGGTCGACCCGGCGGCCGCCATCGGCGGTCGCACGTATCCGGAACTGACGCGGACTGGTCTCGAGATCCGGGTCGAGGATCCGTTTATCCCCGACTGGAGCGTCACCCTGTCGATCGCGATCGAGGACGGCGCGGCGCGTGTCGAGGCGACGCAGGCGACGAGCGCTCGAGCCGCTCCCATCCGCGTCGACGTGCTCGGCGCGATCCTGGCCGGTGGCCTCCACCCGCTCGACGCGGCCCGGCTGGGCTGGCTGCCCGATGAGCCGCCCATCCTCGGGGGCCTGATCGCGCTGGCTCCGAGCCGCCGGCGCTGGATCGGCGATACCTTCTGATCAATCGCGACGAACGAGCGGCACCCCACCGGCCGTTGCGCGCAACGCCCGACCGTCGACCACCGCATCGAATGTCATGCGCTCCGGGTTGCGCTCGCGCCCGATGCGGAAGCGGCCGCTGCCGAGGTGAACGAGCTCGGCCTCCTCGCCGTCGTCCTCGACGAGGATGAGCCGGCCATCGCGGCGCAGCACGTCGACGGCGCGACGCCACGGGTTGTGCGTGTGGTACGCGCCCAGGAAGGCATCGCCCCGTGGGCGCGCGACGGCGCCACGCACCGGGGCGAAGCGAGATCCACCTGCGCCCTCCCCCCGGAACACGTCCGGTCCGTGGACGACGCGCGTAGGCCGGCCCGCGCTCGACTCGAACCGCATCAGGTAGCGACCCATCCGCGGATCGTCGACCTCGAATCGATCGCCGCCCCGGTCAATCAGACGCCGGCTTGCCCCGTCTCGCTCCACGTACGGCCCCCGGCTGTCGAGGCCCAATATGATCTGGCCGGCGGGACCGGAGAATCGGCGGGAGGCCGCGGGTATGATCGCCGATCGTGGCGGTTCGAAAACCGGCGCCGGGAGGCCCGCCCGCGCGGCGACGCGCGCGGCCAGGACGTGCCGGGCGAGATCGCGCGTCGGGGCGGCCCGGAGGTTGGCGAGAACCACCACGGCGAGTCCGGCCGTCGGGTCGCAGAGAAGGGACGCGCCGAACCCCAGCGTGTCGCCGCCATGGCCGATCGTCCAGCCACCCTGGCCATGACGGATCCCGAGGCCATACCCGTACCATTTCCCAGGCCCGGTACGCACGTGTCGTCCCGTCAGCGCCGCGATGGAGGCCGGTCCGAGCGGGCTGGCGGCCTCGTTGCCCGAACCGGCGAGCATACGCAGGAGGCCGACGGCGTAGTGCCCCATGTCCTGCGGGGTCGCGGCCACGGATCCATCGCCCATGGTGATCTCGATCTCCGGCGCGGGGACGCGGCGGGCAAGACTCCTTGGATAGGCGAATGGCTCGGGCTCGTATCCGACTGCCGCGCGGTCGCGATCACAGCGGCGGACCGACGGGAGGGCGTCGTCCATCCCGAACGCCTCCAGTGCCTCCCTCTGGAGGACGCTCGGGAACGGCGCATCCGCGGCCGTCGCCGCGAGGAGCCCGAGAGCCTTGTACCCGGCGTTCGAGTACCAGTAGCCGGTGCCTGGAGGGAGTACGTCGGCGTCGCGCAGCGCCCACACGTCGAATGCCGACGCGTCGGACGCGTCGCCGCCGTTCGGGATGCCGCCAGTGTGGGTGAGCAGGTGATGGATCGTGATTCCGGCGGTCCGCGGGCCGGCGCGAAACCAGGGCAGCAGTCGGTGCACCGGATCGTGCAACTCCAGGCGCCCCCTTTCGGCCGCTCGAAGGACAGCGATCGCGGTGAGGGACTTGCTTATCGAGCCGATCTCGAAGCGGTGGTCGGCCCGA
Source organism: Candidatus Limnocylindria bacterium (assembly GCA_035513775.1). Classification (GTDB taxonomy): domain Bacteria; phylum Chloroflexota; class Limnocylindria; order Limnocylindrales; family CSP1-4; genus UBA5189. The sequence continues at coordinate 14,520 of DATKBR010000032.1, forward strand.
AGGGCGATCTTCCGCTCCATGTCGGCGAGCCCGTCGGTCATGACGTCTACGAGACCGCCGGCATCCGCAACGACCACGGCCGCGCCGGGGGGCCCCGCGTTCTCGCGCCAGCGCCGCAGGTCGTCCGCGACCGACCGGGTACCCGCGGTGGCGCCAGGTCGGCGAGGCACCGATCAGCCGTCCGCCAGCGGTGGGGTGGGCTCGACCTGTCGGAGGTTCGTCACGTGGAACGAGGGTGAGTCCCAGGGCTCGTCCCCGCACTCACCTCGGGTGGTCGTGTCCTCGCCTCGGACGACGTGCGCCTGCCAAGATTCCAGCGAGCCGGAGGGGTCCGTGCTCGAGATCCGCACGATGGCCAAGTCGTCGACGTCATCGGGCTCCTCGGGGTACGAGAAGCGATGGCCGCTGATGACCTCTCCGTCGACGTGCCGCTCCAGCCACGACCACCCGTGGCGGAACAGGAGCTCAGCCTCGACGAGTCGCTCGTAGAACGTCGGCAGCGTCCCCAGGCCCCGGTACCGCTCGCGAAGGCCGGATGCGGACCCGACGCGCCACACCAGCGCCTCGAGATCCTCCGGGCGCAGGCGGCCCCAGCTCCGCCCGTCCGGGAAGTCGACGAGGGTGGGCGAGAATCGATGGCCGCCGGTGTGGCTGCCCCGCCAGATCCGGATGTCCGGATGCCCCGCGGTCATCACCTTCAAGGCTCGATGGATTGGTGCCCCGAACCGGCCGCAGCACGTGTCATGCGACCCATGCGTGCACACGACGATGTCGCGGACGTCGCGCGATGCGTCCGGCTCGATGCGACCGTCCGCCCAGGCCGCTACGAGCTCCGCTACCTCGCCGGGCGCGACCTGCCGCTCGAGCCGTGTGTAGCCGGGTCGACCACCGCCAGAGCGCTCGAGGAGGACGACGCGCCTGCGCCCCGGGGCTACCGTGCCCGGCTCGGAAACGACCGCCTCCAACCGCGGGGCGGCGTCAGGATCCGCTGCATTCAGCGTCTCGAGGAGTGCTGCGAGGCCTGGCGGGAGCCCAGCTGCTTCCTCGATGGTCGCCGGCCACGGCAGCGGCACCTCGACCAGCGCGAACCTGCGAGCGGCGATTGCCCACCCGGTAGGGTGCTCGTTCGCGTGCGTCGCCGCCAGGGCGCACGAGCGTGGGAGGTCTTCCTCCCCCCGGTCGAGCACGCGGCGGTCAGCCGGCCGGCGCGAGCAGGTCGGCTGGATCCGCTCCGAGGCGAATCAGCACTTCATCGACATGGCCGACGATGTGCGCATGCGCCGCGGCGGCCGCACGATGCTCATCGTTGGAGGCGAGCGCCGCGAGCAGGGGCTCGTGCCGCTCCGCGATGGAGCGGTAGTCCTCGTTGCCACGGTTATCCAACGAGAGCGCCATACGGACGCGGGACTGAATCATCCGGTAGCAGTCGACGAGGTGCTGATTCTGCGACTGGGTGCAGATCTCGAGGTGGAACGCGAGCTCCATGGCGCTGACCGTGGGGATGTCGCCCTCCTCGGCGGCAGCCCGCATCCGGTCGAGGATGCTCTGGAGCGCGGGAGCGTCGAACCCGTTGCGGACTACGAGTCGAGCGGCCACCGGCTCCAGCGCGATTCGGACGTTGTAGATGTCGATCACGTCCCGCGGCCCGAACTCACGAACGAACATGCCCTGTCTCGGCTGCTCGATGACGAGCCCCTCGTCTACGAGGCGGCCCAGCGCGTCGCGCACCGTTCCCCGACTGACCTCGAGCTCGTTTGCCAGGCGCACGTCGAGCAGGCGGGAGCCCATCTGGAGCCGTCCGGTGAGGATGGAGTCACGGATCGACCGGTACGCCAGCTCCACGAGCGAGGGCGACCGAAGCGGATCGAGCGGGCGGGACTCCGCGGTCGTCCCCTCCGCGAGCTGGCGTGCCACCCGGGCCCCTCCTTCCGTTGTCACTTGCTGACAGTTTACGATAGACACAAACATTGCGCGCCGCCTGGCGCAGCCGAGGGTCAGCCCCCTGGCAGCCAGCCGGGTCCGCGTGCCACCCGCCCGGCTCTTGCTCCCGTGTGCTCGCCCGCGGCGAGGGTGTGGACCCCGTTAACGAGGACGTGCTCGACGCCGACAGCGAGCTGATGTGGCGCGTCGAAGGTTGCCCGATCGGCGATCCGCTCCGGATCGAACACCACCACGTCCGCGACGTAGCCGCGGGCGAGGCGTCCTCGATCGTCCAGGCGGAGCACTGCAGCCGGCAGGGAGGTGATGCGCCGGATCGCGTCGGCGAGGGTCGTAACGCCAAGCTCGCGCACGAGGTGACCTAGGAACCGGGCGAAGCTCCCGTACGCGCGCGGGTGCGGCTGGGACCTGAGGAAGACGCCCTCCGGCGCGTACGAGCCCTCGTCCGACCCGATCGAGACCCACGGCAGTCCGGCGACCCGCCGGACGACGTCCTCCGACTGCGTGAAGTAGACGGAGCTGACCCGGCTCCGATCCTCGATCACGAGGTCCATGATGGTTTCCTCGGGCGAAAGACCGCGATCCGCGGCGATCGCGGTGATCGTCGCGCCGGTGAGGTGCTGGAGGGCGGGCGTCCGGAATCCAACGACCATCACGGCCTCCGCACCGGCGTTGTAGAGCTCGTTCTCCCAGCCGACGCCTGGTCGACGCATCTCGTCGGCCACGCGCCCACGGACCGCCGGATCCTGGAGACGGGCGATCCAGGCGTCCATGCCGCCCTCCTGGACCCACGGCGGCATCGTCGCATCAAGGCCCGTTCCACTCGCGGGATACGGGTACATGTCCGCGGTGATCGGGATCCCGGCCGCGCGGGCCCCCTCTATCGTGGAGATGGCGTCTTCGATCCGCGGCCAGTTCCGGCGCCCCGCCGACTTGAGGTGGTAGACCTCGACTCTCGCCCCAGCCTCGCGCGAGATCCTGGTCACCTCGTCGAGCGCGGCGACGATGTGCTCGCCCTCGTTCCGGATGTGGCTGATGTACAGGCCGTCGGTCTCCGCCGCCGCCGCGGCGAGGGCGATCAGCTCCGCCGTATCCGCGAAGCACGCCGGCGTGTAGATGAGGGACGAACCGACGCCCAGGGCGCCACCGCGCATCTCGGCACGGACGAGCTCCCTCATCCGCTCGAGCTCCGTCGGCGTCGGTCGCCGGTCCTCCCACCCGACCTCGTGGACCCGAATGGTGGTCGCCCCGACGAACGAGCCGACGTTCGGCGAGATGCCGCGCTCGACGAGGTGGTCGAGAAACTCCCCGAGCGTGGTCCACGAGACGTCGTAGGTGATGTCGCCCTGGAGCGCGATGAGTGCCTCCCGAGACGCCGGCGTCAGGGGGCCCATCGACTCGCCCTCGCCGAAGATCTCGACGGTGACCCCCTGGCGGATGTCGCCCTGCGACCGCCCGTCCTGGAGCAGCGACTCGGCCGCCCAGCTCAGGATGTTGATGAAACCGGGGGCGACGGCGAGCCCCCTCGCATCGATCTCCAGCCGGCCGGCTGCGGCGATTCGGGGTGCAACCGACGCGATGCGATCGCCGTCGATCGCGAGATCGGCCTCGACCGCCGGCTCCCCGGAGCCGTCGTACAGCGTCCCGCCGCGGATCACGACGTCGTGCCGAGCCGCGCTACCAGGTCGGCCCATCACTGGGCGCCGAACCTGAACGGGACCTGGAGTGTTGCATCCGCCGGTTCGCCGCCGCCGAGGAAAGCCGAGAGGCGCGCGCGGACCGCTGCCGAGGCAAGTCCCTCGTCGTGCGCGATCCCGTCGACGACGATGTGTCCCGACCGCGAAAAGCCCGGCCGGACGTCGAGGACGTTTTCGGGTGGCGTCCTGCCATCGAGGCCGCCTGACAGGAACTGGACGGGGATGTCGCTCGTGACTGGCTCGCGGAGCGCGTCTCCGATGTCAGGATCACCCCACGCAGCCTCGATCCCCGGGAAAGGAAAGTCGATCACGTCGCCGAGCGGGTAGTCCGCGGCTTCCGATGCGATCTGCTCGCGCCGTGCCGGCGATGCACCTGACGCCGCGTCGGTGTGGTAGTACACCGCGCTTGACGGCCAGCCCCGCCGGCGCTCGACCGTGGCCTCGGCGAGCCAGCTGCCGTCGCCAACCTCGAGCCGTCGGAGGTCGACTGGGAGGCGCGCCATCATGTCCTGGTCGCCCAGTCGACTGGCGACCGCGCGCTGAAGGTCGAATCGCCCGCAGACCACGGTCGTCTCGCCGGCGCGCAGTCGGGCCGGCGACCGCGCGAGCCGGGAGAGCAGCGCCTCAAGCAGGCCGACGAGATCCGGATGGCCGCCCCCCCGCTCACCGGCGACCGCCGCTCTGCCCGCGAGCCCGCGGAGCGCGGCGTCGACCCGGCTCGGAAGCTTGTAGGTCTGGTCCGGCCCCTCGACGAGGCTCAGCACTGCCCGGTCCACCCGATCCGGATGCCGGCGGATGACGGCCATGCCCAGGTGCGAGCCGTAGCTGGCGCCGACAAGCCGGATTCGCTCCGAACCAATCGCCGTCGCGAGTCGTGCGACGTCGTCCGCGCTTTCGACGACGGTGTAGGCGCCAACGTCGTCCCGCTCGGCCCAGTACGAGCGCATCGCCCGACAGGTCGAAACCGCCCGGGCGAAGGCCTCGTCCGCCTCTACTGCATGGTCGAGGGGAAGATTCCAGCCCCTGAGCGCCTCGGGGACGGGCCACGACCAGCCCGTGCCGCGCTGATCGAGCGCGATGACGTCACCCAGGCGCCGAAGCTCGTCCCACCAGGCCCCTCGGCCGGGCTCGGACCAGACGAGCGAAGCGACCCCGGATTCCCCCGGACCGCCGGCGAGCACCACGATCGGAGGGCCGGGACGGTCGGTAGTCGCAGGAAGCCGGACAAACGCCAGTTGCCGCGTCGGCCCGTCCGGATCGGCGTGGCGGACGGGGACGTCCAACCAGCCGAGATTGCCCGCCAGCCGATCGCGCCCGTCGTCCGAGGCCAGGACGACGTGGCCACTGCTGCGCGACTCGCCGTCAGCCATTCTGGCCACGGGCGTCGACACGCCACGTGTCCGCGACGTGACCGTCGACCGCGACGGTCACGGCATCGACGAGGTTGACCACGGGACAGACGTGGTTCGGGATGACCGCCACTACCTGACCGTGTGCCGGGCGGATCCCGCGGGGCAGCCGGACGACGCCGTGGTAGTCATAGACCCGCTCGACGACGGCATCACCAAGCGCCGGAATGATCCCGAACCCGTCCAGGAACGCCGGGCGGTCTCGCGCCAGCATCTTTGCCCCGGCGTTGATGATCGCGTAGCCCGGCTGCTGGAGGCTCACGATCGTGGCGGCCACCGCGAGCCCGACGGCGTCACGCGCAACGCTCCCTAGGGCGACCTGCTGTCGATCGCCGAAGACGTACGTTCCGGGTCGCTGCTCCGTGATGCCGTCGCGTACGCCGACTGGTGTGGTCGGCGTCGAACCGGCACTCCGTTCGGGGGCCGGGATCCCGGCGGCCTCCATCGCCTCCGCCGCAGCCTCGAGCACCCCCGCCTCATCGTGCGCCGCCTGCATTCGCAACTCCGCCGAGCGATAGCCATGACCACCGTGGGTGAAGACGCCGCGCACCTCCAGCCCGGCCACCTGGGCCGCCCGAGCGACTCGGGCCGCGTCCGCAGGCGACCGGACGCCTGTCCTGTGCTCGCCGCTGTCAACCTCGACCAATACCTTCAAGGGCGGCACGACGCCCCTAAGGGCGTCGCCCAGGACGGCTGCTGCCTCGGCCGATTCGACGCCCACCCGAAGTTCCGCCACGGCGTTCAGGCGGCGTAGCCGGTCGGCCTCGGCCGCGGTGACCCACAGGGGATAGGCGATGAAGATGTCGTCGATGCCGCCGGCGGCCATGATCTCGGCCTCGCCGAGCGTACCGGCAGTGATGCCTGCGGCGCCCGCCGCGAGCTGGAGCCGGGCGACGTCGACCATCTTGTGGGTCTTTATGTGCGGTCGAAGCGCGATCCCGAGCGCGGCGACATCGCGGGCCATCGTGGCGATGTTTCGCTCCACGATCGAGCGGTCGACTACAACGGCCGGGGTGACAAGGCCCGGCGGCAGCTCGAAGGTCGCGGGGCCGGCACCCGTCGAACGCATGGTCACGAGGCCTCCGCCGCGGCGGCGGCAGCCCGTCGCCCGCGATGGATCGGCAGGCAGACCGGCGTCCCGTCGATCGGATCCGCGATCACCTGCGACTCCAGCCCGAACACCGCCTGCACGAAGGCCGCATCGATGATCTGGTCGGGTCGGCCCCGCGCGACCACGCGGCCCTCCTTCATGGCGACGACCTCGTGCGAGTAGCGCGCGGCCTGGTTCAGGTCGTGCAGGACCATGACGACGGTTCGACCCTGTTGCTCGTTCAGCTCGGACAGGAGGTCGAGCACATCGACCTGGTGCGCGAGGTCGAGGTACGTCGTCGGCTCGTCCAGCAGCACGATCGGCGTGTCCTGCGCGAGGGCCATCGCGATCCAGGCCCGCTGGCGCTGGCCACCGCTGAGCTCATCCACAAGGCGACCGCGCATGTCCTCAAGCCTCGTTGCCGCGATGGCGGCGGCCACAGCCGCCTCGTCCGCCTTCGTCCACCGCTGGAAGAAGCTCTGGTGCGGAAACCGCCCACGGCCGACGAGGTCCTCCACCGTCAAACCATCGGGCGCGGTCGGGGACTGCGGCAGGAGACCGACGCGCTGCGCGACCTGCCTCGTGGGCAGCCCGTGGATGGCCTTGCCGTCGAGGAGCACGCTCCCGGAACTCGGCTTGAGGATGCGGGCGATGCCGCGCAGCAGCGTGCTCTTGCCGCAGCCGTTCGGGCCGACGATCGTCGTGATCCGGGCGCTGGGGATGTGCAGCGAGAGCGCATGCACGATCTCGCGGCCGTCGTATCCCAGCGACAGGTCGACTGCCTCGAGCCTTGGCGTGTGCTCGCCGTTGACGGTCATGTCGTCACCCCGAGTCGGTTGGTTCGGTGCAGGAGGAACAGGAAGTAGGGCGCGCCCATGAGCGCCGTGACTGCGCCAACAGGGATGTCGACGCCGGGCACGGCCCGCAGAGCCACGAGGTCCGCGAACGCCGTGAGGATCGCGCCGGCCAGACCGGCGGCGATGACGGTCAGCGGCCCGCGACCGCCCATCAGACCGCGGGCGATGTGCGGCGCGATGAAGGCCACGAAGCCCACCGGGCCGGCCAGCGCCACGGCGACCGCCGCCAGGACGACGCCGATCGCGATCAGCCTGAAGCGATCGCGCTCGACCCGCGACCCGAGACCCGCTGCCGTGTCATCGCCGAGGCTCAGGATCCCGAGCGGACGCAGGAGGGCAAGCGCAACGAGGACCGCCACCGCGCACGCAATCAGGGCCGGGCGAACCTCCGTCCAGTCCGTCCCGTACATGCTCCCGACGGTCCAGCGAAACGCCAGCTGCGTCGCGAACGGGAATCGCGTGAGGGTGAGAGCGTAGGCGATCCCGGCGGCAAGGACGGCCGTGACCCCGATCCCAACGAGGACGAGCCGGTACGGATTGAGGCCTTTCACGTAGCCGAGGACATAGACGAGGATTGCCGCCGCGAATGCTCCGAAGAGCGCGGCAGGTGCGATCAGCGACAGGGGCACCTCCTGGGCGTCGCCTGCGCCCCGGGCCTGTGTCCCGAGCACGATGACGACGAGTGCCGCGAGGCTCGCACCCGAGTTCACGCCCACGATGTCCGGGCTGACCAGGCCGTTGCGCGCAACCGTCTGAAAGATGGCGCCGCTGATGCCCAGCGAGAGCCCGACGATGACGCCCGCCAGGACGCGTGGCAGCCGGAGCTCGCGCACGGCGAAGCCGGCGTCGCTGTCCGAGGAGGAGAAGAGCGCGGTGACGAGCTCGCCCGGAGTGAGGATCGAGGTGGCGCCGATGAGCAGCGCGGCGCCCGTCACCGCCAGCAGCGCGACGACCATGCCGCCCAGCAGGAGGAGCACGCGACCATCGACCCGGAAGGACACGGATGGGAGCCTGAGGACGAGGCTCGTCACAGCGCCACCAGCCGTCGTCGCCGGACCAGCAGCACGAAGAACGGCGCGCCTAGGAGTGCGACGACGACGCCGACCTGCAGCTCATCGGGCCGGATGACCACGCGACCGAGGACGTCGGCAGCGAGCAGGAGCGCGATGCCGATGACGAAGGTGTACGGCAGGATCCACCGCCAATCTGGACCGACGAGGGTTCGCGCGATGTGCGGGACCGCGAGGCCAACGAAGGCGATCGGCCCCGCCATCGCCACGCCCGCCCCGGCAAGGACGATCACCGTCGCGCCCGCGATGGCTCTGACGAGGCTCACTCGAACCCCGAGCGAGACCGCGATCTCTTCACCCATGGAGAGTGAGTTCAGCGACCGGCCGAACGCGAGCCCAACGACGGCCCCGACGGCGACGAAGGGGATCACGGCCCAGAACACCTCGATCGGCCGGCCGGCCAGCGATCCGACGAGCCAGAACCGGATCTCGTCGAGCGAGCGAGCCTGCATGGACAGCAGGATCGTGAGCAGCGCGCCGATGAGCGAGGCGAGCGCGGCGCCGGCGATGGCGAGCTTCATGGGCGACGCGCCGCCACGCCCAGCGGATCCGAGCACGTAGACCGTCGTCCCGGCGAGCGCGGCACCGGCCATCGCGAACCAGAGAAGCGACGTGAATTCACGGACGCCCATCGTGTCCAGGGCGATCAGCACGGCAAGCGATGCGCCGGACGTGATCCCGAGGAGCCCCGGGTCCGCGAGCGGGTTCTGTGTCAGCCCCTGCATCATCGCGCCGGCGAGCGCGAAGGCCGCCCCGGCCGCGATCCCGATGAGCATGCGCGGCACCCGAAGCTGCTGGACGATGATCTCCTCGCGACTCCCGTCGAATGCCAGGAACGACGACAGCACGACATCAACGGGAATGTCGAGGGCGCCGATCGCGAGGCTCGTGATCGCGACCACCGCGGCCACCACGGAGAGGAGCGCCAGGCCCACCCAGCGCGTCGGGGCGCGAACGAGCATGGCGCGGCACCCCTCCAGATGGACGGACGGGCCGGGACCCGGTTGCGCGCGGTCCCGGCCCTTGGTGAACCGCCGTAGATGCTACGGCAGGGCCTTGGCCTCGAGGTCCTGGAGCACGCCATCGGCCCAGAAGATCCCGTGCAGGCTCCAGACGGACTTGTCCATCTCGATGAGCTGGTTGTCCTGCACGAACTTCAGGGTCTGCCAGAGCGCGTTCTCGGTGTACTGCGCCTTCGTTTCCGCGCCGGCCTCGGCCGTCGACGGATCGGTGTAGCCGAAGGTCGCGAACGCGACGTCGGCGTCTAGGAGCCCGATCTGCTCGAGGCTGATCCGCAGCCGTTCCTCGGCAACCTGGGCAGCCGGTCGTTCGAGCCCGAGGTCGGTCATGAGCTCGCCAACGTACGTCCCGGTCGTCTCGATGGTCGCCCGCCCGTCGGTGCCGGTGCCGAACACGGCCACCGTCTTGCCGGCGAACTTGAGGGCGAGTTTCGCCTTGAGTGCCGCGATCCTCGAGTCCAGGGCGGCTAGGTGGGCATTCGCCTCGTCCGTCCGGCCGAGCAGCTCCGCTGCGGTAAGGAAGTCGTCGCGATAGGAGAGGTACCCGACGGGGAGTACGACCGTCGGCGCGATGGCCGATACCTGCGCGTAGTTGCCGGCGTCGAAGGTATAGATGATCAGGTCGGGGTTAAGGGGCTTGACGAGCTCGAGATCGGGCTCGAAGCACGACCCCACGGACTTCGAGCCCGCGAGGCGGGACGCATCGACGTACGGAGGGATCTCGGGGGGCCACGGCGCGACATCATGGCCGACGATGGGCAGGCCGAGCGCAAGCGCGTACTCGAGCGAGGTCTGGCAGCCCAGCGTGACGACACGCTGCGGGTTTGCCGGGACGCAGCTGTCACCGGCCGCATGGGTCACCTCGCGACAAGGCTCCTCTGTCGGCGGCAGCTGGGTGGCCGGCGCCGTCGTCACGACGGGCGGTGCGGTCGCGGTCGCTGGTGCCTGCGTGGGCGTCGTTCCCGTACAGCCAAAGAGCACGACCGCCAGACCGAGCTTGAACATGATCCTCTTCGTCGTCACGATGTCTCCTCGCAACTGCTGGATGATGTCTGATAACATTCAGCAGTCGGACTGTAGGCCGCGACCATGGGGGCGTCAAGCCCCCCTGCGGAGAGGGGCGATTCACTGCCAGGGAGGGCCCGAGCTGACCGCCGCCGCACACCTCAAGGCCTCGCTCGGGAGGGCATCGGAGCAATGGTTCGAAGCCTTCGTCGGCCCGGCTCCATCGGGCTGGCTGCCCGCGCGCGACCTGGGTGGGGACCAGGTGCAGGAAGCGGTCTGGCAGGCGGCGAAGGACTCCACTGGACCTGCCGATCCGCGCACGGTCGGCGGCATGGCCATCCAACGGTTTGCGGACGTCGGCCGGCTCGCTGCGTCCCTGTTCCGCCGGGAGCGGCGAGTCCCGGACCTCACGCACGCAGTCGTCGCCTTCCGTCCCTACACGGACGACGTCCCGACAGGCGTGGCCCTCGCCTCGGCGGCCTTCCTCGCGCTGCCCGACGATCCGGCCCATGAGGATGGAGGCGTCACGGTGGTATCAGACGTCGACGCACTCCGCGCCGCTCTCGTACAGCGGATCGAGGCGTTCATTGCCCCGGCGATTGCCCCGCTCTCCGCGCGATCCCACCTCGGCGAGAAGGCCTTGTGGGGACTCGCCGGCTATGGTGCCCTGGTGAGTGTCGCGGAGGCGTATGCGGCGGACGGGCGTCCTGAGACCGGCGCGCGTGAACTCGATGCCCTTTACGTCCACGCAACTCGCTTCCGGCTCGCGCCATCGACGGCCGAGATCGTGACCGTGGACGAGGAGGCCCACCTCGTCCTGTGCCTTGGCGCCTGCTGTCGGATGTACCTCTGGCCCGGCGGTCGTGAGAAGTGCGCAGCCTGCCCGCTTCGTGGTCGAGACGACCGCATCGCCCAGCAGCTGCAGCCCGACGGCGAACGCGAGCCACGGGAATGAGCCCTCGCGTGACCGCCCGATCGCTCGCATGGCGTGTGGACGTGGACGACCCCCGTCCATCGCCGGACGGACGTTGGGTCTGCTGGTTGGATCGGTCGCCCGGTCGAGCGGGATACCGGGAGCGCATCCGGGTCGCCGGTGTTGAGGGAGGGAGTTCGCGGATCCTCGATCCAGACGGCGGCCACGCCCGCGGTCCCCGCTGGGATGCGGCCGGTGGTCGCATCGCCTGGATCCGCGATTCGCGCGCCGGCGCCAGCGTGGTCGTACACGACCTGGCCCGCGGCTCAGCCGAGGTGATCGCCGGGCCTTGTCCGGAGGTGGCGGAGATCGCGTGGGCCCCGACCGGCGACCGGATCGCGGTCGTTGGGCGACTCGACGCTGCGCGTGCGCGTGGCCTCGCGGTTGAGGTGCGCGGTCTCGCCTACAAGCGTGACGGCGCCGGAGTGTCGCAGGACCGAGCCGTGTTGAACATCGTGACGCTCGACGGCGGGGCGCGGATGCTGTTCGCTGATCCTGCCGCGGAGCTCGAGCGGCCGCGCTGGTCACCGGACGGGCGCTGGATCGCCGTGCGCGCCCGGGACCCCGGCGGGTACCGGTCGCGCCTACTCGTCGCGAATGCCATCGACGGTTCGACGGTGGGATCCGTCGGGTCGACGTCGAGCGATTTCCCGTACTACTGCTGGAGCCCGGACGGGGCGTCGCTCATTCTGGCCGGCGCCATGGAGCGGTCGTTCCACCCGTCGATCCAGCAATACGACGTCGAGAGGGCGCGGCTGGTGACCATCGTCGACGAGCCGCCGTGCTTCGTAGTGGACGATCCGATCGCGCGGGCCGACGGGCGGTACCTCGTGCACGGCCGCGGGCGGGGCCGAAGCGGCGTGTGGCTCCTCGATCCCGCATCCGGCGAGATGCGGCTGCTCGCGCTTGCCGACGGGCGGACATGGGGCGCCGCCGGAGACGCCCGCGGCACGAAAGTGGCGCAGGTCGTCGAAACGTCGACCGTTCCGCCTCGCGTCGGCATCTTCGAGCCGGCGACCGCAGCCCGGCGGACCATCTCCGAACCGTGGCCCGGTGGTGCGCCGGGCCCGCTCGCCGGGGCGGAGCCACTGTCGACGCAGTCCGGCGATGGGACGATGATCGACTACTGGCTCCTCCGGCCACCCGCGGCGGCACCGCGGCGCCGGCACCCGGCCGTTGTCATCGTCCATGGCGGACCGCACCACGATGTCGGGGACGAATGGGGTGCGGCGACGGAGCAGTACCTCGCCAGCCTCGGGTTCGTGGTCGCGTGGGGGAATCCCCGTGGGTCCACGTCGTACGGGCGGGCGTTCGTGGACGCCGTGCGGGGCGACTTTGGCGGCGCCGAGCTTCGGGATCTGGCGGCGGTCGTGGCTGCGATCAAGTCTCGACCTGACGTCGATCCGGCGCGCATCGGGATCTGTGGGCACAGCCACGGGGGATTCATCGCCGCGCTGGCGTGCGCGACGACGGACGCCTTTCGGGCGGCCGTGTGCATGGCTCCGATCATCGACATGGTGTCCGAGTGGGGCATGTCGGACGAGGGTCGAACGTGGGGCGAGCTGCTGATCGGCGGCAGCCCGCGCGAAGCCGCCGCGCGATATCGCGAACTGTCGCCATCGACTCACGCCTGGCGCACGACCGCTCCGACGCTGCTGCTCCATGGCGAGCGCGACGAGCGCTGCCCGATCGGCCAGAGCGAGCTCCTGTACGCGATCCTCCGGTCGGCGGGCGTCGATGCCGCCTTCGTGCGATATCCGACGGCTGCGCACGACCTGTGGACGTCGCCGCAGCTGGCCCAGGACGTCAACGAACGCACCGGCGCCTGGTTCGTCCGGACGCTTGCGCCCGAAGTGGCCTGATTCAAGTTGGACAGCCTCGTCATCCGGGCGCGCTACCTCTATGACGGCGCCGTGGCGGCTGCTCAAGACTTCCCGGAGATCGTCATCCAGGGCGCGCGCATCGCTGCGGTCCGCTTGCGCGCACCAGAGCCGGGTGCGGACCAGGAGTCCGGGCAGGATTCGGAGGCCATCGTCGCCACCGATGGCGATCGGCCAGGCAGCGCCCACGTCATCGACCTCGGCGACTGCACGATCCTCCCGGGGCTGATCGACGCGCACGTCCATCTTGTCGGCGGACGGAAGGGTGCCGGGGAGTTCGTCGACGCCGCACTGCGAGCCATGCGGGCGGCTGCCGATGCGCTCGCGGCGTTGCGCTCCGGATGGACGACCGTCCGGGACTGTGGGAGCGGCGTTGCCATCGGGCTCCGCGACGCGATCGCGGAGGGCACTCTTCCGGGACCGCGCATCGTCGCGTGCGGGCCGATGCTGTCCCAGACGGGCGGTCACGGCGACTGGCACGACGTGCCGCTCGAGCTCATGCCACGACTCGCCGCCGACGTGCTCCTTGCGGACGGACCGGACGAGTGCCGACGGGCAGTCCGGCGCGCGGTACGCGCCGGTGCGGACTGGATCAAGATCTGCGCGACCGGCGGGAACACGTCACTCCGCGGCGGGCATCACCAGCGTCAGTTCGCGGATGACGAGCTGCACGCGCTCGTGGACGAAGCGCACCGATCGGGTCGGCGCGTGGCCGCCCACGCGACCGGCCGCGACGGCGTGCTCGCGGCCACCCTGGCGGGCGTCGACAGCATCGAGCACGGGTACTTCCTCGATGACGCCTGCGTCGAGGCGATGCTCCAGCGCGGGACATTCCTGGTTCCGACCTTCTCGCTGCATCGCTACTTCGCGGACCCGCCCGACGCCGGGGCCCTCCCCGCGAGCCGGCTCGCGAAGCAGCGCGAGGCGAGGGACGCCATGCTGGAGCGCTTCCCCCGTGCGTACCGAGCGGGCGTCAGGATCGCCACGGGCACGGATTGCGGCGGCGGCCCGGGGATGGAGCTCGGGACGAGTGCGCGCGAGGTCGAGGCGCAGGTGGCGGCCGGGGTGACGCCATGGGACGCCCTCCGGCACTCGACCAGCGGCGCCGCGGACCTCCTGGGCGTCGGCCACCTGATCGGACGCGTCTTTCCCGGCTATGCCGCCGACCTGGTGGCCGTGAGCGGCCGGCCATGGGAGGATCCGGCGGCGCTGCGTTCGGTCGCGCTCGTAATCCGCGACGGACGGCTGGTCGAGGGCGTCGGAGCGCCGGCGACATGACCGCCGTGCCGCTGCCGTACGGGGCGCGGATCGCGACCCTGGCCGCGTCGCATCCAGACCGCGTCGCGATCGTGGACGTCGACGTCGACGACGGCTCGCGGGAGGTCGCGTACACGTGGCGAGAGCTGGATCGCGCGACGCGACGGGTCGCCGCCGTGATGCGAGCGGCCCATGCGGACCTCGAGGTGGCGGTACGCCCTGCAGCGCGGCCACGCGGACCTCGGGTCACGGTCGTCCTGCCGAACAGCGCGGACCACCTAGTCGCGTGCATCGCGGCCTGGCGGCTGGGCGCGCTCGTGCTCCCCGTGAGCCCGCGGCTGCCTGCCCGAGAGCGGATCGGCCTGCTCGATACGTTCCAGCCGAGCCTCATCGTGGGTTCGACGGACGTCGCCGTGCCGACCCTCACCGAGGCGGCCCTCCATGAAGCCGCCTGGGCGGCCTGGGAGCCGCCCAGCGACATCCCGGATCCGCTGCCATGGCCGGGGAAGGCCGTCGGCTCGGGCGGCTCGACGGGCCGTTCCAAGGTGGTTGTGGATCCCGCGTCGTGGGGTTGGTCGCCCACGGACGACGAGGCAGACGCGGGGGTTGGCTTTCGCCCGGGACAGACGCAACTCGTGGCCGGGCCGCTCTATCACAACTCGCCGTTCGTCTGGTCCACTCGGGGGCTCTTGCTGGGCCAGCGGATCATCCTGCTGCGCCGGTTCGATGCGCGCGTGGTCGTCGAGCAGATCGAGCGTCACCAGGTCCAGTGGCTGTTCCTCGCCCCAACGATGATGCATCGGATCATCCGGCTCGAAGACATCGCGCAGCGCGACCTCGGCAGCATCGAGATGCTGTTCCACACTGCAGGCCCATGTGCCCCAGCCCTGAAGCGCGCGTGGATCAACCTCCTTGGCGGCGAGCGGATCGTGGAATCTTACGGCTCGAGCGAGGCGATCGGGCACACCCGGATCACCGGCGGCGAGTGGCTGCAGCACCCTGGCAGCGTCGGGCGCGCGGACGGAGCGGAGGTGCGTATCCTCGATGAATCGGGCCGGGAGCTGCCGGCTCGCGAGGTCGGCGAGATCTTCATGCGCCGAAACGCCGCTGGGCCGACATACGAGTACATCGGGGCGCCACCGGCCCGAAGCGACGCCGACGGGTTCACCAGCGTCGGTGACCACGGCTGGCTCGACGAGGAAGGCTACCTTTACCTCGCCGACCGCCGGGACGATCTGGTGGTGAGCGGCGGCGTGAACGTCTACCCGGCGGAGGTGGAGGGCGCCCTGCTCGAGCATCCCCGAATTGCCGACGTGGCGGTCATCGGCCTGCCCGACGACGAGTGGGGCCAGCGCGTTCATGCCATCGTCGAGCCCCGAGCGAACACGATCGAGCTTGGTCGCGCCGAGCTCCACGAGTTCCTCCGGGATCGCATCGCCGCGTACAAGCGACCCAAGTCGTACGAGCTGGTGGAACGGCTGCCACGGGACGAGTCGGGGAAGATCCGTCGCCGGCAGCTGGTCGAGGAGCGTCGCGCGTGACGGCAGATCGCCGGCCGTGGATCGCGGGCGTGGCCGAGACCCAGCTCGGCGAGGTCGATGACCAGACCGAGCTTTCGATGTGCGCCCTCGCGGCGCGCGAGGCGCTCGACGAGGCCGGGATGACGCTCGCCGACGTCGACGGCCTGTTCGTCAACTACATGGGCGAGGAGGGTACGGTTCAGGTCGGCGAGTACCTGGGAATCCAGCCGCGATTCATGGATTCGTCGGACCTCGGCGGGGCGGCGTTCGAAGCGTTCGTGCATCACGCGTTCCTCGCCATCGAGGCGGGCCGGTGTGAGGTCGCGCTCATCGCCTACGCGAGCCGGCAGCGGACGCGGCGCGCGCGATCCCTCGCGAGCGCGAGCACCGGCATGTCGCTGCAGGACCAGTTCTCGAGCCCGTACGGCCTGCCGATGCCGGTGGGTGCATACGCCCTGATCGCGGCGCGGCACATGGCCCAGTTCGGCACGACTTCGGAGCAGCTGGCAGAGATCGCCGTCGCGGCTCGCCTCTGGGCGGAGCGGAATCCGAAGGCCTGGAATCGGGATCCGCTGACCATCGAGGACGTCCTCGCCTCCCGCCCGATCTGCGACCCGCTGCGACGCCTCGACTGCTGTCTCGTCACCGATGGTGGTGGCGCCGTCGTCGTGACGACGGCGGATCGAGCGCGAGATGCCCGGACGCGCGCGGTTCGCGTCCTGGGCGCGGGAGAGAGCCAGACGCACTGGACCATCGCGCAGATGCCGGACCTCACCGTGTCGGCGGGTGCGGTCTCGGCGCGCGAGGCATTCGGGATGGCCGGCATCACGCCCGCCGACGTCGACGTGCTCGAGCCGTACGACAGCTTCACGATTACGGTGCTGCAGTCCCTCGAGGATCTGGGGTTCTGCGCCAAGGGCGAGGGCGGCACGTTCGTCGCCGACGGCCGCCTGCGACCCGGCGGGGCCCTCCCGACGATGACGTCGGGCGGCGGACTCTCCTACTGCCACCCTGGCGCGCTGGGGGTCCTCCTGCTGGTGGAGCTGGTGCGGCAGCTCCGGGGCGAGGCGGCCGACCGCCAGGTCCAGGACGCGAGAATCGGCGTCGCGCACGGGGTCGGCGGCATCTTCTCCACTGCCTCCACGGTGGTCCTCGCTCGTGACTGACTACGGCGACGCGCTCACCGGGCCCTTCTGGGAGGGGGCGGTGCTGGGTGAGCTGCGGCTGCCGTTCTGCAGCCGGTGCGGGCGAGCCGAGTGGTATCCCCGCCCGTTCTGCCTCGCGTGCGGCGGGGAGCCCCGCTGGCGGCGCGCCTCTGGTCGCGGCCTCGTCCACAGCCTGACCGTGGTTCGGGTGCCGGTTCTGCCCGATCTAGAGCCGCCCTACGTCGTCGGCCTCATCGACCTCGATGAGGGTCCGCGTTTTCTCGCCGCCGTCGAGGCGAGGCCCGGCGAGGTGGCGATCGGCGACCGCGTCGTAGTCGCGTGGCGGTCCCGCGTAGGCCTGCCGCCGCTCGCGGCGTTTCGGCCACTCTCGCCCAGCGGCACCCCGTCACGTTGATGCAACCACGCGATGAGGGCGAGCAACACGAACGGGCGGGCCGTTCGAGTAGCGTGTCGGGATGTGGCGAGTCCGTCTAGCCTTGGCAGCGCTTGTCTTCCTGACGGTGGGCTGCACCGGCGACGACAGGGCATCCGGCCAGTGCGTAGCGGCATTCCGCGACGCCACGCCACGCGCCGGCGCCCCACAGCAGGCTTCGCCACTGGATGATGCGATCCGGACGTGCGAGAGCGTCGAGGCTTGGACCGATGCGTGGAACCGCGTCCCGGACGCTCACCCACCGGCCAAGGAGGCAATTCCCTACCTCAGGGAGCGATGTCTCGAGGAAGAGCTCCGCCTGACGGCAGTGTGCCTGGACGTGCAGGAGGATTCTGCGCTCGTACTCCTG
Source organism: Candidatus Limnocylindria bacterium (assembly GCA_035513775.1). GTDB lineage: Bacteria > Chloroflexota > Limnocylindria > Limnocylindrales > CSP1-4 > UBA5189. The sequence continues at coordinate 32,183 of DATKBR010000032.1, forward strand.
CCTGGTGCGCCGGTCGATACCCATTGACCAAGCGCCGGCTTCAGTCGCTTCGTGAGCACGTCCGCACCAGTCTCTGGTTCATGCCGGCGCTGTTCGCGCTCGGTGCCGTGCTGTTGGCATTCATCCTGTTGAACGTCGATCGCCAGCTGTCCAGCACCGCCAGCTTCCTCGTCGTGTACGGAGGCGGGGCCGACGGAGCCCGAGGCGTGCTATCGACGATCGCTCAGTCGATGCTGACCTTCACTGGCCTCGTGTTCACGATCACGATGCTCGTCCTGCAGCTCGCCTCGACCCAGCTATCCCCGAGAGTCATGCGAACCTTCCTCCGCGACCGCAACAACCAGGCCGTCCTGGGGTTGTTCGTCGCAACCTTCGTGTACACGCTGCTCATCCTCCGTGACGTGCGCGCGGAGGCCGACGGCAGCGACGCCTTCGTCCCGGGGCTGGCGATCTGGGTCGCGTTTGCCCTCCTGCTCGCCAGCGTCGCGGCATTCATCTACTACATCGACCACATGGCCCACGCGATCCGCGCGAGTACGGTCATCGCGAACATCGCGCACGAGACGGAGCAGGCGATCGAGCGCCTGTACCCCGAGGGGGTCGGGGCCCGCGGCGCCGAAGGGCGGCGGCGCAGCGAGATCGTGGAGGACGCGGGGGTTGTCCTCAAGGCGCCTCGCGCCGGGGTGCTGGTCTCAGTCGATGACGGCAGTCTCCTTCGGACTGCGGACGCCCGCGATCGTAGTGTCGAGGTCCTGCCCGCGATCGGCGAGTTCCTGCCCTACGGTGCTCCGATGGCGCGGTTGTCAGGCCACTGGGATCGAGAAGCCGCCGACGCGATCCGGGCTGCCCTCGTCATCGAGGACGAGAGGTCGATGGACCAGGACGCCGCCTTTGGGTTCCGGCAGCTCGTCGACATCGCCGTACGTGCGCTCTCGCCAGGAACGAACGATCCGACCACTGCCGTGCAGGCCCTGGACCGGCTGCATGACCTCCTGCGACGCCTCATCGGGCGGGAATTTCCGTCGCCGGTGCGACGCGACGACTCGGGCCGCGTGCTGCTCGTGCTGCCGCGTCCAGACTGGGCTGACTATGTCGAACTAGCGGTAGACGAGATTCGACTTGCGGGTGAAAGCCAGCTGCAGATCGGACGTCGGCTCCGGTACCTGCTCGAGGACCTGCTCTCTGTCGCTCCGGACGATCGGAAGGCCGTGCTGCGCCGTGAGCTTGCGCTTCTCGAATCCGTCGTGGGCGGTCGCCGGACGTGGCCGGAGCCGGGCGACGACCAGAGCACTGAGCCCGCCCCGTCATGAGGGCGGACGAGACCGCGCTGCGCCAGGAACGAGAGTCGCTGCTCGAACAGATCGATTCGGCGCTTGGTGGCGTGATGGTCCTGCTGTCGGCGGCGTGGATCGCGCTGCTCGTGGTGGAGTTCGCGGGCGGCGGGCTCCCGCGCTCACTCGAGGTCACCGTGTGGGTCATCTGGGCGATCTTCGTCGGGGACTTCCTGCTCGAGTTCACGATCGCGCCGGTAAAGACTCGCTACCTGCGCACCCATTGGCTGACGGTCGTGTCGCTCGTGCTGCCCGCATTCCGGATCCTGCGCCTTGCGTCGGCGCTTCGCGTGCTACGGCTGGGGCGCGTGGTCCGTGGGGTCGGGCTGCTCCGGCTCCTCACGAGCATCAACCGGGGGCTTGCGTCGCTCAGGGCGACGGCGGCGCGCCGGGGTCTCGGGTACGTCATCGGCGCCACGGCCCTCGTCATGCTGGTCGGTTCGGCGGGCATGGCGTCCTTCGAGGCGGCGACGTTCGCGGACTACGGGGAGGCCTTGTGGTGGACCGCATACACGATGACGACAGGAGCTCCGACTGCACCCGTGACGGGAGAGGGGAAGGTCCTCGGCTGGCTCCTCTCGCTCTTCGGGCTCGGCGTGTTCGGGTATTTGACGGCGACGCTGGCGAGCCACTTCATCGAGCGCGACCGAAGGACGCTGCCTGCCGTTCCTGAACCCAGGAGTTCGATCTGAGGCGGCCGACCCGCCCCGCATGGGTCAGCCGCCGGCCATCGCCGGCAGGAGCACGACCGCGTCGCGGTCGTCGACGGGGGTGTCCAGGCCACCGAGGTGGCGCACGTCGGTGTCGTTGACGTAGACGTTGACGAAGCGGTTGACCTCGCCATCGCCGTCGAGCAGCTGGGCCGCTAGCGCTGGGTACGTTGTGACCAGGCGATCGACGACCTCACGCACCGTCAGGCCGGCGACCTCGACCACCTTGGAGCCGGCGGTGGCCGTTCGCATCGTCGGTGGAATGCGTACAGAGCTCATGCGTGTCCCTCCAGCCAGGTCTCGAATGCGGTCAGGCTTGGGCGGATCACGGGAGCGAGGCCCGGTAGACCAGGCCGCGCGACGCGATCCTCCTCGCCCAGCAGTCGCGCCTCGGGTGTCTTCAGGCCGTTGCCGGTCAGGAGCGCGACGACCTCGTCGCCGTCCCCGATGACGCCCCGCCGTCGCGCGGCCTCAGCCGCGGCCACCGTGACGCCGCCCGCGGTCTCGGTGAAGATCCCCTCAAGCCTCGCGACCTGTCGGATTGCCTCGGCGGTCAGTTCGTCCGGGATCGCCTCGATGGAGCCGCCGCTCGCGTGGGCGAGCTCGACCGAGTAGCGGCCGTCGGCGGGGTTCCCGATCGCAAGGGAGCGGACGAACGTGTCGGGGTTTCGGACCGGTAACACGTCGCCGCCGTCAGCCCAGGCCCTCGCGACCGGGGCGCAGCCCGCTGCCTGGCCGCCGACGAACCGGATCGGCCGCTGGTCGATCAGGCCAACCCGAACGAGCTCGTCGAAGCCCTTCGCCAGCTTGGTGAACATCGCACCGGACGCGATCGGCGCGACGACGACGTCGGGCGACCGCCAGCCGAGCTGCTCAGCGATCTCGAACGCGAGGGTCTTGCTGCCCTCCGCGTAGAACGGCCGCAGGTTGACGTTGACGAACCCCCAGCCGGTCTCGTCGGCGATCTGGAGACAGAGCCGGTTGACGTCGTCGTACGTGCCATCGATCGGGACGACGGTCGCGCCGTAGGCTAGCGCATGGTCGATCTTGGCGGGCTCGAGGGCCGCGGGCACGAAGACGTAGGCCGGCATGCCCAGCGCCGCCGCCGCCGCCGCCGTCGCTCCGGCCAGGTTCCCAGTCGACGCGCAGGCGATGGTGTCGATTCCGAACGATCGGGCCTGGGCGACGGCGATTGCCACGGCGCGATCCTTGAACGAGAGGGTGGGGTTGCGGGTGTCGTCCTTGACCAGCAGGTCGTCGATGCCGATCGACGCGCCGAGCCGTGCCGCCCGTAGGAGCGGGGTGGAGCCGACGGCGAGCCCGCGCTCCGGCGGGGCCTCGACGGGGAGGAGTTCGAGGTAGCGCCACAGCCCGGCCGCGCGGGCCTCGATGGCCGCCCGGCTGACCGCAGCGCGGACGGCCCCGACGTCGTAGACCACCTCGAGCGGCCCCAGGCAGGCGGGGCACACGTACGACGGGCCGAGGGCCTCCGGCCGTCGACAGTTCCGGCACGCCAGCCCGACGACGCGTCGATTGAACGCGACGGGGTGGGGGACTGCCTCGTCGGAGGGCGTCGCGGGTCTTGGCGCGGACTCGATTGCCATCGTCGGCTTCCTCGCGGCTCAGGGGCGCTCGACGGCGAGGGCTGGGTCCGGGAATCAGGAGACCCTTCCTGCCCGGAAGGGTCCTCGCAACGAGAGTTTCCCTTATCTTGCAGGGGGCCCTGCCCGGACTTGGCACCTTGCCGGCTCGACGCCGGTAGGTTGTCGTGGCTTCATCGGGCCGGTCCCTCCGCCACTCTTGATAAGTGCTATTCGGTTGCCCTCAGGATAGGGCCGCGGGACGTTCGTCGGCAAGGGCCTGGGTAAAGATGGTCACGCCTTCATCGATCTCCGTCGCCGAGACATCCAGGGGTGCCAGCCAACGGACGATGCTGTGGTCAGGCCCACAGGTCAGCAGCAGCAGGCCAAGATCGGCGCAGCGCTTGATCAGCGCGTCCGCCAGGGCCCCATCCGGTGTACGCGTCGCCCGATCGAGGACGAGCTCCACGCCGATCATCAGTCCCGGGCCGCGAACGTCGCCGATTCGGGGCTCACGTTCCGCGATCGCCTGCAATCCGGCTCGGAGCTGTGCTCCGCGGTCCGCCGCGTTGGCGACGAGTTGCTCCCGATCGATCGTTTCGAGGACGGCGATCCCGGCGGCACACGACACCGGATTGCCGCCGAACGTCGAGCCGTGGGCCCCGCGGCCCCAGCGCTCGTGGAGCTCGCGCCGGGACACTAACGCACCGAGCGGGAGCCCGTTCGCGATGCCCTTCGCCACGCACACGACGTCCGGCACGATGCCGGCGTGCTCGAAGCCCCACATCAGGCCGGTCCGGCCGTAGCCGGTCTGGACCTCGTCGCAGATCAGCAGAATCCCGTACCTGTCGCACAGTGCCCGGAGCTTCCGCAGGAACTCGAGCGGCGCCGGGACGTAGCCGCCCTCACCGAGGACCGGCTCGATCAGGATCGCTGCCACGTCCGTCGGAACGACTGTTTCGGCCAATAGCAGCTCCAGCGCGCCAAACGCGCCTGCCGTGGCGGCGGCTTCGTCCCCGGCGTATGCGCGGTAGGCGCTCGGGTACGGCGCGATGTGCACGGCCGGCAGCAGCGGACCGTGGCCTGCCCGGTAGTTGGGGCTCGATGTCGTGACGCTGAGCGCGCCGTAGGTCCGGCCGTGAAACGCCCCCTGGAAGGCGATGATCGCGGGACGACCCGTGGCCCGCCTCGCGAGCTTCAACGCGCCCTCGATCGCCTCCGCGCCGGAGTTGCCGAAGAAGACCGTGTCGAGCGGATCGGGCAGCGTGCCCGCCAGCATCTCGGCGAGCCGCGATACGGGCTCGACGTACCCGAGACCGGACATGACGTGAAGCACACGGTCCACCTGTGCGTGGACGGCCGCCGTCACGCGCGGGTGTCGGTGACCGAGGATCGTCGTCGCGATGCCGGTGGCGAAGTCGAGGTACTCGCGTCCGTCCGCGTCGAACAGGCGATGACCATCGCCGTGCGTCCAGACGCGCTCGAAGTAGCGCGCCATCGTAGGCGAGAGCGATCGCTGGCCGACCTCTCGTGGGCCGGGTGCGGTGACGGTGGCGCCCGTCGATCGCGATCGCGGGCTGCCGCCGGTCATCGGCTCAGTACCGCCGTCCGCGCTGGCGGTCGATCGAGAAGCGCGCCGTGTCCGCGATGGCCATGACGGCCATCGTTCCGGCCTGGACCGGATCCGAGACTACGAGGTCGGCCACGCTCGGGACGGAGCCCGCCATGTTGAGGGCGACGACGGGGATGCCGACCGCCTGCAGCTCTCGAACGGCCTTCGTGATCTCGCCACCCATGATCGATCCCGCGAGCACGAGGATGTGTGCCCGCGGCAGGTCGGCGACCGCCCGGACCGCGTTGGCGATCTCGCGCTCGCCGACGAGCGCGATCGTGTCCACGCTGATCCGCTCGCCGCGCAGGTTGTGCCGATCCGCCTCCGTCACGGCACCCAGGTTCACCTGCGCCACCTGCGCCCCGCCACCGATGACGATGACCCGCTTGCCGAAGATCTGGCCGAGTGTCGCGCGCGCCTCCGCCTTGGCTACGCCCGGGAGCTTGCGCAGGAGCGTCGCAGCCCTGGCGCTGCCGAGGCCGCGCGTCTCGAAGTCGAACACGCGGGTGACGTCGGGCTCGTGGCGGGTGGCCGGGAAGGTGTTGATGGCGACGATCTCGGCGCCGGCGCCCTGGAGAACCGCAATGAGCTGCCCGAGATCGGCGTCCTTGCGTGCGCGCACGCTGACTGCTCCCATGGGCGTACCGTGCTCCGGGAGCAGCAGGTCGCGCAGTTCGCCGGGGTTCGCCGGAGGCTTGTCGGTCATTGCGACACACTATAGGTAGCCGCTTGCGCCGGCCAGGGAGCACGGAACCGGGAGGCGATGTGGACGAACCTGTCTTCAGAGTCGCCGTCGTCGGGTCGACGGGATACGGTGGCGGGGAGCTCGTTCGGCTCCTGGCCCGCCATCCCGGAGTGCGCATCGAGGCCCTCGGCGCCCGCGGCCGGGACGACGAGCCGATCGGCCAGAGCCACCCGCACCTGGCGGGCACCGGCTATCGGGTCTCCGACGAGTTGCCCGGGGAGCTGGATGCCGTGTTCGTCAGCCTCCCCCACGGGGCCGCCTCCGAAACCGTCGCGGAGCTGGCAAAGCGCCTCGTCGTGATCGACCTCGGGCCTGACTTCCGCCTGCGCGACCCGGCCGACTATCCGCGCTGGTACGGATTCGAGCACCCACGGCCGGATCTGCTCGATCACTCGGTGTACGGGCTGCCGGAGCTCCACAGGGAGGAGCTCGGTCGGCTCGGGCGTCACGGCATCGTTGCCTCGCCGGGCTGCTACGCAACGGCCACGCTGCTCGCCCTCGCCCCGCTCGCGGGGGCCGGCCTGATCGCTGACGTCGTGGTGGATGCCAAGAGCGGGGTCTCGGGCGCGGGCCGGGAGGCCCGAGCCCAGTTCCTGTTCGGCGAGGTGAACGAGAGCGTGCGTGCGTACGGCGTGGGCGGGCACCGTCACGTCGCCGAGATGGAGCAGGAGCTCGGGCGGCTGGCTCCCGCGCCGCTCGGACCCATCGACTTCCTGCCCCATCTGATCCCGATGACACGCGGGATCCTCGCGGCCTGTCACGTGCGCCCCACCCGGCCGACCAGCCAGGCGGAGCTCGATGACCTGTACCGCGCGTTCTTCGCGAGCGAGCGCTTCGTCGAGCTTGCCCCGGAGCCGCCGGCGACCAAGCACGTGCTGGGCAGCAACTTCGCGCGGGTTCACGTCCATGCCGATGACCGGACGGGCCGTGTCCTGGTGCTGTCGGCGATCGACAACCTGGTCAAGGGTGCGGCCGGACAGGCCGTGCAGGCGTTCAACGTCGTCTTCGGACTGCCCGAGGAGAGCGGGCTCGAGCAGCTCCCGCTCTCGCCGTGACCCGCCCAGAGCAGCCGATCGTCGTCAAGCTCGGCGGCGAGACGCTGGCGGAGCAGCACGCGACGCTCGAGGGGGCGGCAGATGCGGCGCGTAGCCGGCGCCTCGTCATCGTGCACGGCGGCGGGAAGCGGCTCTCGGGCTGGCTGGATCGGCTGGGCGTACAGAGCCGGTTCGAGGACGGGCGCCGGGTCACAGACGACGAGACGCTCTCGGTCGTGGTCGCCGTGCTCCGTGGCCTCATCAACGCCGAGCTCGTTGCCTCGCTTCGCCGTCTTGGCGTCGCTGCCGTCGGGCTCAGCGGCGTCGATGGCGACCTGATCCAGGCCGAGCGCGTGCCGGCGCTTGGCCGGGTGGGGCGCGTCGTCGGCGCCCGGACCGCGATCCTCGATGAGCTGCTTGGCGCCGGTTTCGTTCCCGTCGTCGCGCCGATCGCGCTGGATGAGCGGGTCGAGATCTGCAACGTCAACGCCGACGAGGTAGCCGCCGGGCTCGCGGCGGCTCTGGGCGGCCGGCTGGTGCTGCTCACCGACACCGACGGCGTTCGGGGCCGCGACGGGAACAGGATCGACCGGCTGGACGCCGTCGACGCCGAGGCGCTGATCGCAGGCGGGATCATCCTTGGCGGCATGATCCCGAAGGTCCGTGCGGCCATCGCCGTGATCGCGGCCGGTGGGCGAGACGTGTTGATCGCGGACGGCCGGGGCGCCAAGGGGCTCGCGCGGGCGCTCGACGATCCCACGTCCGGGACTCGAATGGTGGCGCCGGCCTCAGACGGATCGGGGTAGTCCCGCCGCGAGCTCGCTCTGCGCAAGTCCCCGCATCCGATGGAGCGCGGGGCTCGCCCGGCGAGCGTTGAGCAGCTGGACGAGCACGGCCTGCTGGGCGTGCAGGCGGTTCTCCGCCTGGTCGAAGACGATGCTCCGCGGGCCGTCGATCACGTCCGCGTCGATCTCCTCCCCGCGGTGGGCGGGCAGGCAGTGCATGACCAGGGCATCGGGTGATTCGGCGACGAGCGCCGCGGTCACGCGGAAACCCGCGAAGGCTCGCCGGCGCTCCGCAGCCTCGTGCTCCTCGCCCATCGATGCCCATACGTCCGTATAGATCGCATCGGCGCTGCGCACGGCGGCAACCGGGTCGTGGACGACCTCCACGAGCGATCCGTTCCACTTGGCGAGGCGCGCCGCCTGGGCGACGATGGCGGGATCCGGCCCGTAGCCGCGCGGCGAGGCAACCCGGACGGTGAGACCGACCGCTGCGCCCGCGAGTAGCAGCGAGTGGCACACGTTGTTGCCGTCGCCGACGTATGCCAGTTGGCGACCCCGAAGCGAGCCCAGGTGCTCGCGTAGGGTGAGCAGATCGGCGAGGGCCTGGCACGGGTGCTCGAGCTCAGAGAGCGCGTTGACGACCGGGACGGTTGACGCCGCCGCGAGCTCGGTGAGCCCGTCGTGGCTCAGCATGCGGACGACGATCGCGTCGACGTAGCGGGAGAGCGTCCGCGCGATATCGGCCAGCGGCTCGCGGCTGCCCAGCCCGATCTCGTTGCCCGAAAGCGAGGTCGTGGATCCCCCGAGCCGCTGGATGCCGATCTCGAACGACACCCGGGTCCGGAGGCTCTGCTTGTCGAACAGCAGCGCGACAGACCGACCCGCCAGCAGCGCGGCCCGACTGTCGCCGGGTGGGAGTGCCTTGAGCACGAGCGCGTGCTCGATGACGTCCGAGATCGTCGCGCCGTCCAGGTCGGTGACCGAGAGCAGGTGCGGGACGCCGGAGTGGTGCAGGGGAGCGACCGGAAGTCTCATCCACGAAGCATAGACAGGACTGCATGTTCATGCAATACTCGACCTTGTGCCGCATGTTAATGCAGGACTGCGAGCCGCCACATGCGTGCATCACCTCACCGATCCGTGCTGGAGCCTGCCTTGAAGAAGATCGTCCTCGCGTACTCCGGTGGCCTCGACACCTCGGTCGCCGTGGCCTGGCTTCGGGAGGAGTACGACGCCGAGGTCGTGACCCTGACCGTCGACGTCGGCGGTGGCTCGCTGCGGCCAGGCGTCGGGGAGCGCGCGATCAGCGCCGGCGCGAGCCGCGCGTACGTCGCTGACGGGCGGGAGCGGTTCGTCGAGCAGTTCGTCTGGCCCGCCGTTCAAGCGGGCGCGATGTATCAGGGCGCCTATCCGCTGGCGACGGCACTCGCGCGGCCGCTGATCGCCCAGCTGCTGGTCGAGGTGGCCCAGAAGGAGGGCGCGGACGCGGTTGCCCACGGCTGCACGGGCAAGGGCAACGACCAGGTGCGGTTCGACCTCGCGGTGAAGGCCCTCGACGGCGGCCTCGAGGTCATCGCCCCGATGCGCGTCGGCATGGGCCTCTCGCGCGACCAGGAGATCGACTACGCGATCGAGCGGGGGATCGACATCCCGGTGACCCACGCATCGCCCTATTCGGTGGACGTCAACCTCTGGGGACGCTCGATCGAGACCGGGATCCTCGAGGACCCCTGGGTCCAGCCGCCGGCCGACGTCTACGAGTGGACTGCTGATCCAGCGGACGCCCCGCCGCCGATCGAGATCGTGCTTGGCTTCAGCGCCGGTGTCCCGGTGACCATCGACGGCGCCGAGCTCGGACCCGTGGATCTCATCGAACAGCTGAACGCCCTGGGGGGCGCTCACGGCGTCGGCCGGATCGACCACGTCGAGGATCGCCTCGTCGGCATCAAGAGCCGCGAGATCTACGAGGCCCCGGCGGCCGCGATCATCCACGCCGCCCATCGAGCCCTGGAGGCCCTCGTCCTTGCCAAGGACCAGTTGCGGTTCAACCGCGTGGTCGGCGCCGAGATCGCGCAGGCGACTTATGACGGCCTGTGGTTCAGCGTCCTCCAGGCGGACCTGCGGGGGTACGTCGCGGCCGCGCAGCGCCTCGTGTCCGGCGACGTCCGGATCCGTCTGGACCGCGGCAACGCGGTCATCGTCGGTCGCCGCAGCCCGAACTCCCTGTACGACCGGGCGCTCGCGACCTACGACGTGGGGGATGCCTTCGACCACCAGGGCGCGGTCGGCTTCATCTCCATCTTCGGGCTGCCGCTCCGCACCGAGGCACGCCGCGCCGCGGGCGTCACCCCGCCCGAGCCGATCCTGCCGACCCTCGAGGTAGAGATCACCGAGCCGACACGGACACGGGAGGCCGTGGCAGGCTAGCGCCCGTGAAGACCTGGGGCGCACGGCTGGGGAGCGAGCCCGATGCGCTGGCGCTTGACTTCGGGCAGTCGCTGGACGTCGACGTCGAGCTCGCGGTCGATGACGTCACGGGCTCCATCGCCTACGCGCGTGCCCTGGGCCATGCCGGCGTGCTGGCGCAGCCCGAGGTCGAGCACATCGTTGCCGGCCTGACCGCGATCCGGGAGGACGTGGTCGTCGGGTCGATGCCGTGGGATCCGTCGCTCGAGGACGTCCACATGAACGTGGAGTTCGAGCTCGCGCGTCGAATCGGCCCGCTCGCCGGCAAGCTCCACTCCGGCCGCTCCAGGAACGACCAGGTGTCCACCGACCTGCGCCTCTGGCTGCGTCGGTCCATCGACGCGATCGACACCGGCGTGCAGGACCTCGAACGCGCCCTCGTCGGACTCGCCCGGAGGCACGCCGACGTCGTGATGCCCGCCCACACCCACACCCAACCCGCCCAGCCGGTCCTGTTCGCCCACCACCTGCTCGCGCACGTCCAGATGCTGGAGCGCGACCGCGGCCGCCTGGCGGACGCGCGGCGGCGGGTCAACGTCTCGCCGCTCGGCGCCGGCGCGATCGCCGGCAGCGGCGTCCGGCTGGACCGGGAGCGGCTCGCCGAGGAGCTCGGATTCGAGGGCGTGACCCGCAACTCGATCGACGCCTCCGGTGATCGGGACTTCGTCGTGGAGACGCTCGCCGCGGTGGCCCTGGCGATGGTCCACCTCTCCCGGCTCGCCGAAGAGCTGGTGTGGTGGTCGAGTCCTGCATTCGGGTTCGTTCGTTTGTCGGACGCGGTCGTGACCGGCTCGTCGATGCTGCCGAACAAGCGCAACCCGGACCCGGCGGAGCTCGTTCGCGGGCGAGCCGCCCGGGTCATCGGCAACCTCAGCGGCGTCCTTGCGATGCTCAAGGGCCTGCCGCTCGGCTATCAGCGCGACCTGCAGGAAGACAAGCCGCCGCTGTTCGAGAGCGTGCGCATCCTGCGCGAATCGCTTGCGGTCCTCGGTCGGGTGGTGGCCGGGCTGGAGGTCGACGCGGAACGGATGCGCGAGGCCGTGGACCGCGGATTCCTGACCGCCGTCTCGGCCGCGGACGCACTTGCCGATCTGGGCGTGGCATTCCGCGACGCGCACCACATCCTCGGTCGGCTCGTCCGGCGCGCGGAGGAGCGAGGCGTGGCGCTCGGTGCCCTCGACGACGCGGACATCCACGAGGCGCTCGGCGAGAGCGAAGACGCCGTATCCCGGACGCTGGCGCAGGGCCCTGACATCGCGGAGCACCTCCGGGCTGCCCTGTCGGTCGATGCCGCGCTCGCGCGACCGGATGTCATCGGCGGCACGGCTCCCGGTCGCGTGGCCGCGGAGCTCGCGCTCGCCGCAGCCCGGCTCGGTCTCGCGTGAGCACTCGCCGATCAATCCGCGCCGCGGGTAGGCCGGTATAGTCGCCGGCGTGGAGCGATCCGCCTCGACGCGCCGGCCCGCGACGTCGCTTCGCGCGTCCAGGAGCGCGCGGTTGCAGCACATCCTCGAGATCGTTGCCGGCGGCGGCGTCGAGAACCAGCAGCAGTTGGCGGACCTCTTGACGGCGCGGGGGTATCGCGTCACGCAGACGACGATCAGTCGGGACATCGCCGCGCTCGGGCTGGCGAAGGTGTTCCGCGGCGAGAAGCACGTCTACGTGGCGCCGGGCAACCTCGCGCCGAAGGCGAGCGATGACTCGTTGCTGCTGCGCGTGCTGCGGGACGTTCCGGTCGAGATCCGCCGATCGGGCCTGATCCTCCTCCTGGTCTCGACGCCCGCGAGTGCCTCGATCATCGCCGAGGCGATCGACCGGTCCGGGCTCGACGGGCCGGAGGGCACGATCGCGGGCGACAACACGGTCCTGGTGCTGTTCGCCGACGCGCGCCGGCTCGAGCGCTGGCGCGATCGGCTGGAGGAGATCCGCGAGCTCGCGACTCGGTAAAGTTTCGCCCGCGTGAGGCCACCCGGAGCGCTAGCCACCCGGCGCGCTAGCCAACCGGCCGAGGCTTGTTGCGTGCTCGGAGGGTGTCGATGACCGCCGCCGGGGCGACGCCACGCTCGGCGAGCAGCACGAGCGCGTGGTACAGCAGGTCCGCGGCCTCTCCGGCCAGCGCCGCGCGCGTCACCGCCCGGTCCAGGCCCGCCGCCTCGGCCGCGGCGTCGTCCTTCGCGGCAAGCAGCACCTCGGTCGCCTCCTCGACGACCTTCCGCGCCGCGGCGTCCACCCCGCCCTCGAGGAGGCTCGTCGTGTACGACCCCGCCGGACGCTCGGCGGCGCGCGACGAGATCGTCGTCCACAGCTGCTCGAGCCAGCCGAAGCCCTGGGCCGTCCGTTCCCCCTCCACCCCTTCGGGATCGAAGCAGGAGCGGGTGCCGCGGTGGCAGGTCGGTCCGGCCGGATCGGCCTCCACGAGGATGGCGTCCAGGTCGCAGTCGAGCGAGAGGCGCCTGACGCGCAGGAAATTGCCGGAGGTTTCGCCCTTGCGCCACAGCCGATCGCGTGATCGGGAGTGGAAGTGCACCAGGCGTGTCGTGCGTGTTGCCTCGTACGCCTCCTCGTCCATCCAGCCGAGCATCAGGACCCGCCCGTCCGCCGCGTCCTGGACGATGGCCGCGGCGAGCCCTCCTTCGTCCCAGGCCGGTCCGCCTCGCGCCGCGGTCATGCGGCCGTCCGAACGCCGCGGACGGACAGCCCGGCCACGGCCAGCGCGCGCTTGACCTCGGTGATCGAGACGAGCCGGCGATGGAAGATCGACGCCGCCAGGACCGCGGACGCGCCGCCGTCGATCACGCCCGCGACCATGTCGGCCGCGGAGGCGGCACCCCCGGAGGCAACGACGGGCACCGGAACGCGATCGACGATCGCTCGGACGAGGGCCGTGTCGTAGCCCGACCCGGTTCCGTCGCGGTCTATGGAGGTGACGAGCAGCTCGCCCGCGCCGAGCTCGACCGCCCGCGCCGCCCAGGTGACCGCGTCGAGCCCGGTCGTGTCCCGGCCGCCACGTACCAGGACCTCCCAGCTCGCGCCCGGCTCACCCAGGAGTCGCCGCCGAGGTCGCCGCCGGGCGTCGATCGCGACGACGACCGCCTGCTGTCCGAACCGGCGGGCACAGGCCGTCACGAGCCCCGGGTCCGCCACCGCCGCCGTGTTCAGGGACACCTTGTCGGCGCCGGCCCGCAGGACCGCGCGCATCTCGTCGACGGATCGGACGCCGCCACCGACCGTGAGCGGGATGAACGCCCGCCGCGCCGTCCGCTCGACCACGTCCAGCAGCGTCGCCCGACCTTCCGGCGCGGCGGAGATGTCCAGGAAGACGAGCTCGTCGGCACCCTCGCGGGCGTAGCGCTCGGCGAGCTCCGCCGGATCCCCCTCATCGACGAGGTCCACGAACCGCGTGCCCTTGACGACGCGGCCACCGGCGACGTCGAGGCACGGGATCACGCGTATCCGGAGCATCAGGCGGGCAGGGCGGCGGTCGCGGTGCCGGCCGCGACGAGTGCCACGAAGTTGCCGAGGAGCCGCAATCCGTCGTCGCCGCTCCGCTCGGGATGGAACTGGACGCCAGCGAGAGCGCCGGTGGCCACGGCGCACGTGAACCTGCCTCCGTGCTCGGTCGTCGCGAGCGTGACACCGGCGAGGTGCGGCACTAGCTCACCCGCGAAGGAGTGGACGAAGTAGAAGTCCGAGTCCGGCTCGATGCCCGCGAACAGGGGGTGCTCACGCGTTCGGACGACCTGGTTCCAGCCGATGTGCGGGAGCGTCGGGGCGTTCGCGAGGCGCCGCGTCCGGCCGGCGAGCACGCCGAGCGTCTCGGCGCCGTCCTCGTCGCTGGACTCGAACAGGAGCTGGAGACCGAGGCAGATCCCGAGGGCCGGCCGGTCCGCCGCGATCCATTCGCGGATCGGCTCGACGAGGCCGCCGTCATGGAGCCGCTCCATCGCGGGCCCGGCCGCGCCGACACCCGGGACGACGATGGCGTCGGCCCAGGCGAGCTCGCTGGGGCGATCGACCCGTTTCACGTCCGCCCCGACCGTGGTCAAGGCATGCTCGATGCTCACCAGGTTGCCGGAGCCGTAGTCGACGACGGCGATCCGGGTCATCCCAGGGTGCCCTTCGTGGACGCCACGCCGTCGCGCCGCGGATCGACCGAGCAGGCAGCGCGGAGGGCCCGGCCAAGGGCCTTGAAGGCCGCTTCCGCGAGATGGTGGTCGTTCCGGCCGGCACCCCGGGCGTGGAGCGTCACGCCCGCGGTCCGCGCAAACGCCTCCAGCGCGTGGTCGACTAGCTGGAGTGGCAAGCCGCCCACGCGCTCGCCGCGGAATGGCAGGTCGATCATCGAGTACGGCCGGCCGCCCACGTCGATAACGACCGTCGCCAGCGCCTCGTCCATCGGCACGCTCGCCTCGCCGAACCGAACGATCCCTGCCCGGTCATCGAGCGCCTCGGCGAGCGCCGATCCAAGCACGAGCGCGGCGTCCTCGACGGTGTGGTGCTCGTCGACCGCGAGGTCGCCGGTGGCCCGCACGGCGAGGTCGATGAGGCTGTGGTGCCCGAGCGACGCCAGCAGGTGGTCGTAGAAGCCGATGCCGGTCGAGATGTCGGTCATCCCCGTGCCGTCGAGATCGAGCGTGACCTCGACCTCCGTCTCGCGGGTCCGCCGCGTGACCGTCACCCGGCGGCCGGCACGACCCGACACGTCGACCGAGCCGAGCGGGGTGCTCATCGGCCGAGCTCCCCGGCGGCGGCGATGAGCCGGTCGTTGCCGGTCTCGTCGCGGATCGTGAGCCGTAGACATGCCGCCAGCGGGTGGCCCGCCCCGAAAGTCCGGGGCACGAGGGCGCGACGGAGGAGCTGTTCGGTGACCACCGTGGCGGTCTCCGCGGACCCGAAGTCGACGAGAAGGAAGTTCGTCACGGACGGCCCCACCTTCCAGCCCAGCGATCGGAGCGCGTCGCCGAGCCGGCGCCGTTCCGCTTCCACCCGAGCGACGTTCCGTCGCATCGCCGCACCTTCGTGCAGGGCCCCGGTAACAACGGCGGCGCTGACGGTCGACACGGAGGCAGGCGGCCGATAGGGCGCGATCGCCGCGATGGTCTCCCTGCGCGCGATCGCGAACCCGACCCGCAGGCCCGCGAGGGCGTAGGCCTTCGAGGCGGTCCTCACGATCACCAGGTTGTCGTGGCGGGCACGGAGCTCCAGCAGCGATCGACCGGCGAACTCCGCGTAGGCCTCGTCCAGGACGACCACCGGCGGTGGCGTGCCCGCCCGGGACGCCCGGACTTCAAGCTCGCCGAGCAGCATCTCGATCGTGCCGTCGGGCTCGGCGAGCGCGGTTGGATTGTTCGGGCTGCACAGCCAGACGAGGTCCGCCTCGCCGGCCGCCTGCGCCGTGGCGGCGACGTCCAGGCTCCAGCCCTCCTCGGGTGGCCGGCGCGGCACGTCGATCACGCGACCGCCGCGCTGCTCGGTGATTACGCGATACATCGCGTAGGTCGGACCCGGGACGACCGCCGCGCCACCCGGTCGCAGGAACGCCTTTGCGGTCACCTCGAGGACCTCGTCCGCGCCCGCCCCCACCAGGACCTCGTCTGGCTCCGCGTAGTAGGCATCGGCGGCGGCGGCGACGAGCCGCCGGTAATCCGAGGGCGGGTAGTCGGACAGGACCGAGTCGAAGGCGCCACCGGCCAGGACCTCGGCCGCCAGCGCCGGCGGGGCGGGGGAGGTGTTGAGGTCGAAGCGGAGGATCCGGTCGATGGCCACGCCGTAGCGAGCGGCGATCTCCTCGTCCGTGGCCTCCCACGCGTAGCTCGCCGGGCTCATCGTCGCCCTGCCTCGATCGGCGGAGGCGCATCGTGGCCGGGCGTCTCGTCCCGGAACCGTGCCTCGATCGCGTTGCGGTGGGCCGTGAGACCCTCCGAGGTGGCGAGCGTCACCACGGACCGGCGGATCCGCGCCAGGCCTTCCCTCGTGATTCGCTGGACCTGCAGGTAATGCCCGAATGCGTCGACGGCGAGCGGGCTGCACGCACGGGCAAGCCCGCCGGTCGGGAGGACGTGGTTCGCCCCGGTGGCGTAGTCCCCGGCCGATTCCGGGGCCCACCGCCCGACGAAGACCGAGCCCGCATGGCGGATCGTGGCGACGGCGGCCTCGAGGTCGGCGACGTCGACCGTGAGGTGCTCCGGCGCGTAGGCGTTGACGAAGTCGAGCGCGCGCGGGAGATCGGGCGCCACCACGATCGCGCCGTGGTCGGCGAGCGAACGGGCAAGGATGTTGCGGCGCTCGAGCCTGACCAGCAGCGCCTCGATCTCGGCCTCGACGCGGTCGGCGAGGGCGCGGCTCGTCGTCACGAGGATCGCCGGCGAATCGGGACCGTGCTCTGCCTGCGTCACGAGGTCGGCGGCGACCAGGACCGGGTCCGCGCTGCCGTCGGCGAGCACCATCCCCTCGGACGGCCCGGCGGGCAGGTCGACCGACACCTCGGCGCTCACCTCGATCTTCGCCGCCGTCACCCACGCGTTGCCAGGCCCGACGATCCTGTCCACCGGTTCGAGGCCGGCCCCGGGCAGCCCGAACGCGAGGGCGCCGATTGCCTGGGCGCCGCCTGCGACCACCAGCGCATCTACGCCGAGCAGACCGGCAGCGCCCACGATGACCGGATCGAGCCGGCCGTCGCGGGCGGCGGGCGATGCGACCACGATCGCTGGCACGCCCGCGACCCGCGCCGGCACCACGGTCATGACGAGCGACGACGGGTACGGCGCGGTGCCGCCCGGCACGTAACACCCCACCCGATCCAGCGGCTGCCAGCGACGTTCGATCTCGATGCCCTCGACGATCGTCGTCCGGCTGGTCGCAGGGCGCTGCGTCGTCGCGAACCGCTCCACGTGATCGATCGCCTGCTCCAGGGCGGCGCGAACGTCCGGCGGCAGGCGCTCGCTCGCCTGCTCCAGCTCGGCGCGCGGCAGGACGAGCCGGCCGTCCGGGAGCCCGCCGCCGACCTGTCGGTTCGCGGCTCGGACGGCGTTGTCGCCGCCGGCGCGGACCTCGGCCAGGATGCGGGCCGCCTCGCGCCGGACTGCGGGATCGGCGGCGCCCGCGCGCCGGCTCAGCGACCGAGCCAGCGCGTCGCCGCCATCGGCGGAGAGGTCGATCCGGCGGAGGCGGGGCCGTGCGGTGGGCGGGGTGGCCACGATCTGGCTCACGCGACGATCTTCTCGATCGGCAGCACCAGGATTCCCGACGCGCCGGCTGCCTTGAGCCGTGGCAGCAGGCCCCAGACCTCGTCGGCCGCCACGACCGCGTGCAGCGCGACCATCCCCTCGTGCGCGAGGGGGATGATCGACGGCGACTCGAGGCCCGGGAGCAGCGCCTCCAGCTCTGTCAGCCTGCCCGTCGGGGCGTTCATCATGAGGTACTTCCGGCCACGAGCCGCGAGCACGGCATCGAGCATCGACGCGACCGCATCCAGCTCCTTCGGGCGCTCGCGCCGTGCGATTGGCCCGGCGACGAGGATGGCCTGCGACTCGAGGACGTCGCAGATCGGACGGAGCCCGTTCATCACCAGCGTCGAGCCGGTCGAGACCAGGTCGACGATCGCCTCGGCGAGACCGAGCCGCGGCGCCACCTCGACCGCCCCGGAGATCGGGATCACCTCGATCGGGATCCGGCGGTCGTCGAAGAACCGCCGGGTGACGTTCGGGTGGGCCGTCGCGACGCGCAGGTCGGCGAGATCCTCGATCGTGCGCTGCGGCGAGTCGTTCGGTACGGCGGCGGCCAGGCGGCAACGGCCGTAGCCGAGCGTCCTGAGGCGCGGGAGCTCCACGCCCGCCTCCGCGAGCAGGTCGGCGCCGGTCACGCCAAGGTCGGCGACATCGTCGCCGACGAATTCGATCACGTCGTTCGTCCGGACGAACAGCACGTCGAGGTCGTAGTTCTGGACGCGCGCGACCAGGCTCCGATCGTGCTCCTCGAACACGAGGCCGGCATCGCGCAGGAGCTGGATCGTCGGCTCGACGAGCCGGCCCTTGTTCGGGACGGCCAGGCGCAGGCGATCTCTCAAGATTCGACCGGCGTCGGGTAGGGGATCCCCGCTTCCCGAGCCTCCCGCAGCCGCGCGAGCGCCTGCCGATAGCCGCCCTCGCCATGCCGCAGCCAGCCCGCGATCCTGGTGATCGTCGCCGTGCTCGCGCCGGTCTCGTGCGAGATCTCGGCATAGTGCTTGCCGACATCCAGGAGTCGAACGACCGCCCAGCGCTGGGCCAGGTCGTGGATCTCACCGAGCGTGCACAGGTCGCGCAGGAACCGAGCCGCCTCGTCGGCATCTTCAAGGCGCAGGACGGCGGCGATCAGCTCGTCGGTATCGCGCGTCTGCCAGCCCTCAGCCACCGTTCGTCTCCGGTAGGTCGCCGTCCGCCGCCCCGCTTGTGGTGACAGATTAGCGTGCTAGCATGCTACTGTGATAGAAGGGCGGTCGTCAAGGTTCGATGTGCTCCCCGCAATCGATCTCGTTGGCGGTCGGGTTGTTCGGTTGCGACAGGGCGACTTCGAGCGGATGGACGTCTACGGCGACGATCCGCTCCAGCGCGCGACGGCGTTCGCGGCGGCCGGTGCGCGCTGGCTGCACATCGTCGATCTCGACGGAGCTCGGAGCGGTCGTCGTCGGCATGCGGCTGTGATCGCAGAGATCGTCGATGCCCTGGGCGCCGACGTGGCGTGCGAAGTCGGTGGCGGACTTCGGACCGAGGCGTCGGTGGAATCGGTCCTGGCGTCCGGGGCCCGGCGCGCGGTGCTTGGGACACGTGCCCTCAAGGATCCGGGCATGATCGGTCGGCTCGTCGGCCGACACGGGGCGCATCGAATCGTCGTTGCGATCGACGTTCGGGATGGCAGAGCGGTCGGCGACGGGTGGCTTGAAGGGGCCGGCGGCAAGCCCATCCGCGAGGCATTCGAGCGACTCATGGACGCGGGTGTCGCGGTGTTCGAGGTGACGGGGATCCAGCGCGACGGTCTTCTTGCTGGCCCGGACCTCGAGCTGCTTGCGTCAGCCGTTGCCAGTGGTGCCCAGGTCATCGCATCCGGCGGCATTCGATCGGTTGGCGACCTGCGCGCCGTTCGGGCGATCGGATGCGCTGGGGCGATCGTGGGTCGAGCGCTCTATGACGGCTCACTTGATTTGGCGGACGCATTGGCCGCCACACGCTGAGGCTGTCGTTGACTCGGGCGATGAATCCACGGCGCACGAGGCTCAACAACTGGTGGACAGGAATCGCCCACCTCGACAACCGGCGACAAAGGATTCGAACCTTCGACACCCCGATCCAGGGTCAAATGCCTTCCGCGTGACCGGTCGGCTGGATTGGTGCGAGCTCGGGGGCTTGCCTGGCCGGCCCTAGCCGCCAGATCGACCGGGTGAGGCCGGGCGCGGCCACGAACATCATGGCGAGGGCAATGATGACCACGAGCAAGGCGAGCGGGATGCCGGTCACGATCACCATGTTCTTCGCGCCGTTGGTGAGCGCGCCGTAGAGCAACGCCACGAGCACGACGCCGCTGGGTCGCAGGCCCCCCAGTAGCGCCAGGGCGAGGGCGACGTAGCCCAGGTCGAATGGGCCGCCAGACAGCCCCCTGGCCGGCCCGAGCGCGAGGAACGCGCTGCCCATGCCAACGAGCCCCCCGGACAGAACCATGGCCAGGACAGTGGACCTGCCCGGGCTCATGCCGGCGCCGCGGGCGGCGGTACGACTGAAGCCCGTGGCACGGAGCTCGAAGCCGAGGCTCGTCCGGGACAGCAGGAAGGACACCACGGGCGCCATCAACAACGCGAAGACGAAGCCCCAGTCGAGGCGGATCGCCTGCAGGTCGAAGAGCAGCGGCACGTCAGCGATCGATGACAGGCTCCGGGAGAAATCTCCAGAGCGCAGGACGAGGACCATGATCCCGGGCGCGATCGAGTTCAGCATCAGCGTGGTGATGACCTCATGCGCGCCGGTGCGCGCCTTGAGGAAGCCCGGCACGAAGCCATACGCGGCTCCGAAGAGGGTCCCGCCGGCCAGCGCCACGCCCAGGATCGCGAAGGGCGGCAGCAGCCCGTGCAGGAGGTTCGCGGTGATCACCGTGCCGAGACCGCCGATGAGGAACTGGCCGTCCGCCCCGAGATTGAACAGCCCCGCGCGGAACGACACCACGAGGCCCAGGGCCACGAAGATGAACGGCGTCGCGCCCACCAGGGTCTCGGTGAGTGGCCGGACGGCATTCGCGACGTCGATCGGATTGCCGCTCTGGATCGCGGCGACGATCCGACCTGGGTCGCCGATCGCGCCCGAGAGCATCGCACCGTAGCCCTCGAACACCCCTCCGATCGCGGCGGCAATCGCGCCCACGGGATCGCTCCCGAGGTTCTGCAGGTGCTCGTAGTCCGTGAGCACGATGAGGATCGCGCCGAGGAAGAAGGCGGTGACAAGCGCGAGCGCCGGGACGACGGCGCGACGCAGCAGCACGCCGAGTCGCTTCATGTCGCGCTCCGGCCCGACCGGCTGTGGAGGGGGAGTTGGCAAGGACCAGGCGGCACGCATCTGGAGAAGAACGCGACGGCCCAGAGCGGCGGCCGTGGTAGTTAAGCGGTCGGGGGCTTGTAGGCCTTAAGCGCGGTGCCGGCTTGCTTGACGATCGAAGCCTGCTCGTCCTGCTCGAAGATCTGATGCGTCTCAATATCTCCAATTGCACCCGACGCACCGACGGCGGCTGATAGCGCGGCGGCCGAGACGCCATCGGGCATATTCGAAATCAGGAAGCCGTCGTGCTTTCCCTGCATCCAGTAGAACGCCTCCTGCGTGCCGCCAAGCGATTCGACGAGCGCCTTGCCGGCGGCCGATCGGTCGCTGGGCCGGTCGATCATCGCTTTGGTCGACTCAGCGGTGTACGAAAAGAACGTGATGAACCGAGTCACGCGGGGTGCCTCCTCGTGGCGTGCCTGGCGCCCCACCTCGCGTGGGTGGGATCCACAGACGCCCGGTGCCGACGGTCGATGACCGTTCCGGGACGTCGCGTGGAGTATGCGCGCCGAGTGGCCGACAACGACCGTCCGAACCGCGCCTTGCCGAGCACCGCGAACTCGCGTAGGTGTCCCTAGAGTTGGTGTAACAGCAGACCGGGCCAGCGGACGAGCTGGCCGGCGAGCCTCCCGGGCCGGTCAGCGGCAACGCACGATCTCGACGAGTCAGTCAGGTTGGATCCCGGGGCTCGTTCTTCGTGGGCTCCCAAGGGCTGGGATGAGATGGCAGATGCCTGAAGGATCGCAATCGCGCGGGTGGAGCTTGGCTGCTCGGGCCCGCAGCGAGGCCAGCTCACGTTCCAGCCGGCGCAGCTCCGCGAGCTTGGACTTGACCTCGGCGTGGCGGTGGTCGATCAGGTCGGTGACGACTCGGCACGGTGCTTCACCGGCGTCGCGGACCCCGAGAACCTCCCGCACCTCGGCCAGCGTCAGCCCGACCGCCTGCGCCGAGCGGATGAAGGCCAGCCGGTCGATGACCTCATCGCCGTACGACCGATAGCCGGACGCCGTTCGCCGTGGCTGCGGCACCAGCCCGAGCTGTTCGTAATAGCGGAGGGTGGTCGCGGGGACGCCGCTCTGGCGGGCGAGCTCACCGATGCGCATGTCGTCAGGATAGCCGCTTGACATTCGAGTGCACTCGAATGTCTAGGCTGCGGGCCAAGGCAGGACGGGAGGCAACCGATGACGGAAGTTCGGGGCCGGCGCGTGACGTCGGAGTCATTCGACGCGGTCGTCATCGGTGCCGGCGAGGCCGGGGCGGTGGTCGCCAGCCGGGCGGTGGCGGCGGGCCACCGGGTGGCGATGATCTACCGCGCCCCGTACGGGAGCACCTGCGTCAGCGTCGGCTGTGTGCCGTCGAAGTTCCTCATTCACCGCGCCAATATCGCCAACACATTGCGGACCGCCGGCCGGTTCCACGTCAACGGCCACGGCGAGCCGATTGTCGATCTGGCAGCGATCGTCGCCGACAAGGACGCGCTCGTCGCCGAACACCGTGCCGAGGCGCTCGGCAATGCCCGCCGAGCGTCCGGCCTCACGCCCATCGAGGGCGAGGCGCGGTTTGTGAGCTCGCGCGAGGTGTTGGTGGGGGAGCGACGGCTGACGGCCGAGCGCATCGTCATCGCCACCGGTATGCGCCCGCTCATCCCGGACCTTCCGGGCATCGACGAGGTCGACGTCCACACCAACGAGACGGTCATGGACCTGACCGAGGTGCCCGAGCACATCGTCGTCCTCGGCGGTGGGTACATCGGCTGTGAGCTGGGCCAGGCCTTCCGCCGCTTCGGCTCCGGGGTCACGATCGTCCACGGCCCCGAGCTGCTGTGCCCGAACGAGGAGCCCGATGTAAGCCGCCTGCTCGCACGCGGCCTTGCCGCGGATGGGATCGGGCTCGTCACCGACCACCGGGCGGTGCGGGTCGAGCGAGCGGGCGACGGGGTCCGGGTGATCGCCCGCGCCGACGACGGTAGCGAACGCACCATCGAGGGCTCGCACCTGCTCGTCTCCATTGGCCGCCGGCCGAACACCGATGCCCTCAATCCGGAGGCGGCCGGCGTGGCGACCCGGTCGGATGGCTCGATCGTCGTCGACGACCGGCTGCGCACGAGCGCGCCTGGGATCTGGGCCGTCGGCGACGTCAACGGCGAGCAGCCCTTCACCCGGGTCTGCCAGGAGGAGGCGAAAGTCGCCTACGCCGACGCGTTCGAGGGCAGCGACCTCCGGATCGACCGCCTCAGCCTGGGTCACGGCATCTTCACCGACCCGGAGATCGGCAGCGTGGGCATGACCGAGACGGCGGCGCGCGCCGCCGGCCACGACGTGGCCGTCGGCCTGGTGACGTACGACAAAATCGAGAAGGCCGAGCTCATCGGTGCGGAGCTCGGGCTCATCAAGTACGTCGTCGAGCGCGACAGCCGCCGGCTGCTGGGCTGCCACGTCATCGGTCACCAGGCGGCAGACCTCGTCTGGAGCGCGTCGGTCGTCCTCAGGCAGCGGGGCACGCTCGATGAGCTGGCGATGGCCGTCGGCATCTTCCCGACCCTGGCCGAGGGCATGGAAGGCACCGCCCGCGGCCTGTTGCGGCGGCTGGCGCCGGACATCGCCGCTGGGCCGCTAGCGGTGGCACCGGCAACAACAGGCAAGGAGATTGCGATGGGAACTAACGGCAGCTTCACCTGCCCCGCCTGCGGAGCTGAGTTCGACGTCCAAGAACGCCTCGACGAGCAGCGCGAGGCGGAAGCGGAGCGTGTTGCACTTGCGGAGGCCCCGGCCCCGGCGCCAGAGCCGGTCAGCTTCCAATGCCCAGGCTGCGGCGCCGATTACGAGACGCAGGAGCAACTCGTGGAGATCGAACGATGACCATGTCGCGCGAGGGCGGGTGTGACGATTGCTGCGACGCAGAGCGCCCGGTCTTCCTCAGCGGCGGCGATGAGCTGGCGGTTCGTCTACGAGAGCTCGCTTTCGGGATCCTCCTGATAACCAAGGAGCCGGTCGAGCCAGCAACCTTGGCCCGCCTCGCCGGCTCGGACGAAGGGCACGTCGCAGCGACGCTCGACGGCCTGGTCCGGGCAGGGCGCATCGATCGCGACGAGCAGGGGCGAGTGCTCGGCGCCGCCGGCCTCACGATCGGCGATGGTCCACATGGCCTACGGATCGATGGCTACCCGTTCCGAACGTGGTGCGCCTTCGATGCCCTCGGCATCCCGGCCGCCACCGGTATCGACGCCCGCGTTGAGACCGCCTGCGGGGTTTGCGGTCGCCCGATCGAAGTCGATCTTCGCAACGGACAACCGAGGGGGCAAAGTTCGGCGCGCCTGTGGCTATCGGTGGGCGGCGTGGATATGCGCGCCGACTTCTGCACGCCAACCGTGCTGCTCTGCTCCCCTGCACATGCCATGGCTTGGGCCGAGCGTCACGGCGGCCATGGCCGGGCGCTTGCGTTGGCCGAGGCGGTGGACCTGGGGGCGACGAACTGGGCATCGGTCGCAGCGACCGCGGCCGAGCTGCGGAGCGGCTCGACCGACGTCCATCAGCCTGGAG
>DATKBR010000033.1:0-3730 GCA_035513775.1 Candidatus Limnocylindria bacterium
GCGAACACGGCGATCTTCTCGGCGGTCCGCGCGGTGATCCTGGAACCGCTCCCGTTCTCGGATTCCGGCAGCCTGTACATGCTGTGGGAATCGAATCCGGAGACGGGAAGGGAGCAGACGATGGCGTCGCCGCCGAACTACCTGGACTGGAAGGAGCGGGTCTCGTCGTTTGCCGACGTGGAGGCGTACGACGGGCCGTACCAGGTGACACTGACTGGCCTCGAACAGCCGCTCGTGATGGACGTCACCACCGTTTCGGGCGGCTTTTTCTCCATGCTCGGCGTCCGCCCGATGCTGGGCCGCGACTTCACCGAGGCGGAGAACTGGGCTGGGGCAACATGGCGCGCCGGCGAGACGCCGCTGATCCTGAGCGCGACGACGTGGCGCACCGTGTTCGGGGGCGACGAAGCAGCCGTGGGCAGGTCGCTCCTCTACGGCAACGGGGTACCCGCCCGCATCGTCGGCGTGATGCCGGAGGGGTTCGCGTTTCCCACGGACGACGTGGACCTGTGGGCGCCGGTCGGCTGGGCCGAGGAGAACCGTGACGCGGCGTGGTTCCGCCGCGCGCACTCGATCCGGCCGATCGCGCGGCTCGCGTCGGGGACCACGCCGGAGCAGGCGGCGGCGGAGCTAAGGACGGTGGCCGCGCAGCTCGAGCGAGAGTATCCGGAGTCGAACCGGCTGACGGGCGCCGGCATGTCACCGCTGCATGAATTTCTGATCGGGGACACGCGGACGCCGCTCCTGATCCTGCTCGGCGCCGTGGGGCTCCTGCTCCTCATCGCGTGCGCGAACGTGGGCAACCTGATGCTGGTCCGTGCTTCCGCCCGCCGCCGCGACCTCGCCGTCCGTCTGGCGCTGGGCGCCGGGCGCGGCCGTCTCGCGCGCCAGGTGCTCACCGAGAGTCTCGTCCTCGCCGGGCTGGGCGGCCTCGTCGGCATCGCGTTCGGGATTGCCGGCACGCGGCTCCTCGAGCGGTTCCAGCCGGATGGTCTGCTGAGGGTGACCTCCTTCCCGGTGGACGCGGGCGTCATCGCGTTCGCGATCGGAGCGACGGCCGCAGCCGCCGTGCTGTTCGGCGTCTTCCCCGCCCTCGTGACCCGCCGTGCCGGTGCGGGCGACGTGCTGCGCGAGGCCGGCCGGAGCGCAAGCGCGGGACGCGGCGCGCGCCGGGTCGTCGCCGGGCTCGTCATCGCCGAGGTGGCGCTCGCGGTGGTGCTCGTACTCGGGGCCGGGCTCCTGGTCCGAAGCATCCGGGAGCTCCGGCAGGTCGAACTCGGCTTTGATCCGGACGGCGTAGCAGTCATCACGCTGAGTATCCCGGGGGCGCGGTATCCGGGGCCGCCAACCATCGCCGCTTTCTATGACGAACTCCTGGCCCGGATCCGGGCGCTCCCGGGCGTCGAATCCGCCGCCGCGTCGTCCACGCTCCCGCTCCGCGACCGGGGCGCCACCAGCGACTTCTTCATCGCGGGCCGCGCTCCTGACGAGTACGGGACGGAGGTCGTCCGGCGGAGGATGACGCCGGGCTACCTCGAGACGATGGGCGTCCCGCTCCTGGCCGGGCGCGGGTTCACAGACGCCGACGTCTTCACCGAGCGGTGGGACGAGCTGCGCGGCGACCGGGTAGTGCTCATCAACGAGGCCCTGGCCCGGCAGTACTTCCCCGGCGAGGACCCGGTGGGGCAGCGGATCACGACGGACCGCGTACCCGACTCGACGTCGCTATGGCGCACGATCGTGGGCGTGGTCGACAACGAGCGGCAGAGTGAGATCGCCATGCCGCCGCATATCGAGCTGATCGAGCCGTTCGGCCAGGCCTTCGGAGTGCGGCAGATGCACGTCTACGTCAGGATGGCCGGCGGCGAGCCCATGAGCGTGGTGCCGGCCGTCCGCGCCATCGTCCAGGAAATCGACCGCGAGCTGCCTCTCCACGCCGCTGTCGCCATGGACGACGTCGTCGCCGATTCCATGGCTCGCGACCGCTTCCTGATGATCCTGCTCCTCGCGTTTGCCGGCGTTGCGCTCGTGCTGGCGCTGGTCGGCGTCTACGGCGTCACGGCCCAGGCTGCGCGGCAGCGGTTGCCCGAGCTCGGGCTGCGCATGGCGCTCGGCGCCCGCGGCGCCGACCTCGTGCGCCTCACGCTGCGCCGCAGCATCGTCCTGGTCGCGATCGGCCTCGGCATGGGAATCGCCGCGGCCCTGGTCGCGACCCGCGTCATGGCCGGCATGCTGTACGGCGTCGCCCCGAACGACCCGGCGACGTTCATCGCCGTCCCCGTGCTCCTGGCGGCCGCCGCGCTGGGCGCGTCCTGGCTGCCGGCGCGGCGGGCGGCGCGGGTGGATCCGGCGAGGACGCTGCAGGCGGAGTGATCCGTCTGCGACGGTGCAGCGACTAACTCAATCGCCTGGTCCGCCTGGCCTTACTGCTCCGGGTAAGCGGCACATCCAGTTCCACTCGGTCCGCTATAACGCGGGCTTTGATTCGGCCTCGTTCGCCGCGCTCCAGGCGGACGATGCCATAGCCTTCCATGGCCTTGAGGGGCCGTGACAGATTCGACTTGGCCCGGCCAGTCATTTGGGCAAGTTCCTCAAGCGAGCCCGGCGCCTGCTCGTCGATAACGCGTAGTAGCTCACGATTGTTGGCGGACAGCAGCCTGGCGAAGGACTCGGTCGAGGTGAACCACACCATGGGCTCGTCCCGCGCCACGCGTTGCTCGCCGCGCGCGATACGCAGCGTCCGCGCTTTCATCTCAGCATAGCTCGCAATCCCTACTTTGAGTGTAGTCACTGGATCACTCCTCTCTCGCGCAAAACGGCGTCCACGGCCGCCCAGAAATCTGCCGCAGGCTCGCGGCATCCTGATACTCGTAAGGCCTGACCGTTCTCAGCCTGTGCCGATGATCCTGCGGTTCGCCCCGCTCGCGCCTGCCAACCGGATGCGCGTTGTCGAATCCGACCAGCCGCTCGCCATCCGGACCGTGAAGCGTAAGTGAGTAATCAAGACCGTGAGGCTTCTCGGCCGATGCCGGCACCTGCGTCGCGACGACTCGAATCCAATACCTGCCTTCGGGATCCACGACGAGCACCAGGCCATCGAGATCGAGAAGGGTGTCGAGGGTTGGATCGCGCGGCTTCGTCACTCCATATGTTATCATGTTGTGATAACCCACGCAACGGGGCGATACGGGCCGATCTATCCGGCGAATCTGTACCGTCGGATTCGCGATCTGCTGGGCCGGGAGCTGATCGAGGAAGTCAGTCTTTCGCCGGAGACGCCGCTCGAAGCGCGTCGTCGCCATCTTGCGGTTACGGCGTGGGGGCGGAAGGTCGCGCGAGCGGAAGCGGCCCGGCTGGAGGAGCTGGTTCGTGAAGCGCGCGCGGGCAGGCTGCTGCCGACGACGGGAGGTGCACGATGAGCCGCGACGCCGGATCGCGCCGGCATAGCCCAGTCCGGCGTGTCGGTACGGTCCCACGTGTCCGGGGGGTGCGGCCAGACGTACATGTACGCGAGCGGATTGGCGACACCGCCGAAGGCCGCTCTGAAACGAACGCCCGCCGTGTCGACCTGCGTTGCAATGCCGCCAGGGCGATCAGTGCAGCTCGTCGCATCGTCGCCCGTCTCAGATCATGCCCTCATACAGCGGATTCGTGATGATCTGGCCGTCGGCATCGAGCACGTGCCGGTCCCACGGGAACGCGACGGTCGCGGCGGTCTCGAGTGCGTAGA
>DATKBR010000034.1:0-26958 GCA_035513775.1 Candidatus Limnocylindria bacterium
AGGCGTACCCACTGCCGCTCGCTGCCGACTCCGATCGCGATCTCGCCGTCGGCCGTCGCGAACGTCTCGTAGGGCACGATGCTGGGGTGGGCGTTGCCGCGCCGGCCCGGCTGCGCGCCGGTCACCAGCGCGTTCTGGGCCTGGTTCACGAGCACGGCGAGCGTGCTCTGGAGCAGCGATACGTCGATCCGCTGCCCGCCGACGCCCGGCGACGAGGCCATGCCGCCTCCCCGGGCACGTGCCAGCAGAGCGGCGAGCACCGACACCGCACCGAACAGCCCGCTGACGACGTCGCTGATCGCCACGCCAACTTTCAGCGGCCGCCCGTCGGGCTCGCCCGTGATCGACATCAGCCCACCGATGGCCTGGATCACGAAGTCGTAGCCGGGCTTGGCCGCGTCCGGGCCGCGCGTCCCGAAGCCGCTGATCGCGAGGTGGACGAGATTCGGGTTCAGCTCCCGGAGCACCTCGTCCGGGAAGCCGAGCTTCGCAAATCCGCCGACCCGGTAGTTCTCCACGACCGCGTCGCCGGTCTGCAGGAGCCGCCGCAGGACCTCGCGCCCCGCCTCCTGCCGGAGGTCGAGCCGGATGCTCCGCTTGTTCCGGTTGACGGCGAGGTAATAGGCCGCCGTGCGCGTGCCCGCGGCCTCGTCACCGACCCACGGCGGCCCCCAGCCGCGCGTCGCGTCGCCCTCCGGCGGCTCGACCTTGACCACGTCCGCCCCGAGATCCCCGAGCAGCATCGTGCAGTACGGCCCGGCCAGCACCGTCGAACAGTCGACGATTCGCAACCCGGCGAGAGGCCCGGAGGATGCTGGATTCCCCACGCCCCGATCTTAGGCGGCAGCGGTAGCGCTGGGTCAGGAAGCGGGCAGGTCCAGGCTGTGCGCGTCGAGCTCGCCTTTGCGGACCCACTCGACCAAGTCGCGATTGACGACGATCGTGCCGCCGGGCTCCTCGACGATGTCCGGCCCGACGCGGAACATGATCGCGGCGTCGGTGAGCGGCACCATCGGGTCGCGGGCGCGCAATGCCGCGAGCGGGTCCTCGCCGGCGATGCTGTGCAGGCGCCCGGCAACGAGATATCGCCCTGTGCGCAGGACGAGCCGGTGGGTCGTGGTCGGGACCCGCAGGGAGCGATCGCCGCGAGGACCGCCGGCGCGGACCAGGGCGAGCTCGTGGCGCCCGACGAGAATCTCGGGGACGACCATCGAGCCACCGTCGGGCAGTCGTTCGGCAAGCGCGTCGACGAGGACGAATTCGTGGTGGGCGTTGAGCATGTCGGTGAGGCGCGCGCTGTCGAGGCGGACCCGGCCGGACAGCCGCTCGCTCGTCGAGTAGGCGACGAAATCGATCTCGGGCAGGCCTGCGAGGGTGTCCGTCCCGAAGCCGGCGCGGCCGGGCGGGCCGGGTTGGCGCAGGACGAGCCGAAGACGCGAGCCGATAGAGCCGATCACTAGGCCAGAAGGATGCGCGCACGCACCGCCTTCGTCCGCCCGACGAAGGTACCGGCCGCAACCGGCCGACCAGCGGCCGCGGATGTGCGTACGCCCCGTTCGGGCAATCGAGCCGGGGGGCGTCGGATGGAGTAGAGGAACGTGGCGGACCCGACCGGATTCGAACCGGCGATCTCCAGCGTGACAGGCTGGCATGTTGGGCCGCTACACCACGGGTCCAAGCGACGAACGCGGAGGATAGCAGACTGTTCCGCGCTATCCTCGCGGGCCACATGCCGACCATAGACCTCCGATCCGACACCGTCACGAAGCCAACCGACGAGATGCGCCGGGCCATGGCTGCGGCCGAGGTCGGCGATGACGTGTTCGGGGACGACCCGACCGTGATCGCGCTCGAGGCGCGAGCCGCCGAGCTGCTGGGCAAGGAGGCGGGGCTGTTCGTGTCGTCCGGAGCGATGGGCAACCTCGTCGCCGAGATGGCGCAGGTCGCGCGCGGCCAGGAGATCATCGCCGGCCAGCAGAGCCACGTCGTCCTGGACGAGGCGGCCAGTCACGCGGTCGTCGTGGGCGCGTCGGTGCGGGTGATCCGCGAGCAGCCCGACGGCACCCTCGACCTCGACCAGGTCCGCGCGGCCTTCCGCGATCCGACTGACGTCCACGAGCCGATCACCGGCCTGGTCGCGATCGAGAACGCGAACGCCCACACGATGAACCAGCCGCTTTCGGTCGCGTACACCCGTGCGATCGCCCAGGTGGCCCACGACGGGGGCGTGCCGCTCCACGTCGACGGGGCGCGGTTCTGGAACGCGGTGGTCGCGCTGGACGCCGACGCGTCGGAGCTCGCCGGTCCCGCGGACAGCGTGACTTTCTGCCTCTCGAAGAGCCTCGGCTGCCCGGTGGGCAGCGTCGTCGTCGGGTCGAAGGACTTCATCTGGCGTGCGCGACGTGCCCGCAAGCTCCTGGGCGGCGGGATGCGCCAGGTCGGCGTGCTCGCCGCGACGGGGCTGATCGCGCTCCGCGACGGGCCCGCCGGGATGATCGAGCGGCTGGCGGAAGACCACGCCAACGCGCGCCGGCTCGCCGAGGCGATCGCCGAGATGGACGGCATCGAATCGCCCGGCGACATCGCCCAGCCGACACCGGGACGCCTCGATCCCGCCCGCGTCGTCACCAACTTCGTCGTGTTCAAGGTCGCGCGCGAACGGGCGGCATTCATAGACGCGCTGGAGCGGCGCGGCGTGCTCGTGGTCGCCTACCCCCACGGCCAGGTTCGCGCGGTGACGCACCACGGCGTCGGGGCCGAGGACATCGAGACCGTGATCCGGGCATTCCGCGAGGCGCTCGACGAAACGACGGCGACTTCTCTCGAACCCACCGCCGGCAAGCTCGCCGGCGCGGCAGTCTGACGCCCCGGCCCGTAGCGCCGCCCCACGAGGTGTCGAACCGAAGCTTCGGAGGCGTCGAGCTCACGCGCGCCGCCGCGGCACCCGTCCCCGGGCCGCTCGACGGGACGTTCTACGACCTGGTCGAGGCGCGCTTCCGGCGTCGCGTCGAGGAGGAGCCGACGTGGGCGACCTACCTCGGGATCCACGCCTGGGACGATCGCCTGCCCGATGCCTCGCGGGAGCGGATGCTCGCGGACATCGAGGCAGACCGCGCCTACGTCTCGACCATCGAGGCCATCGACTCTGTGGCGCTCTCGCCGGAGGCGAGATTCGAGCAGGAGCTGGAGCTGCAGCACGTCCGGCTCCGAGTCTTCCGGGCGGAGGTCGTCCGGATCTGGGAGCGGCGCTCCACCGGGGCGTCGGCGCTGGGCGATTCGCTGTTCCCCCTGTTCACCCGCGACTTCGCCCCGCTGCCGGAGCGACTCGCCGCGATCGCCGCCCGCCTCGAGGCGGCGCCGCGCTACCTCACCGGGTACCGGACCCGAGCAGTGGTGCCCCAGGTCGGGCCGTGGCTCGAGCTCGAGCTCCGGGCGAGCGCGAGCATCCCGAGCTTCCTCGACCAGATCGTGGGCGCCGCCGACCTCGCCGGGTCGGCGCTGCCGACCGTCGAGCGCAACCGCCTCGTGCGCGCCGTCGACCGGGCCAAGACGGCAATCGACGATCAGGCCGAGTGGATCCGGGAGATCCAGCCGGGCGCGACGCCGGACTGGCCCCTCGGCCGCGAGCAGTACGCCGAGATGGTCGAGCTTCGCGCGCTCGACGGCCTCGACGCCGAGGCCATCCTCGAGATCGGCTACCAGCAGCTCGATCAGAACCACGCCGACCGTGCCGCCGCGGCCCGCGAGATCGACCCGGACGCGACGGAGGCGGAGGTCGTCGAGCGCGTCAAGGACGATCACCCGGAGTCGTTCGAGGAGGCACTCGAGGGCTACGGCGTGGCCATGCGCAGGGCGCGCACCCACCTGATCGAGAACGACATCGCGACGGTCCCGCCGGACGAGCGCGTCGAGGTCATCGCGACGCCGCCGTACCTGCGCGGCGTCCTGCCCTTCGCGGCATATTTCCAGCCCGCTCGCTGGGACCCTTCGCCGGTCGGGATCTACGTTGTGACGCCCGACGTCGACGGCGATCCGGGCGCCATGCGCGAGCACTACCGCGCCGCGATCAGCAACACGAGCATCCACGAGGCCTACCCGGGCCACCACCTGCAGCTCGCGCTGGCGGCGCGCCATCCATCGCTGACCCGCGCCCAGGTGGACGCGCCCGAGTTCGTGGAGGGCTGGGGCATGTACAGCGAGCAGATGATGCGCGAGCAGGGCTTCGACGACGGGCCGGCGTTCCGGGTCGCGCTCGCCACCGACGCTATCTGGCGAGCGGCAAGAATCGTCCTCGACGTCCGCATGCACCGCGGCGAGGTCTCGATCGAGGAGGCGGCCGACTTCCTGATCGAGCACACCGGCTTCGAGCG
This sequence comes from Candidatus Limnocylindria bacterium, assembly GCA_035513775.1. Taxonomy (GTDB): domain Bacteria; phylum Chloroflexota; class Limnocylindria; order Limnocylindrales; family CSP1-4; genus UBA5189. Next base: position 4,371 of record DATKBR010000034.1, read on the forward strand.
CCCGAACGCCCTCGCCGAGGCACGCCGCTACACCTATACCCCCACCTACAACCTGTCGTACCTGCTGGGCAAGGTGCTCCTGCTGGGCCTCCGCGACGAGGAGCGGCGGCGGCTCGGGGCGGCCTTCTCGCTGCGGGACTTCCACGACACGCTCCTACGCGGCGGCTCACTGCCGATCAGCTTCCACCGCCGGGCGTTGCGCGGTGAGGGGACCTCGCCGGCCAGCGACGGGGCCTCGGCCGGGAGTCCGCGGCCTGGCGCGGGTCCCGCGTAGCCAGCAGGTGCTCGTCATCCCCGCGATCGACGTGGAGAAGGGCCGCTCGCGGGTCGTGTTCTGGCCCGGCGTCTCGACCGGCATCGGCGCTCCGACCGATCGGCCGGAGCGGATCGCGGAGCACTTCGTCGGTCTCGGCGCGCCGCTGATCCACATCGTCGACTTCGACGGCGCGCGGCGCGGCGCCCCGACCAACACAGACGCAATCGGGGCCATCGCGGCGCGGGTTGCGACGCCGCTCCAGCTCGCCGGCGGACTCGATTCCCCCGAGGCCATCCGCGTCGCCTTCGCCGCGGGGGCCACTCGCGTCGTGACCACGCTCGCCGTCGCCGACGACCCCGCGCTCCTGCGCGCGTGCCTGGAGGTCGCCGGCGACTGGCTCGCCGTGGGCCTGGACGCGCGCGAGGATCGGCTCGCTGCCTTCGCCTGGCATCGCTCGTCGCCGCCAACCCTCGCCGGCCTCGTCAGCGAGCTCGCCGGGCGAGGGGTCCGGCGCTTCGTCCTGGGCCACGCGACCGGCGACGCGGAGGTCGCCGCCATCGCTGCGCTGGCGCGGACCGTCGATGCCGACCTCGTCGTCGCGGGCGGCATCAACGACCTCGCCGGCGTCCGTCGCGTGCGCGACGCGGGCGCAGCGGGCATCATCCTCGGCGAGGCGCTCCTGTCCGGGGCGATCGACTACCAGACCGCCCGTGAGGCTGCTGCATGACCTTCCCCCGTCGCTCGAGTCGCCGCGTCCCACCGAAGTCGCCTGACGGCGCCCAGGGCCCGCCCGGCGACACGGGCGACGCCGGCGCACCCGGTGCCGCCGGCCCGACCGGCTCGTCCGGATGGGCGGCCAAATCGGTCCCCGGATCGGGTGGATCAGGCGGATCCACGCGACCCGGCAGCCGCGCGGCGAATCGCGCCGCCAAGCGCGCCTCGTCTGGCGTCCGGCCCAAGCAGATGGTTCGCGGTCGCGGGACCGGCAGGAAGTCGCGTGGCTATAACCCGGCCCTGCTCGGGCTCGCGCTGGGCGCCGTCGTGATCGGCGCGGCCGTCATCTTCCTCGGCAACCCCTTCGGCGGGGCCGGGCCCAGCCCGAGCCCGTCGGGCGCGGCGATCGGCTCGCCGACGGTCTATGGCGACGGCACCTGCCCCACGAGCCAGCCGGACGCGCTGCCCGGCGGCGAGGCCCGCCTCGTGACCATCGAGACCGAACTCGGCGACATCGTGATCAGGGTCGAGGGCGTGTTCTCGCCCATCGCCGCCGGCAACTTCGTCGCCCTCGCCGAGTGCGAGTACTACGACGGGATCGTGTTCCATCGAACGCCTACGCTCGGGGACGGCACGCCGTTCGTGATCCAGGGCGGGGATCCGAACGGCGACGGCAGCGGCGGCCCCGGCTACACCATCGCCGACGAGCCCGTCGCCAAGGCCTACGTGCGCGGCACCGTCGCGATGGCCCGAACCCAGCAACCGAACAGCCAGGGCTCGCAGTTCTTCATCGTCCTCGACGACAAGGACGGCCCGATCCTGCAGGGCGGCGGGTACGCCATCTTCGGCGAGGTGATCAGCGGCATGGACGTCGCCGATGCGATCTACCAGGCATCCGGCGGCGACGAGCTGCCCAGCGACCCGATCGCCATGATCAGCGTCACCATCAGCGCCGCCCCGGCGGCAACCGCGTCGCCGGCGCCCGCGTCCGCCGCGCCATCCGCGGCGGCCTCGCCTGCCCCTTCGGCCACCACCACCGCCCCCTGACACGAGGAGTTGCCCATGACCCGCGCGACCATCGCCACCGAGCACGGCGACATCGAGCTCGACCTGTTCACCCAGGCCGCACCGAAGGCCGCCCAGAACTTCATCGACCTGGCGAAGAAGGGCTTCTACGACGACGTGATCTTCCACCGCGTCATTCCGGGCTTCGTCGCCCAGGCCGGCGACGGCCAGTACGGCAAGAAGTCGGCGCTCGATTCGAGCCGCGTCGGGACGGGCGGGCCGGGCTACAAGTTCGAGGACGAGCCGGTCCACGGCGATTACGGCCGCGGCGCGCTCGCGATGGCCAATGCCGGCCCGAACACGAACGGCAGCCAGTTCTTCATCTGCGTGGCGGATCTCGCGGGCCGGCTGCCGAAGAACTACACGCTGTTCGGCCAGGTCACGAAGGGCATGGACGTCGTCGACAAGATCGTGGACGCGCCCCGCAACAGCCGCGACATGCCGGATTCGCCCGTGGCGATGACCGCGGTGACCATCGCGGAGGAGTGAGCGGTCGACCGGCACGCGAAGGCGGATCGGCGCCCGCGTCGCCGCCTGGTTCGGCTCCAGCGTCGGGCGTCGACGTTACGGGAACGCGGCAGGATTGAGTGCGCGTGCAATTCGGCTGCAATGCGCGCGACACGCGGTGAGCGCGAAGCGTTAAGGGATTTTTACCAACTTCGCGACGAAAAGCCTTGGATTTGGTCGCGCGGTCAACTAGACTGTGCCACGCACTGCGCTCGCGCAGGGTCCGCTGCCCCAGCGGCAAGGTCATGGGTAGGTTGGGTCAGGGTAGTCGGTGCAGCCGACGTGATAGATGCCCTTGACGCGTGGCGGAAGCGTCCGTTTCGGCGGATATCTTCACCGGGACAGCATCGGAGCGGCTCCTTCGGGAGCCGCTCCGAACTTTTTCCGGCTAGTTCCGTTCCATCGGCTCGACGACTCTGCCGAGGAAAAGGATCGCGCCCGTCTCAACGTCACGGAGCGCGAATAGGAACGGCCGGTCGACCGTGAGCGGTATGGGCTCCGGGGGCATCGAGGTGATACCCATCACGACGCCCGTCGCGGCGGCTGCCTCGGTCCCCTCCTCGTCGACGTCGATGTTGGCCTGATGGATCACGTCGCTGATGTAGAGGTCACTCACCGGGGTGATGCCACTGAAGTCGGCGCTTGGCGGATCGAATGCGAGCGGCATGCCCATGTCCGAGAGCACCTCGTTCAGGCCGAGCTTGGATTCGATGCCGAACCTCGGAAGCGACAGCTGCACCCGCCGGTCCTCGAGCGCTGCCGTGATCGCGTCCAGCCCGGCGCCGTCGAGCGCCGCCTCGAACGCCGGCAGGTTGTCGGGGAGGACGATCAGCATCGCCAGCTGACGCCCGACGTAGGGCAGCTCGACCGCCTGCCAATCGTCGCCTTCGGCGTATCGGAATCCGGACGTGTCATGCATGGTCGGGATCTCAATGCTGGAGCCGTCGAGGCGGGTGAACGTGGCCGGCTCGGTGGCCTCTTCCTCGAATGGGCTGAGCCACGCTGCCTTCAGGTAGATCGCGTTCACGAGCACGAGCCGGGTCAGGTCATCGACCGAGCCCTGGGGCAGGAGCTCTGGAATCCGTTCCTTGGTTTGATCCGAGACCCAGGCGTTGATGTCGCGCCGAGCGGCCTCCGCGTGCAGCTCGAAGTCGACGAGTCGGAGCCCCGCGCCGAAACGAGCCGCCAAAGCGTCGAGATACGACGCCTCGAACGGGAAATCCTGTTGGGCGAACGACTGATTCGCGATCCGGAGGAGCACGTCCGCGTCCTCGTTGAATCGGTCCTTGAAGGTCCCCGAGCGCACCGCCAGGGCCGCGTCGAGGGCATTCAGCCAGCTGACATGCTCATCGGACGCGGCGCCGCGCAGGACCTCGTCCATCTCCGCCGCCGTATCGCCGCGAGCTCCGGCCCGGGCCATGGCCAGGGCGAGCACGATCGATGCGGGCGACAGGACGGCGTTCTCGTCGTGGGCCGTGGCATCTCGAAGCAGCTCCAGGCCGAAATCGTTGATCGCGGCTGCCGCCAGCGCAGCGTCAGCAGGGTTCGCCGCCGCGCGCTCGATTGTCGACATGGCGAGTCCTGGCACGCCGGGCTCCCAAGAAACGAGCGGCGTGCCGGTGGGCGTTGGGGCTAGATCAGCCGTGGCCGACGGCAACGGCGCCGCGGCACAGCCGCCCACCAGGGCGACGAGAAGGAGCAGTGCGAGCACCTTGGCGGTCATGCCCGCGTATCTTGGCAGGAGCGACGCGATCAGCTCCGGACCCCGGACCGTTGCGGGCCCGAGGAGCAGGATCGTGGCTATTCTCGACTCGTGCCATCGGCAGACCAGCGGCTTCCAGCTCCCCGGCGCTCGGCGGCGTGGCACCGCTGGTTCCCCATCCAGTACCGCTTGATCCGGCTGCTCGACCCCCTCGTGCGGCTGGCGTGGCGCGCTTTCGGACTTGGCAACGTGGTCGAGCTGCGGGTGCCGGGCCGGCGAAGCGGGACGGAGCGACGGGTCCTGCTCGGGCTCCTCCGAGCCGGGGATAGATGGTTTCTCGGCCACCCAAACGGCGACGTCGCCTGGACCCACAACCTCGAGGCTGCCGGGTCGGCCGATCTCGTCTTCCGCCCGCCGACGACGGTAGCCATCCGGGCCACGCGACTGCCGCACGGCGAGGCGCGCGACCAGGCGATCGCCGCGACCGGGCAGCACGTCTTCCCCGGCAACCTCATCTACCGGGTCGCCCGGCCCCACATTCGCGCGGTCGGGACGTACTTCCTGGTCGAGATCCAGGGCGCGAGCGCCGCCTGATCCGCGATCGCCCACGCCGCCGCCCTCGCGCGGAGCCCCTACGCGGGCCTCTTAGGGGCCTCTTACAGGCCGAGCACGATCCGGGCGATCTCGAAGTAGATGATCAGCCCGGTGCCGTCGACGAGCGTGGAGATCAGCGGCGCAGAGACGACGGCGGGGTCCGCCCCGGCCCGGCGCAGGATCAGGGGCAGCGCGGCGGCGACCGTCGCCGCCCAGACGCAAATGGCGATGACCGCGATCGAAACCGCCGTCGCGATGTCGCTCGAGACCCCCAGGAACCATGCCTGGCCGATCGCGGCCACGCCCATCACCAGGCCCATCACCAGCCCGACGCGCAGCTCCTTGAAAACGAGCCAGCCGATGTCCCGCATGGCGACCTCGCCCAGGGCCATCGCGCGCACGACGAGGGTGACGGTCTGGCTGCCGACGTTGCCGCCGGTGCCGATCAGCAGCGGGATGAAGAAGCTCAGGGCGACCACCGCCGCCAGCTCGCCCTCGAAGTTCTGGAGCACCGTGCCCGTGTAGCCCTGCGCGATGAACAGCAGCATCAGCCAGCCGACGCGCTTGCGGACGAGGAGCGGCACGCTCGCCAGTCGGTATGGCAGGTTCAACGGCTGCGAACCGCCGAGGCGCTCGATGTCCTCCGTCGCCTCGGCCTCGATGACGTCCGCGACGTCGTCCTCGGTGATGATCCCGATCAGGCGGTCGTCGTCGTCGACCACCGGGATCGCCAGCAGGTTGCGGTCCGTCAGGAGTCGCGCCGCGGTCTCCTGGTCCGCCGAGGCGCGGACGCGCACGGTCGATGGAGCCATGAGCTCCGACACCGGGGTGTCGTCCGGGCTCAGGAGGAGCCGGTACAGCGACAGGACGCCGAGCAGATGCCGCTCGTCGTCGACGACGTAGATGTAGTTGACCGTCTCGGCCTCGTCCACCAGGCGGCGGATCGCGGCGATCCCCTGCGCCGACGTGGCGTCCTTGGCCACCGCAACGTAGGCGGGCGTCATGATCCCGCCGGCCGTGTCTGGCTCGTAGACGGACAGCTCGCGGATTTCGGCCGCCTCCTCCGGCGACATCCGGACCAGGATCTCGTCGACGGCCGACCGCGGCAGCAGCTCGACGACGTCCGCCGCGTCGTCCGGGTCCATCTCGCCGAGCAGGTGGCCCGCCTCGGGCGCCGACAGCGTGCGCAGGATCCGCGCCGCCTCGGACGGAGGCAGCTCCTCGAGGATGAGCGCGATCTCCTCGTCCGGGAGCCACTGGATGAGGACGGCGACCTCGTTCGGCTCGAGCTGCGGGACCAGGTCCGCCCACTCCGCAGCGTCGACCCGCTCTGCAAGGCCGAGGACGCCGTCGCGCTCGCGCTCGTGGATGAGGGCCTGGACCTCGGCCAGAAGGTCGGCCGTCGCTTGGCTGGTCATGGCGTCACCTCCGCGACACGGAACATGACCATGCCGTCGCTCGGGGTGGAAGCCCCGGGAGCGTCACCTGGGACCGTCGGCGCTGGGCCGACGTGGGCGCCGCATCGTAGGCGTCGCCCGAAGCGCCGGTCAAGCCGAGCTCCAGGAGGTCGGAGCGCGCCCTTCGCGGCGTGCCCGGCGAGTGGGAGCTGCCGGTGTGCTCCCGGTCGTCGTCGGGCCGCCGGTTCAGCCCGCGGCGAGCACCTCGCGGAGCTGGGCCGCGAATGCCTCCGGCTGGCCCGTCTGGCCGTATTCGCCGCCCATGAAGCCGCCGTGGCCGCTGGGGAAGATGACCACGTCCTGGCCCGAGCCGCTCGGCAACGGAGAAGGCGCCGCGGTACGGCAGGATGCCCTCGGACTCGACGCCGGCGGCGAGCACGATCCGCGTGGAGGCCGCTCGAAGCGCCTCGTGGTCGAGCTCGTACATCGGCCCGGTCCCCATGTTCCCGGCCAGCAGCGGATCGCTGCGATCGCCGTTGTCCTCCCCCGGAAGCCCGAACATCGCGGGATCCGGCCGGGAAGTGGCCCATGAGCGTCGTGAATCCCGCCGCGGCCATCGGCGAGCCGATCAGCATCAGCGGCGGCTCGCCGGAATCGGCGTTGCGGCTGACGTCGTAGGTGAGGGTCGCACCGGGAGCGTCGAGGGTTGGGTCGTAGTCGAGGCGGTGGTGGCCGTCATGCTCGATCTCCTGGTTCGGATGCGCCGGCCGTCTGCAGTGGCGGACGGCCGGCGCGAATGATTGGCGGCGCGAATGATGGGCGAAGGGTCGCGTGCCGCTAGCTGGTGGCGACCGCGTCCTCCGCGAGGATGGCGTCGATCTGGCCGACCGCCTCGGTCAGGCCCTGCTCCATGCCCATGGCGACGAGCTGCTCCATCGCCTCCGTGCTCGGGAAGCGGCTCAGGATCTCCATCCGCGTGCGGCCGTCGCCGATCGCCTCAATGGTGACGGTCCCCTCGGAGCCCGGGAATTCGTCGTTCGGTGAGCCATCGGCGTTGGCGAACCTGTCGAGGAACGCGAGCCGCTTCGGCGGGTCCACCTCGACGAGGTCCCAGTAGCCGCGCGGCTGGTCGCCCTCGGGGCCGGTCATGTAGTACTCGACCCGGCCGCCGGGAGCCAGGTCGTGGCTGGTGACGGTCGCGGGGTAGGTCGGCGGGCCCCACCAGCGCTCGAGCTGGCGAGGGTCGGCCCACAGCTGCCAGACGCGCTCCGGCGAGGCGTCGAACTCCGCGGTGAGGGTCATCGTCAGGGCGGCTGGGTCCTTGCGAACGGCGGTCACGGTCATGCGTCGTACTCCTTCTCTTCGCTGATCAGGCTGATCATTCGGTCGATTCGCCCGCGCCACAGCTCCTCGTACTGGTCGAGCAGCCGCTGGGCGACCCGCAGCCCCTCCATCTCGGTCCGGACCACCTTGCGGCGCCCGGTCCGCTCCTTCGATACCAGCCCGGCACCCTCGAGGATCGCGACATGCTTCTGCACGGCCGCGAAGCTCATCGGGTAGTGGGCGGCGAGCTCGGCCACGCCCTTTTGGCCGGCCATCGCGCGACGCAGGATGTCCCGCCGGGTGGCATCGGCGAGCGCGCCGAGGACCCGGTCGATGACTACTGGCTGGAGTGGCAGCACCTGCATTGGTACAACCATATGGTTGTATGACTGCCCTGTCAAGCGCCGGTCGCGAAGGCCGGGAGCTGGCCGGAAAGTGAGCATCGACGTCCAGGACGGCGTGCTCGCGGCGTGTAGGGCCTCGCCGGCGCCGAGGCGGCGCTACTCGATGCCGGGGGGTCTGGAAAGCGTAGCCCGGCGAACGGTTCACGTTGATCTCCGTCGACGTCAGCGGCAAGGCCGTGACCATCCTGCTGGGCACGGACTGGACAGAGACGCCGTCGGTTCAGGAGCTGGAGAGCCTCCTCGTGCTCGGCCAGGGCGTCCTCGACCGCGTGAAGTTCTGATCGCCGCTAACGGGCCGGCCGTCGTCGCGCTCGAATCCGCGTAGCTCGCCCGGAGTCCGCAGACTGCTGCTTCGTGGCCGCGGCTGGCGGTTCCGTAGAGGTGACGGCCGGCGGGCTGCGGTGGCCCGCAAGCGGCGCAGGGCGCAAGCTCCCCCGCCACCCGAGCCGCTACCGTAGGGACGTGCCGGAGCTCACGCGCGCCCTCGCCCTGTTCGTCCTCGCCGGCCTCGCAGAGATCGGCGGCGGCTGGCTGGTATGGCAGTTCCTGCGCGAGTCGCGCCCGTGGCCGTTCGGCCTGCTCGGCGCGCTCGTCCTCGTCAGCTACGGCGTGATCGTCACCTTCCAGGCCGATTCCCACTTCGGGCGGGTGTATGCGGCATACGGAGGGATCTTTGTCGTCATGGCGCTGGCATGGGGATACGTGGTCGACGGCTTCCGGCCCGACGGTTGGGACCTGCTCGGCGCGGCGGTCTGTTTCGTGGGAGTGCTGATCATCTTCTTCGGGCCGCGAGGAGCGCCGATATGAGCCTGACTGCCGACACGCGCCTCTATGCCAGCACGATCGCCATCGTGTCCGGCATCTACTCGATCGCCTCTACGATCGGCGGCATGGGCGCCATGCCTATGAACGACTCGGTCATGCTCCTCATCGGCGTCGTCGCGCTCGCCCACGGGACCGTGCTGCTCACGCCGCTGGCCGAACGTCTCGGTCGCCTCGGCGGGCCGCTCATGGTGCTGTGGGCAGCGGTCATGATCGGAAATCAGTTCGTGGCGGCCACGATTTCGGGCGGCTCGATGAGGTCCATGACCTGGGACGGCGGCATGATCGCCCTCGCCGTTCTGATGCTGGCCAGTGGGTTGATCATGAGTCGCGCCAGGCGGATGTAGCCCCCGCACTCGCCGCTGAGGCGACCGCGCGGCCATTTCGAGCGAGCCGACGCGGGAGTCGCCGAACGACGCGACCTCACCCTCTATGCGAAGCGGAGGGGCCGATACGCGACGACCGTCGCGAGGCCGAAGCCCAGGTGCGGAGCGATGTCGGCCAGCCAGCCGGCTCGTCCCCCAGCTCCGCGGATTGGTCGCCTCGTCACGGTGACCGGTCGCTGGCCGCCAACGCCGCGGCCCCGGCCAGGATGCCGGGCGGTCTCCGCGTGCATCGAGCTCGAGTTCATCGCCCGCGCGAAACGTCTCGGGCTGTCGCTGGACCAGATCCGCAGCCTGGTCGACGGCTGGCGGCAGGATGACTGTCGCTTGACCCGCGATCAACTCGCTGCCTCGGTCAGGGCCCGTCTCGCCGACGTCCGGCACCTCGTAGCGGAACTCATCGTCTTCCGTGACCAGCTGGACGACGTGCACCGCGGGTTAGCGGGTGCGGCCGGACCGGCGCGCTGCCGTCCAGGCTGCGGCTGCGAGATCGACGTCAGCCGCATCGATCTCGATCCGTCGCGGATCCTCGCGCTGCTGTCGGTCAAGCGGCAAACCAACGGGGCGTCGCAGCCAACCGACAACTAGGCACGACGCTACCAGCTCACTGTCGCTCCGACTGCGCCGCCAGCGCGCGCACGGCAATGACCGCTGGCTATCCTCCCGTACTCCTGGCGGCCGCCTTGGCGAAGAGGCTGCCCATGATCCGCAGTGTCGTCGGGAAGGGGTGGATCGTGTCGGCCAGCTGCTCGAGCGGGACGCGGAGCTTCACGGCCAGCACCGCCTCGCCGATCGCCTCGGCGGCACCCGGCGCGGCGATGAATGCACCGAGCAGGACCCGCGCGCCTCGGTCGGCCACGATCGTGACGTGACCGGCCGCCTCGGCGATGAAGCCCGGCGCGGTGGTGGCATAGTCGGCCGTCTCCTCGAACGCGTCCAGCCCCTGCGCCAGCGCGTCGTCGAGCTGCAGGCCGACGCCGGCGGCCTGCGGATCGGTGTAGATCGCGTGTGGGATGGCGCGGTGATCGGGCCGCACGTCCTCGCCGAGCGCGATGCGGGCCGCAATCTCGCCCTGGTAGACGGCCAGGTGGGTATGCATCTCGGGCCCGGCGGGATCGCCGGCGACGTAGACGTTCTCGGCAATCCGCAGCCGCTCGTCCGGGTGCAGCCGACCGTCAGCGTCGGGCGTGACACCGACGGTCTCGAGACCCAGGCCCGCCAGCGGGGCGGTGCGCCCGACCGCCAACAGGACTTCGTGACCGGTGACGGCGGAGCCGTTCTCCAACTCGACGGCGTGGGCAGCGCCGGCGCCGCCTCGGGCGCGCACGGCGACCGCGCGCGTCCCGGTGCGGATGTCGACGCCCTCGGCGCGCAGTCTCTCGTCCAGCACGGCCGAACTGCGCGGATGGTCGCTGGGGTTGATGCGCTCGGAGCTGGAGACGAGCACCGTCGGCACCCCGTAGCGGGCGTAGACCTGCGCCATCTCGACGCCGGTAGGCCCGCCGCCCAGGATGACCAAGCTGCGTGGCAGCTCGCGGGTCGTGGTGGCCTGGCGGTTGGTCCACGGCTCGATCTGGTCGAGGCCCTCGATGTCGTCGGGCACCGTGGAGTGGGTCCCGACCGCGACCAGGATCGCCCGCGCGCCGAGGACCTGCTGCTCGTCCCCGTCCTGCTCGGCCCCGTCGGAGGCGACGGTGACCCGGCCCGGACCGTCGATCTGGCCGGTACCCCGAAAGACCGCCGCCCCGGCCTTCTCCAGGCTCTCGACGTGGCTTGAATCATCGGGCCAGTCGGTGCCCTCGCGCTTGATCATCCAGTCGCGGAAGTCGGAGGCGCGTGGCCACGCGTAGTCGCCGCCCGCGGCATGAACCGCCGCCGCGTGGAGCAGCGCCTTGGACGGCATGCACGCCCAGTACGGGCACGAGCCGCCGAACAGCTCGCGCTCGACGACCGCCACGCTGGCCCCCCGGTGGCGTGCCAGGTGCGCGGCGGCCTGCCCCGCCTCACCGGCGCCGATGATCACAAGGTCATAGGTCTGCATGCTGGTCAGGTCCCTAGCGTTTCGCTCAGCTCGAAGGTGTTGCCCTCGCTGTCTTTGAACCAGGCGGTCTTGGCGGTCTCGAAGGTAGCCAGGCCGTTCTCGGTCTTCATGCCGGGCATGTCGTACTCCTCGAACTCGACCCCCCGCTCGCGGAGCTTGGCCATCACGGACTCGATGTCCTTGACCGTCCAGCCGGCGACCGTGTTCTTCGCGGTCCCGGCCGATTCGGTCTCGTAGACGAGCAGCCAGGTATCGCCCTCGAAGCGGAACCACAGGCCGCCGTCCTCCTGCTCGGGCGTGAGGCCGAGCTTGTCCGCGTACCAGGCTCGCGCCCGTTTCAGGTCAGAGGCGGCGACGGTGGCGTGAATCGGGAACTGGTCGATCATCGGTGGATCTCCTTTCGAGGTCGATAGGCGACGCCGAACGGCGCGGCGATCAGCCACATCCCGGCCAGCACGTTCAGGCCACTGGCCCAGCGAACCATTTCCCGGCCTCGGTTCTTCGTCTCGGCCATTTTCGATCAGACCTCCTTTGACTATGGGAGCGGCGCCGGGAGGACGTCGGTCCCGATCCCTTCGCCGGCAGCGTCCACCCTAGACCTTCGACACGGGATGAAGGTCAAGCGCCCATCCCCGGGGCCTCCATCGGGGGCGCCCCGGGGATGCCGGCGCCAAGACGCGGACCGAGGACATTCGAGGCTTCAGCATGGTCGTGTCTGAACTTGCCGACCCCGTCGGTGCTGCTCATGCCGCTCGTCGACTTCCTGCCGGCGACCGACGAGCGCGGGGCGGCCACGATCTGCCGCGTCGAGCGCGGCCTGAGCAACCGCATCCTCGTCCGTTGCCGGGCTCACGATCCGAATGGCTTCCTGATGCGCGACTATCCGCAGGGCCGCCAGCCGTCGTGGTCGACGACGAGACGATCGGCCGCCGCCGGGCCCCAGCTGCCGGGATCGTAGAGCTGGACCGGGTCGGCTGCACGGAGTGCCGGCTCGACGATCCGCCACTCCTGCTCGACCCCGTCCGCACGGGCGAACAGGCGGGCATCACCATCGAGTGCGTCGTCGATGAGCCGCTCGTAGGGCTCGGGTCCCTCCCCGAGCGCGTGCTCGCCTGAGACGACCAGGTCGACCGGCCGGCTGATCAGACGGCTGCCCGGCGCCTTGGCCTGCATCGTGATCGAGATCGAGTCGTCGGGCTTGAAGCGGAAGCGGAGGTGGTTCGGGTGCGGCGGCGGGCAATCGCGGTCGGAGAACAGCAGGCGCGGCGGCGGCTGGAACTCGATGATCGCCTCCGTGGCCGTCGTCGCGAGGGCCTTGCCAGCCCGGACGAAGAAGGGCACCCCCGCCCATCGCCACGAATCGACTTCCAGGCGGAGGGCGACGTACGTCTCGACGTCGGAGTCTGGCGCGACGCCCGACTCATCGCGGTAGCCCCGGTACTGGCCGCGGACGATGTCTGTCGGGTCAAGCTGCCGGATCGCCTTGAAGAGCTTGACCTTCTCGTCGCGCAGCGAATCGGCGTCTTCAGAGACCGGCGGCTCCATGCCGATGAGCGCGAGCATCTGGAGGAGGTGGTTCTGGGCGACGTCGCGCAGCGCCCCGACAGTTTCGTAGAACGCGCCGCGGCCCTCCACCCCGAACGACTCGGCCAGGGTGATCTGGATGCTCGACACGTAGCGGCGATTCCAGACCGGCTCGAGCAGGGTGTTCGCGAAGCGGAACACGAGGAGGTTCTGGACGGGCTCCTTACCCAGGAAGTGGTCGATCCGGAAGACGGACGACTCCGGGAAATGGTCCCGAAGGAAGGCATTGAGGGCCTGCGCCGACGCCAGGTCCCGGCCGAACGGCTTCTCGACGACGATCCTCCCTGTCCGGTGGAGACCGACACGAACGAGGCCCCGGATCACATCGGGAAACTGAGCCGGCGGGATGGCGAGATAGAAGAGCGGCCGGCGCGTCCCGGCCAGGCGCGCCGCCAGGCGGTCGTAGAGCGTCGGGTCCTCGTAGTTTCCGCTGACATAGCCAAGCGAGCCGGCAAGCTCACGGAACACCTCGTCGTCCGCCGACCGATCGGCTTGCGCGAGGGCGTCGCGTACCCGCTCGGCGAGCGCGACATCGGTCAGCGCCGATCGGGCGACGCCGATGACCGGCATCCCGAGCCTCTCCCGTCCGGCGAGCCGGTGTAGCGACGGAAAGATCTTCTTGCGCGCGAGATTGCCCGTGGCGCCGAAAAGGACGAGTGCGTCGCCGCGGTCGGTGTCGGTGTCCACGCTTTGCCCTTGAGCGATCAGGCCGATCCGTCGGCGCCGCTCAGGCCTCCGGTCCTCGACCCTCGAACTCAAGTCTAGCCGCGCTGTCTTACGGGTCGCTCACCACGACATCGCCGTAGTGCTCGTCGCCGTCGGCGTCACGAACGACGTGCGCGTGGTGGATCTCGGTCACGCCCGACGCGAGGCTCGCCGTGAGTTCGGTCGCGCGACGAGCACGGCCGGCGCACCGCGCCCGCCGCGGCTGGTGCCGACGGGTCAGATTTCGAGGCAGAATGGCCCATGCGCGCCGATCTGGTCGTCCTCGATGGCAGCACGTTCTTTGTCTCGGATGAGGCCGGCAACGTGCCGGGCGGAGGGACGACGGGCTTCTTCTTCCAGGACGTTCGTCATCTCTCGACGTGGACGCTGTCGATCGACGGCTCGCCGATGCAGGTGCTGACGAGCCGGGTCGTCGACTACTACTCGGCCCGCGTTTTCGGGACGCCGGCGATCACGCGCATCGGCGCCAACCCGCCGATCTCCGTCCAGCGCGACCGGATCGTCGCCGGCGGCGTTCATGAGGATCTCTGGGTCCGAAACCACTCCGAGGTCGAGCAGCACGTCGGCCTCGAACTTCACTTTGGGAGCGACTTCGCTGACATCTTCGAGCTCAAGGAGCCCGCTGGAGGTCCGGGCTCGACGACGACTACCGAGCTCGGCGAGCGCGAGCTGACGCTGTGGCATGAGCGGCGAGGGGCTCGTCGGGGGACGCTCATCGAATGGAGCGCCGACGGCCGGGCCGAGCAGGACCGGCTGCATTTCGAGATCACGTTGCCGCCTCGCGGGGAGTGGGAGACGTGCCTCGACATCTCCAGCATCATCGAGGGCGAACGGCACGGACCGCGGACCGGCCACGGCGGCTTCGGCAAGTTGCAGCCGCAGCTGCCGCGAAGCCTCGAGGGCTGGTTGGCCGATGCGCCCCGCCTGGACACGGACACAGACCTCGTGGCCCACACCTATCGCCGGAGCCTGGTCGACCTTGCGGCGCTCCGGTTCCGCCCTCTGCCAGACCTCAGTTGGTCGCTGCCGGCAGCGGGACTGCCGTGGTTCATGGCGCTCTTCGGCAGGGACAGCCTGATCACGGCCTACATGGCGCTGCCGTTCCAGCCGCACCTCGCGGCGACCACTCTCGAGGCGCTGAGCGAGCTGCAGGCGACAGAACGTGATGACTTCCGCGACGCCGAGCCGGGCAAGATCGTCCACGAGGTCCGACGCGGCTGGCTGGCGACGCTCGACGTGACGCCGCACTCGGCCTACTACGGCAGCCACGACGCGACACCGTTGTTCCTCATCCTGCTCGACGAGTACGAGCGCTGGACCGGCGAACGCGAGCTCGTTCGTCGGCTGGAGCCGGCCGCCCGAGCCGCCCTCGCGTGGATCGAGGGCCCGGGGGATCCGGACGGCGACGGCTACCTCGAGTACCAGACGCGCTCCGCCAAGGGCCTCCGGAACCAGGGCTGGAAGGACTCGTGGAACTCAATTCTCTTCGCGGATGGACAGCCCGCCGAGCCACCGATCGCGACGTGCGAGATCCAGGGCTACGCCTACGACGCCCGCCGTCGCGCGGCGCGACTCGCACGGACTTGCTGGGGCGACGACGCGCTCGCCGAACGATTGGAGCGAGATGCCGCGGCGCTCCGGGGGCGCTTCAATCGCGACTTCTGGCTCGACTCCCGAGGCCACTATGCGCTCGCACTCGACGGGGACAAGCGCCCGGTCGATGCCCTGACCTCTAACGTCGGGCACCTGCTCTGGAGCGGCATCGTGCCGAAGAGGCGAGCGCGGGCGCTGCGTGATCGGCTGATCGCGCCGGACATGTTCAGCGGCTGGGGCGTCCGCACGATGTCGAGCCACGACGCGGGGTACAGCCCGATCGAGTACCACGACGGGACGGTGTGGCCGCACGACACCGCGATCGTCGCCGAAGGGCTCCGGCGGTACGGCTTCCGCAAGGATGCGAGCCGGCTCGCGTGGGCGCTGTTCGAGGCCGCGGAGGCGTTCGAGTACCGGCTGCCCGAGGTCTTCGCCGGCTTCGACCGCGAGGTCACGTCCGTGCCGGTGGAGTACCCAACCGCCTCGCGGCCCCAGGCGTGGGCTGCCGGCGCGCCGCTGCTCGCGATGAGAACCCTGCTCGGACTCGACGCAGGGGACGGAGCAATCAGGTCGCTCCCGTCGCTGCCCAGCTCGATCGGTCGACTCGAGCTGCGGCACAAGCGAGTGTGAACCTCCGATTTCCCCGCGCGGAGAAGGGACCGGGGCCCAGTTCGGGCGGTCAGCCGTCTCGATGAGCGTCGATACGAGTGGATGGCGTCGTCGATCGCGTAGGCCGGCGGCTCGCGACGGGCTGGTCGAGCCGATGTGGAGTCGGGGGTATGATGCGGGTCGGCGCTGGGTTATGTGCTGATTCCGGGCTGGCAGAGTTCGGCGAGTTTCATGCTCTGCACGCATTTGTGGCCAACGCCGGTGGACGGCAAGAGCTTGGTTCTACGCTCTACTTGAGCACGAAACAGTTCACACGCCGCGCGCCTGTAGCTCAGTGGATAGAGCGTCGGCCTCCGGAGCCGAAGGTCGCAGGTTCGAATCCTGTCGGGCGCGCCATTGCAACCTTTTCAGGCAGCGCCAGCACCAATCCGTGCGCGTAGGTGGCGGGTGTCGGCCGCCTACGTCGGCCTATCGCCACGAGCGCCACGTGCCAGACGAGTCCCCATTCACGCGCCGCTCGGGGCTCGGCAAGGCCTCCTGGCATGCGTGAGATGTTGAGCGACGAAAATGACCTTCAAGCTCAACCTTCGGAGTCAAAGACATCGTGGAGGACTCGGCCTTCGGATGTCCGAGGCATAGGCAGGTCGAGCAACTCAGCGATCGTCGGCGCGACATCGACGAGTTCAGGGTAATGGATTGGTTCGTACCCGGAGCGAATGCCCGGTCCTGAGAGGATCAGCGTTGCCAGTTCCGTCCCGCGCCCAAGCGACACGGTCGGGAGGCTGCAGCCATGGACACTCGCGAACTTCCCGGCGATGAACTTCCGATCCCCGAAGTCGGCGTCGATCTTGTGGTGCGGTCCTACGGGAACGACCGTCAGGCCGTCTGGCGTCAGAGGGAACCAGTTGGTGTCCCCACTGTAGCCCGGCCGCATGGCATAGATCACGTCGCCTGCGCGGTCGCCTCCCTGCCCCAAGACTGCCGCCTCTCGCTTGGTAATCGCTAGCTCGACGACGCGCTCGCCCGACTCCGGGTCGCGCACGGCCAGAAGCGCGTCTTGGATTGCCGCTTGGGCGGATTCGTACTCCTCGGGCCGGACGATGCCGTGCGGATCGCGGCCTGCCAGGTTCACATAGACGTGGCCAAGGGCGGTCGCCGCATACGCTTTCGTCTTGGACCAGTCCACGTGCGGCCCATCTTCGTCAACGGTAGCGGTAAGCAAACGGGCTGCTCTGAGGACGTTGTTGGGGGACATCGCCTTCAGATGCGGCAGTTGACCATGGTCGGAGACGATGACGACGCTCCAATCGGGCCCCAGCCCTTCAACCACCCGCCGCACAAAGGCGTCAGCAAGCACATAGCCGGCGCGAAGCAGCCGCTCATATTCGTCAGCGTCGCCCGACCCGTACCACGGCGACAACGGGTCGAATCCACCCCAGAATGCATGCTGCAAGTGATCGAGTAGGTGTGTCTTCACGAAGACGAGCTCATAGTCATGCCTCGCATGCAGGCTGGCGATGCTCGCGGCCATCGCCGTGAGTTTGTACTCGGCCTCCTCGAGCATCACGTCGGCGTCGACCCACCCGCGGTCAAATCCCCGTGCGCCGCAGTAGTCCATATACGGACCTACCTCAGCCGCGATCTCAGTACCGAGGGCGCTTGGCGCCGTGTAGCCCGACGTGGGATAAATCTGCGAGCAATACAGACCCAGAACTCCATCGGTCGTCCGGGTGGCTCGCATCCGGTAGGTGCCTTCAATCTGGACGTCCTCCCGCTCGAAGCGGGCGTGCCGCCAAACCGTCCACTCGCCTTCTCGGACCTCAAGGGAATCGCCGTCATCGGCTTCGAGCAAGATCGAGTGTTCGCGCCAGCTTGCTTGAAAGGAGGGCCCACCGGGGCGCTCCATCGGACACAGCTTGACACTGCCGTCGCGGACCAAGATTGCGTCGCGCGGCACGGGAGGCGCCGGTACGTAGTAGTGGCTCGGGCTGATCTGGAGCGGGCTCTCGCTCGCGGGAGACCCGATGCCCCCGACCCAGTCGACCCGTTCGTCGCGCGGCGGCCAGCCGCCCGGAAAATTCATCACGATGCACCGACGTCCCGCACGGGCGGCCGCTTCCCACAAGAACTCGGCCTCGATCAGGCGCGAGTCGAATGCATCGTGACCCTGGTCCAAGGGTTCGCCTGGCAGATGCACATCGAAGTCAGGGATGCCGTGCGTACTCGGGTACGCACCAGTTGCGATCGATGCCCAGTTGATCGGGGTTACGCCTGGGAGGATGGAGCGGGCAGGCGCATATGTCCCGTTGTCCATGAGCTTGCGGAGCGTCGGCAGGTGCCCAGCATCGGACCATTCGCGGATCAGCGTGGGCACCGCACCATCGAGCCCAATCACGACCACCTTGTTCGCCCGCCGGTTCATGGACGTCGCTCCTCTCCACTGTGGCGACCAGCCTCGGCGGAGAGGCGGCTCTTGAGTCTCAGTTCAGCGTCGGCAATCGTGAGAAACGGCGGACCCTCGAGCTGCTGGCTGAGTCTTGCCACCGCAGGCGCCTCCAACCCAGCTGCGACCAGCGCGTCAAGATTCCAGAAGACGGTGGCTGGCGGCCCGTCATCAAGCACATGCGCGTCCGCCATCACGACGACCCGACCGAAGTTGCGAGCCACAAAGGCCATGTCGTGGGTCACGACGATCACCGTCGTACCGCGTGAGCGCGCCGACTCGATGAGCCGTTCAATCCTACGCACGCCCTTCAGGTCTTGCCCTGTGGTTGGCTCGTCGAGAACCAGAACGTCCGACCGCATCGCATAGACCCCGGCGATGCTGACCAGCTTGCGCAACGCTGGACTCAAGGTGTACGGATGGTCGTCGCGGTAGCTCGCCAATCCAAGTGCCTCCAATGCGGCATCGACCGCGTCAGTGAGCTCGGCGCGCTCGAACCCGATGTTCTCGGGACCGAAGGAGACCTCCTCGCGAACGCTGCCGCGGAAGATCTGGTCATCCGGATTCTGAAAGGCGAACCCGACCGTGCGGGCCAGTTCTGAGATCGGCCGTTCGCGAATGTCCTCCCCATTCAGGCATACGGCTCCGTCGGTGGGCCGGAGCAGGCCGTTCAGATGCTTTACGAGGGTGGTCTTCCCGGAACCGTTCTGGCCGATAATCGCCAAGACCTCGCCCCCATCGATGCCTAGGTTCACATGGTCCAGGGCCAAGGTGCCAGTTGGATAACGGTGAACAAGGTCGCGGACTTCAATGAACATCCTTGGGCCCCAAGTTGACGGCGACCAGGAATTCCTCAACCCCGAATGGCAGAGGACCAGCTGCCTCAGTGCGACCAAGCCGCAAGGCCAGCTCGGCAAGCTGTGGACGCTCGATCTCCCAGTCCTGGACCGATGGGTCGCTGAGAACTTGTCGTGGGCTTCCCTGTGCGACCAGCCTCCCACGCTGCATGACGAGCAATTCGTCAACGTGCGTCGCCAGGAGCTCGATCTTGTGCTCGACCATGACGACAGTCAGCCCCGAACCCCGCATCGCGGCGACTGCCTCGAAGACCTCCCGCGTTCCCTGCGGATCGAGCTGCGAGGTGGGCTCGTCGAGCACCAGCACGGATGGCTTCATGGCCAATATGGATGCCACGGCGAGTCGCTGGAGTTCGCCACCGGACAGGTCTAGCGGGAACCGGTCACGCAGGTCCGCGATGCCGAGCACCTTGAGAGCCCACTCCGCGCGAGTTCGGATTTCCCCCACCTCGATGCCCAGATTCTGAAGACCGAAAGCGACCTCTTCTTCCACGCTGTACGTGACGTGGCTGAGCTGGTCGAATGGGTTCTGGAAGACGTAGCCCACGCGGGTTACGAGTTCCTCCATGGAAAGCTGCGTGGTGCTGACACCCTCGATTCGAACCTCGCCGCCGAGCTCGCCTTTGAGGAAGTGCGGTGCAATCCCAGTCAGCAGATTGCACAGGGAGCTCTTCCCAGCGCCGGTGGAACCGATGATCCCGTAGAACTGGCCGGCCTCCAATCGTAGGCTGACGTCTGTTATCGCCGGCTGCGTCGCCCCGGCGTAGGTGAAGGTCGTGTGCTCGAGCTCTAGAGCCAACCGGCAACCCGGAAGCCGATCAGGATCGGCAGCAGCGCCACGAGCGCAATTCGGAATCCTGGTTCCCAGGCGAACATTCCGAGAGAGCGAATATGGGTCTTCTTGCGCTGGCTGAAGAACCCGCGAGCGGTGAGTGCCATCGCCTTCGCCTCGACGCTCATCAGGGACCCGTAAAAGAGCGGAGCGACCAGGGGGAACAGGCCCCTCGTCCGTATGAGCAGCGAGCCTTCGGTACGAAGGCCACGGGACCGCTGTGCGTCCATGATCCGGCGAGCGCGGTCGACCATCTCCGGGGTCAGTTGCAGCGTGGCAAGCACGATGTAACCAACACGGGGTGATGCACCAAGCTGCTCAATGGCCTGGACGAGGTCGGCCGGATGCGTCGTCAGGATTACCGCCAGGAAGGCCCCTACCATGGCGGTAATCCTCAAACTCATCTCCACCGCGAAGACCACTCCTGCCGGTTTTAGGTCGAGCGGGCCGACAGAAAAGGTCTCCGCGCCACCCGGGTCGTAGAAGAGGCCCCGGATGATGAACAGAAAGACGAACAACACGACGAGGTACCGAAACGTCGTCCTCACGAACGCTCGGAACACCCCGCCGACAGCGATCACCAGAACGGAAAGTCCGGCGAGCGCCAGTAGCGGCAGAACCTGATCGAGGACGATGCCGTATGCGGTCATGGCGACCGCATACAGCAACTTCGTCGCCGGATGGACGCGGTGGATCAGCGAGCCGCCGGGCTGGAAGAGCAGTCGCGTCGGGCCGGCCATTGATGCCCGCTCAAGCTACGGCGGGCTTCCGATCGCGCGTCACTCCCGGGAACTTCGCCATGTACGTCGAGGGAATGTTCTTGGCTACCAGGTACGCAAAGATCGAGCTGATCATCTTGTCGATCAGCGCGACGAGGAAGCCGGCCTTGAGGACCGCGCCGACCAGGGTGTCGCCCGTTGCCAGGAAGAACGCCGTGACGGCGTCCGAACCCGTCCCGGAGGCCCCGCCGAAGACAACGACGGTGATGGGTGCCGAGATCGTCGCGCCAACTAGGGGCAAGACGAGCCCGGCGACAGCGGCTCCCCAGATGTGCCTGTACAAGCCGAAGTACACAAGGGCGCCAGCTGTGATGCCAATCGCGGCGTTCGTGAGCCCGTACGGGATGGCGGTCGGCGTCGTCACGAGCCCGATGACGACATTTGTAAGGAGGCCAACGACAGCCGCTACCCATGGCCCAGCGAGAATTGCAGCCAGGATTGTGCCGATCGTGTCGAGGTAGATCGGCAGATTCAGTGCCACGGTGATGAAGTGGAGGCCGGTGTTGATCGCAATGGTAATCGGTATGAGCACGATCGCCATCGACGTGAAGCCGCCACGAAAGTCCCAAAAACCACGCATCGAGATTACCCTCCGTCTATTCGCGTTGACGCACCACGCTCAACGTGAACACTTCCGGTACCAGGTAGCCGTCGGTGTAGGCCAGCGCCTGCCCCGCTGTACTCATGGCTACCTGGGTGATGCGCACAACAGCCGCCGACGCGGAGATCCCCAACTCACGGGCCACGGTGCGGCCGGCATTCACGGCAGTCACCGTGGCCACTGCCCGTTCAA
This sequence comes from Candidatus Limnocylindria bacterium, assembly GCA_035513775.1. Classification (GTDB taxonomy): domain Bacteria; phylum Chloroflexota; class Limnocylindria; order Limnocylindrales; family CSP1-4; genus UBA5189. The sequence goes on from DATKBR010000034.1 coordinate 25,795, forward strand.
CCCGGCCGTATAGCCGATCAAGAAGGGGAAGCGTATTGCCGTCGAACGTAGCCAAGATCTCCGACAAGGCCTTTGACGGTGGGATGAACTCCGTGAGTACTGCGGCGGGCTTCAAGTCGGCCCGAAAGGTCCGCCGAATGGCCGTCAGGCGGGCATCGTCCAAGCGACCGAGGGCGCGTGCCGCGGTGGGGTTGCGTACCCGTGCCCTCACGGAGATCGCGCTGACGGATGGAACGAACCCGGAATCAGCGATCATGCTGCTGAGACTCTGAAGTCTGGACAGCGGGTTCATGACGGTCCGTCGCCCGTCGACCACGAACGTGCCGATCCCGTGTCGGCGTACGACTATGCCGTCGCGCGCGAGTTCCAGCAATGCGTTACGTAGCGTCGTGCGGCTCGCGCCAAAATCGCGAGCCAGCTGCTCCTCTGACGGCAGTCTCGCCTGAAGTTTGCCCGACCGTACAGCGTGGAGAAGGTCGCGCTTGACACGTCTGTGTAGGAGCGAAGGCTCGCCCTCGATTGCCGTGCCCGGAGTGTTCCGGCCATACATGAGACGTCCAACGACCCCAACTGAGAGACGTCCACACCCTAGCATCGTTGTCAACAGCGCCGAGGGGTGATCGACAGGCGGTGCAACGACAGGAAGGCCAGTTTTCGTCGATCTCCAGGAGGGGAGACCTGACGGACGACCCGGGCAAGCTCACGGGCGGCAAGGTGAACCCGGAGCCGTGGCACAGGAGCCTCGTCAACATCGAGGGCTACCTGCGCGGCTTTGCCGGTCAGTTCCTCGACAGAGCCGCGCTCTACAACGCGGCAAAGCACGGCCTGGCGCTCCGGCCGAGCGAGATGTCCATGCGCTGGGACGACGGCTCGGTGATCCGAGCCGATGGTCGGATCATCCAGTATCTGGAGGTCCGCGAGCGCGACGGGCTACCGCGCTGGAGCCTTGTGAACCATTGGGTCAAGCCCGATCGCCCGAGTGTCGCCCGAGAGCGTGGTGTTGCGGTGGCCGTCGGTCCTGCTCATGTACGGCCGCTCGGCCGGGCCGAGTTCGTTGTACACGCCGTCGCGCCAGGTCGGGTCGAGACTGACGCCGTACGGCGGGTCGGTCGCCAGGAGGGTCGGCTCGGCGCCGCCAAGGAGCCGGGTCACAGCGTCGGGATC
>DATKBR010000035.1:0-5232 GCA_035513775.1 Candidatus Limnocylindria bacterium
GGTGCGGTCGATGACGACCTGGGTGATCCCGTCGCGGTCCCGCAGGTCGAGGAAGATCAAGCCGCCCTGGTCGCGGCGCCGGTTGACCCAGCCGGCAAGGCGGACCTGCGCGCCGGCGTCGGACGCGCGCAGCTCACCGCAGGAGTGCGTGCGATATGGACCGGTGTACGTGCTCGGGGACATGGCCCCGGTATGGTATCGACCCGTGAGCGCCCTGCTGATCCGCCGCCGCCGCCCGATAGCGGAGCCGACTGCCGACCTTTCGATGAACCACGCGGCGCTGCCAGCGATGGCCACGACACGCGACGGCGTCGCCGGCGCCGGCCGGATCGCGCAGGCCCTTGCCGACCTCGGCGTCACGCTGGATCCGTGCCGCCAGCTGGTCGTCGACGCGGATGGGCCGGTGGAGGCGCTCGGCGACGTTGATCTCGGCGCCCGATTCGAGACCGTGGTGCTCGGCAGTCACCTCGTCAACGTTCCGGACGCCGATTCGCGCGCCGCATTCCTCGGTCTCGCGCGTCGCCACCTCGCGCCGCGCGGAACTCTGCTCGTGGAGCATCACCCGCTCGACTGGGCCGAGACGGCCGCCGAGGTCCGGGCCACGCCTGGCGGATCGACCCTCGGCATGGTCGACGTTCGGCGCGACCCGCCGTTCGTCTCGGCAGCGTCCGTGTACGACGTCGGGGGCCGCGTCGTCCGCCAGCCGTTCACCGCCCGCGTTCTGTCGGACGCCGAGCTCGCCGCGTCTCTATCGGGAGCGGGATTCGCCGACACTCGGCGCCTCAGCCCGACGTGGCTCGCTGTCCAGGAGGTCAACGCGCGCGGTTGAGGCGCCGCGGAGGTCGTGGGTCGTTCGCCCGTCCCAGGAATCCATGCCAGTTGCTGCATATCTGCTAGCGGGGGCGCGCCAGGCCATAAGACCCGGACCGAAGTCCTCGAAGCGGGGGCTTATGCACCGACTGGCATAGATTCGGATCGCGAGGAGAGCGATGCAGGCCCTCGCGAGAGCGAGGAAGCCGCATCGTTACCGCTGGCGCGGATATGCCTCGACGTGGGCGTCGGCCCACCGAGGCGGGGCGCGGGCCGCGGGGGGGCCGGGATCAGGACTCGGCCTCGAGGCCGTGGCGGTGTGATTTCGTGGCGCGCTCCAGCTCGCGGGCGAGACTCGCCACGCCCACCGGTCGCTGCGTGCCGGCCTCGAGGTCCCGCAGCTGGACGTGGCCGCCGCTCAGCTCGTCGCCGAGGATGACCGCGAAGTGTGCCCCGTCGCGCGCCGCGGCCTCGAGCTGCTTGCCGAGCTTGCGCGGCCCCAGCTCGGCGCGCGCGGCCAGCCCGGCCGCGCGGAGGTCCGTGGCAATTCGCAGGCGCGTTACGGTATCGGCTGGGTCACTGCCGACCACCACGGCGACCGGCGCCGGCTCCGTGGCTCGCGGCACGCCGGCGGCGTCCAGCGCCAGCAACACGCGATCGAGCCCGACCCCGAAGCCAATCCCAGGTGTCGATCGCCCGCCGAGCAGCTCGACGAGCCCGTCGTAGCGGCCCCCGCCCCCGATTGCGGACTGCTGGCCCTCGGCACCCGCCGGATAGACCTCGAAAGCCGTGCGCGTGTAGTAGTCGAGCCCACGCACGAGCCCCGGTGCCAGCTCGTAGGCGACGCCCACTGCGTGGAGATGCACGCGGACCGCCGCGAAGTGCGCGGCGCACGCGTCGCACAGCCGATCGGTGATCTTGGGAGCGTCCGCGTTCAGCGCCACCACGCGCTTGTCCTTCGAATCGAGCAACCGCAGCGGCGCCCGCTCCAGGCGCGCGCGCTCCGGCGCCGGCAGCTCGCCCATATGCGACCGGTAGAACGCGGTGAGCTCCTCCACGTACGCCGGCCGGCAGGCCGAGTCGCCGATCGAGTTGAGGTAGATCGTGACGTCGGACAGCCCGGCGTCACGGTAGAAGCGCGCGGCCAGCTCGATGATCTCCGCGTCCACCGCCGGCCCCGGATCCCCGATCGCCTCGACGTCGAACTGCCAGAACTGCCGGTAGCGCCCGGCTTGGGGCCGGTCGTAGCGGAACATCGAGCCGGTCATCGTGAGCTTTACGGGCTGCGGCCAGGTCTGCATCCCGTGCTGCACGTAAGCCCGAACGATCCCTGCGGTCGGCTCCGGACGGAGCGCCCAGGACTCCGAGTCCTCGGTCCGCGGCGCGATGCGAAAGAGCTCCTTCTCGACGACGTCGGTAACTTCGCCGATTCCCCGCTCGAAGACCGCCGCCTGCTCGAACAGCGGCGTCTCAATCGGCCGATAGCCGTACCGGTGGGCCAGATCCTGCCCAATGGCCGCCAGTTGTTGAATTAAGGCCGCGTCGTCGGGCAGTAGGTCTCGGGTGCCTCGGGGAGCGCGAAGGACGGCCATGCCGTGAGTCTAGCGAGGCACTCGTGCTGGCCGGCGGCCCGACCGGAAAGAGGAAGCGGTGGTGGTTCGACCGGCTGTCAGGGCAGCTCGGGGATCTCCACGGGCAGCGGTGGCGGGCCGATCGGGATCTCCGCTGGCGGCACATCGGCCGGAGGCCCGGCCGGGACGTCCAGTGGCGGAACGTCGATCGGCGGAACGTCGATCGGGAGGTCGATCGGGAGGTCGATCGGCGGGATGACCGCGGGCGGCCCGCCGGCCCCGGCCTGCTCCTCGCCGCCCAGAACGCCGCTGGGCGGCGCGGGCACCGGACCGCATCCAAGCGTCGGATTGAAGTCCTCGTCACGCGGCAGCGCTGCCGTCCTGGCGGCCTCGGCGACGCAGGCGGCCCAGGCGACGACTGCCCGGGCGTGCTCAGTTGCCGCGGTTGCCCGGTCGTTGGCGGCGGCGATGAGCACTTCGACCTGCGCCGGGGGCTTGGACCCGTTCTCGGGCCCACCGGGCGTGGAGCCCTCGCCAAGGCCGGGCGGCGCACCCACGCCGAGCGAAAGCAGGAGGCTCAGGATGAGCTCGATGATTCGGTCCATTCGAATGTCCCTCGAAGGTGGGCTTTACTGGGACAACGGCTGCCGAGCCAGAAAAGTCACGCCCGACGCGTGCCTTTGCCGGTCCGCGGCCCGTTGTACTAGGTGAACCGTGCCGGATCGGACCGATGGCAGCCCCAGCGACCGCGCCCGACCGGTCGGGTTGGATCGTCGGGCGTCCGTGCCCGCCGACGAGTCGATAGAGGCACTCGTCGAAGCCGCGAGAGCGGGGGATGTACACGCACAGGGTGAGATCTTTGACCGCTACCACCGAGCCGTTCATCGCTACGCCTGGTCCCGGCTGCGCTCGGTCCAGGACGCCGAGGACGTCGCCGCCGAGACCTTCGTCGCGGCTTTCGGTGCCATCCCGCGCTTCCGCTGGCAGGGTGTGCCGTTCGAGGCGTGGCTCTTTCGGATCGCTAGCTCCAAAATCGTTGACCTCGCGCGGCGACGACGGGTGGGCGACGTGCCACTCGATGCGACCGACGGCGATTCGTTCGACGCCTCGGGCCACGGCCTCGCAATGGACCACGTCCTGCAGCGCCTCGAGCTGGCCGAAGCGCTTGGTCAGCTCCCCCGCCCACAGCACGATGTCATCGTCCTTCGCTTCGTGTTGGGCCGCTCGATCCGCGAGGTCGCCCGGATGATGGGGCGGTCGGAGGGTGCGGTGAAGCAACTCCAGGCCCGGGCGCTGCTGCGGCTGCGGCATGAGGTCGAGCGATGAACCGACTGCAGCGGCTGCTAGCGGCTCGACCGGCCGAGATCGACGCGGACCGCCTCGCCGCCCGCATCGAGGCCAGCGACCACGTGGCCGCGGAGGACGGGCCGTCCATCGACGAGGACGCCCTCGTCCGGCTCGCCGCCGCGGTCCGACAGCTCGGCGCCGATGCGCCAGTCCCCACTGACGCGACCGAGCTCCGGCGCGTCGTGCTGGCGCGGGCCGTCGGGGCGCGCGGTCAGGTGAGGCGTTTCAGGCTCGCAACCTCCGGCGTTGTGATGCTCGTCGTGGCGGCGGCCGTAACCGTGCCGGCCTGGGGCCCGTCCGTGGGGTCCGCCCTCGCGCCGGTCGTCGAGTGGTTCTGGCGCGCGCCTGGCCCGGACGGTCCGCGCGGGCCTGTGCTGACACCGCCCGGGCCGTCGGACGGCCTGCCCTTGAGCCCGCCCGATGGTCCGCCCGTCGGTCAGTCGGCCGCCCCGTCCGCCGAGGCCGATGGACCTCCCCGGTCCTCGTCACCCGACGAGCCCGGGGAATCGCCCAGCCTCGCGTCGCCGAGGCCCCCGACAAGCCCGACGTCGACGGTAGCGCCTCCTTCGGTCAGCCCGCCGGCTCCGACGCCGCTCGAGGTCAGCCCGCCGGCTCCGACGCCGCCCGTAGCGCTACCCCCCGTGCCGTCACCCCCGACCCTGCCGCCGCCGCCGTCGCCCGGGCCGGGATCTGCCGCCGCCTGAACGGCGCGTTGCTAGCCGAGGTCGCGCTGGACAGAGGTGACATCCTTGAGCTGCCTATCGTGCCCAACGGCGGCGGTGGAGGTGCGGGCCAGGCGCCGGCCTTCGCGGTCGAGGGCCTCGCGGCCGCCACCCTGGGGCGGTCGTACCGGAACATGGAGCCCGTCATCGCGAGCTTGACGGGCTGCGGCCAGGTCTTCATCCCGTGCTGCACGTAGGCTCGAATGATTCCCGCCGTCGGCTCGGGCCGAAGTGCCCAGCGCTCGGCGTCCTCGTCGCGCGGCGCCAGCAGGAACAGCTCCTTCTCGACGACGTCGGTGACCTCGCCGATCCGGCGAAGTCTAGCCCGGTCAAATGCCGGGTAGGCCGTGGGATCGGGTTGACGAATCCGGAGGGCCTCCCGCGCTCCGCGGAAGGGCCTCCACGACCAAATCGCGGCCGGCTCAGGGCGCTGGATTGAAGGCGCCCACCATGGTCATGCAGCCGATCGGTTCGCGGGTCATGTACATAGGCACGATCCCGTTCTCCGAGATCGACCGCGCCGCGGAGGTGCCGTCATTGCACGCCGCATCTGGCAGCCACACCCAGAACGGAGCCTGAGGCGCCGCGAAGGCGACCGCTGCCCCCGGCAGGGTCAGACACGTCGCCAGGACGGCAGCCGAGACAAGCCTCCGCATTTTCCGTCGAGTTCGCATGAATTGCCTCCTTCAAGCTCTCGATCGAGCGCACATGTAGGGAGCACATGTAGAACCGCCACTTGTTGAGAGCCTCTGCTTTCGACCGCGTTGTGTCCATTCGCCATC
>DATKBR010000036.1:0-2544 GCA_035513775.1 Candidatus Limnocylindria bacterium
TCGGTGTATCATCCGCCGGCAATTCGCGTACGTTTGCTGGGCCACCCGTCCGTGATCGGCCAGGTGGCCTTGTTGTTGAAGGAGAGCAGGCGCTGGCAAGGGAACTCCGCATCAATGAGATGATCCGCATCCGCGAGGTCCGGATCATCGACGATCAAGGTGAGCAGCTCGGCGTCATGCCGACGGCAGAGGCGCTCGCTCTGGCCCAGGAGAGGGGACTCGACCTCGTGGAGGTTGCCCCGACAGCGGTCCCGCCGGTGTGCCGGATCCTCGACTACGGACAGTACAAGTACGAGCTCCAGAAGCGCGAACGCGAACAGAAGAAGAAGCAGAAGTCGCAGACCTTCAAGGAGGTGCGGCTGGGCGTCAAGGTCGACGTCCATGACCTCCAGACGAAGGCTCGCCGTGCGGCACAGTTCCTCGACCACGGGGACCGCGTGAAGATCACCGTCCGCTTCCGCGGACGCGAGATCAGCCACGCCAACCTGGGTCGGGATCTGTTGATGCGGACGGCCGAGCTCCTCGCGGAGCACGGAGCCATCGAGCGGCAGCCGCTGCTCGAGGGCCGGAGCATGTACATCGTGATGGGCCCGCTCGAAAAGCGGGATCGGAAGACCGAGGGGGACGGCGCCGCGCCGTCGGAGACAACGGAATCCACCGAGCCGCCGAAGGGCGGCGAGACCATCGGCGACGCGATCGCCGCCAAGGCGCCTCCGGCACCGGCCGCGAGCCCCGTCGAGGCGACGACCGAGACGCCGGCAGCAAAGGGATCGTAAGCAGCCATGCCGAAGATGAAGACCCACAAGGGGACGGCCAAGCGCTACCGAAAGACCGGCTCCGGGAAGTGGGTCCGGCCCAAGGCGTGGAAGGGCCATCACCTCCAGATCAAGTCGAGCCGTCGAACGCGTCGCTACGCGGGCATGGCGGACGTCTCCGAGACGCATACCGCCAAGCTCGAGCGGCTGATGCCGTACGCGGGCAAGGGGAAGTAGCCAGATGGCCAGAATCAAGCGCGGCGTCGCCGCCCGCCGCCGCCACAAGCGGCTCCTCAACCAGGCGGAGGGCCGCCGCGGAACCCGCTCGAAGCTCGTTCGCCCGGCCCGCGAGGCGCTCATTCATGCCCTCGTCTACGCGTACCGGGACCGCCGGGACCGCAAGCGCGACATGCGTCGCCTGTGGATCGAGCGCATCAACGCCGCCTCGCGCCAGCACGGTGTGCCGTACGGCCGCTTCATCGCCGGCCTGAAGGCCGCGGGCGTCGAGGTCGACCGGAAGATCCTGGCCGACATGGCGATCCGCGAGCCGGCCGCGTTCGCGGCCATGGTCGACACCGCCAAGGCGACCTTTACCAGCTGACCGGCGTTCGCCGACGCCGGTCCTCACGGCCCTGTCCCGGTTTCCGGGGCGGGGTCGTTCGCTATCACCGATGATTGACGCCGCACCGATGGACATCCGATGAGCGACCTCCGCGCCGACCTCGAGACCCTCCGCGCGACGGCCAACGACCGCCTGGCCGCCGCCGCCAGCACCGATGCCGTCGACGCCCTGCGGCACGAGCTGCTCGGCCGGTCCGGCGAGCTGACGGCGCTCCTGAAGCGGCTTGGCTCGGCTCCGGCGGAGGAGCGGCCGGCGCTCGGGCGCGTGGCGAACGAGGTGCGCACCGAGGTGGAGGGCGCCATCGGCCGCCGGCTCGACGCCCTGCGCGGCGCCGACCTCGAGGCGCGTCTGGTATCCGAGGCCATCGACATGACCGCCCCGGGACGCCCCGTGCGGGTCGGGCACCTCCACCCGGTGCTCACCACGATGCGCGATCTGCGGGAGATCTTCCACGCCTACGGCTTCGAGGTCTTCGAGGGCCCGGAGGTCGAGACCGAGGAGTACAACTTCGAGCTCCTCAACATCCCGCCCGACCACCCGGCCCGCGACCTGTGGGACACGCTGTTCGTCGCCGAGCCGGGCAGCGTCGAGGCGGGTGAGCCGCGCCCCGCGGCCGACGGCACCATCCTGCGCACGCACACGTCGCCGGTCCAGGTGCGCGCCATGCAGGCGCTCGAGCCGCCGATCCGGGTGCTGACCCCGGGCCGCTGCTTCCGGTACGAGGCCGTCGACGCGTCGCACGGCTTCGAGTTCTTCCAGGTCGAGGGCCTCGTCGTCGACCGCGACACCAGCCTGGCGGACCTCAAGGGCCTGCTCGAGGAGGTCGCCCGCGCGCTCTACGGGCGCGACGTCCCGACGCGCTTCCGGCCCGGCTACTACCCGTTCACCGAGCCGAGCGTCGCGTTCGACATCGGCTGCCTGGTGTGCGGGTCGTCGGGCTGTCCGGCCTGCAAGCGATCGGGCTGGATGACGATCCTCGGTGCCGGGATGGTCCACCCCGAGGTCCTGCGCGCCGGTGGCTTCGATCCGGACGAGTACCAGGGCTACGCGTTCGGCATGGGGCCGGACCGGATGACCATGCTGCGCCACGGCATCGGCGACATCCGCCTCTTCTTCAGCGCCGATCTGCGCTTCGTCACGCAGTTCGCGGAGGGTCGCTAGATGCGC
>DATKBR010000037.1:0-6839 GCA_035513775.1 Candidatus Limnocylindria bacterium
TCGATCGGCGGGACGCGGAACATGAAGGGATAGCACTGGAACTCGTCAGGTGCCTCGGCCATGAAGTCGCGGAACCGGAGCAGCAACTCGCGGTCGAAGGGGTAGATGATCTGGCCAGCGAGCACCTGCGGTCCGACTTCATGGAGGCGCAGGGTTAGCTCGGTCACGATCCCGAAGTTGCCGCCTCCGCCGCGCAAGGCCCAGAACAGGTCTGGCTCGTTATCCACCGAGGTGCTGACCACGCGAGCATCGGCGGTCACGACCTGCGCGGAAACCACATTGTCGAGCGTCAGACCGTAGCGACGCCCCAGGTAGCCGGTGCCGCCTCCGAGCGCCGCCCCAACCACGCCGACCGATGACACCGTCGGCAGCGAGGTCGCCAGCCGGTGTCTCTGCGTCGCAGCGTCAAGCTGGCCGCAGGTGACGCCACCCTGGATCGTGACCGTCCGCGACTCGGCGTCGACCGAGATCCGATCCATTGGAGACAGGTCGATCAACAGTCCGCCATCGGCGACCGACTTCCCGGCGTAAGAGTGGCCGGCACCCCTCACCGAGAGGCGCATGCCGTTGGCGCGGGCATAGTCAACCGCCGCAGCGACCTCGGCGGTCTCCGAGCAGCGGGCGCTCAGATCCGGGCGCCGATCAAACCTGCCGTTCCAAAGGGATCTCGCCGCATCGAAGTCAGCATCGCCTGGCTCAAGAAGGATCCCTGCAATGCGTGCCGGAGGCTTGGAAATAGGCATACGGCTCTCCCGCGCTGGTGGGACCGCAGGCCCAGGGGAGTCGGCACGGACGGGGGAGCTCGGCTCGAGGCCCGCGCCGAAAGGAAAGTGGGGGCGGCCCCGTGTTCTAGGGTTACAGTTCCATGCTGCCACAGGCAGTCAACCCGCCAGCTGGGCCTGCGGGCCGACGCCCGCCGACACCCAGCCAGGCACGGCCCGCGCCCGCCACACGGCGACGGCGAACCTCTAGGCCGAGCATTTCTAACGCGGCGATGTATTCCGAGGCTTCAGGATCTTCTTCCGGACTTCATCGATTGTGGCCAGCCGCAATCGTTTCTGCGGCCAGCCGGGTTGGCCGATCGACTCCTCGGACTGATGCTCCTCGTGTCGCGCGGAGACACCAGCGACCACCCGCACTCGCACTCGTTGGGAGGTGACCGATGTCGGAACAGACCCTCTCCCGGATCGCCGGGATGACGATTCTCGTGGCCGCCGTGCTCGCTGCGGCGATGACCGCCGTCGAGCTCATCACTTCGCCGTACAACCCGCACGTCTCGCTCTACGCCCTGAATGGCCCCGTGCACCTCGCAAAGTACGTCGCGGTCCTCGCGCTGCTCGTCGCGCTGCCGGCGGCGTACGTCGCACAGCGGACGACGGCCGGCCGCCTTGGTTTCGTGGGGCTCGTCCTGATCCTCGCGGGCCTCGGCCTAGCGGGTGCGCCGTACAACGTCATGGAGATGAGCCTCGCCCCATCGCTGTCGATCGCCGAGGCAAACGCCGCATGGGAGGCGCTCTGGTCCGAAGCGACGCTCCTGGGCGTCATGGGAGGAATCGGCTTCCTCGGGGTCATCATCGGCGTGGTGAGCTTCGCCATTGCCAGTCGACGCGCCGACGGCGCGTTCCGTCACGCGGCCAACGCCAGCCTGATCGGTTTCGGCGTCGGCTTCGCCAGCATGTTTCTCGGATCGCTCCTCCCGGGGCTGGTACCGCACGGCCCGACCTGGATCCTCCTGGGCCTGGCCGCGTACGGGGTCGCCGTTCTGCGCGCGACGCCACCCATCGGCGACCCAGTCCGGCGCGAGCTCGCCTCGGGGCGCCAGCCCGCCTGAGTCGAAGACCTGCAGCGGTAGGATAGGATCGCGCGGTGAGCCGTCATCCGTGGGTCCTCGTCGGGGTCGCCGCCGGGGCGTCCTCCGCGATCGTCGTCTTCCTGTCGCCGAGCCTGGTCGCGTCGGCGGCCCACCACGCGATCCTCCCTGCGGTTCTGCCGCTCGGGTTCTATGCCGCGGGCGGCGTCGCCGCCCTCATCCTACCCGCGCACGGGGTCGGCCACCGGCTCCTCGCACTCGGCGTGCTGCATCTCGTCGCGCTGGCACTGCTGGTCGCGTCGCTCCTCCTCGATCGGTCCGACGTCGCCATCACCCTCCTGCTGCCCGCGTCCGTCACGTTCACGCTCGGGTTTGCGGCGCTCTTCGACGCCCTCGTGCGGTACCCGACCGGTCGCGTCGCCTGGAGACCGCTCCGCCGGATAACGGTTGGCCTCTACGTGCTCGCCGGGCTGCTCGCGGCCGCCGGGTTCTTCGGCAGCGCGACCATGCCGGCGGTCGGTGGCCCCGATGCGGTCCGCCCGAACCCGGTGTACGTCCCATCGCTCGAGTCGGCGGCGACGGCCGCCGGACTACTGCCGGCGCTCGCGCTGCTCGGCCTCCTCCTCATGCTCGTCCGCTACCGCTCCGCCACCGACGAAGAGCGCGCACAAATGCGCTGGCCGATCGGCGCCGCAGTCGCCCTCGTCGCGGGACTCGCCACAACCGGGCTGCTCGAGGACACGATCGGACCGGGGGCACAGACGGCTGTGTTCATCGCGCTCAGCAGCCTGCTGCCAGCCTCCCTGCTCGTCGGCATCCTTCGCCACGCCAGCGAGGCGGAGCGGATCGAGGCGGTCGAGGCGTCACGTGGGCGGATCGCTACGGCAGCTGTCGACGAGCGGCGACGGATCGAGCGCGATCTGCACGACGGTGCGCAGCAGGAGCTCGTGGCCCTCCTCGCGCGCGTCGAGCTGGCGCGCCAAGAGGCCGAACCTGAGAGCCGCCTGGACGAGGAGCTGCGCGGGATCGGTGAGTCCGTCCGCGCGGTCCACCGCGAGCTCCGCGAGCTGGCGCGCGGGATCTACCCGGCCGTGCTGACCGATCGCGGTTTGGCGGACGCCGTCACTTCCGCGGTCGCCCGGTTACCGCTGAGCGCCGACGTGTCGATCGACCCTGCGGTGGCGTCACGGCGGTTCGATCCCCCGCTCGAGGCGGCGGCGTACCTCTTCGTCCTCGAGGGGCTGACGAACGTGATAAAGCATGCGGAGGCCGAGCGCGCGCACGTGCGGCTCGGCGGCGCGCCCGGGCGCCTCGAGGTCGAAGTGAGTGACGATGGCCGCGGCTTCGATCCGGCGACCATGAACGCGGGCACCCTTCAGGCCATGCGCGACCGGCTTGCCGCCGTCCGCGCGGAGCTTCACGTCGCGTCGCGGCCGGGCGGCGGCACGCGCATCCAGGGCGTCTTCCCGGTCGATTGATGGCGCTACTTCGCGTTGTGCTTGCCGAGGACAGCTACCTCGTCCGCGAGGGCACACGGCGGGTGCTCGAGTCGTCGGGCGAGGTGGAGGTGGTGGCGGCTGTCGAGAACGCCCACGACCTGCTCGATGCGGCGGAGCGCTTCGCCCCAGACGCGGTCGTGACTGACATTCGGATGCCGCCTGGCCACGGCACTGAGGGGATCGTCGCGGCTCGCGAAATCCGGCGCCGGCACCCGGACATCGGCGTCGTCGTCCTCTCGCAGCATGCAGATCCGGCCTACGTCCTCGATCTCTTCTCGGACGGCACCGATGGACTCGCCTACCTGCTTAAGGAGCGCGTCGGGGATCGCGCGGAGCTCCTTCGCGCCCTTCGCGAGACGGTGGAGGGGCGCTCCGTCGTCGACCCAATCCTTGTCGAGGCGCTCGTCGGGCGCCGTCGCGCAGAGGGCTCGTCTCCACTTGCCGATCTGACCCCGCGTGAGCTTGAGGTGCTGCGGCTCATGGCCGAGGGCCGGACGAACGCCGCCATCGCGGACGAGCTCTCCCTCTCCGAGTCGTCGATCGAGAAGCACACGAGCGTCATCTTTTCCAAGCTCGGGCTGAGCCCGGAAACATACCTCCACCGTCGGGTGGCGGCCGTGGTCACGTTCCTCCGCCGAGATCAGATCTCCTAGGCCACCGGCCTCCCGACGACCCGCGGGTTCCGTGGAGCGCGCCGCGCATCAGCATCGGCGTGCGACACGGTAAGGGCACCCAGACAGACGGCGGGGGTTCGCTCTCCGGCGCCGGCACGCTCTTCGTGCAGCTCGATTGTCGGAAGAGCCGGCGAGCGGCAGGTAAACGGTCAGGAAGCGCAGTGCTAACAGGATTTTGAATGCGGGCCGTGCACGACGTGGAGAGCGCCGAATGAGTAAGTGGTGGGCGACACTGGACTCGAACCAGTGACCTCTTGCATGTCAAGCAAGTGCTCTAACCAGCTGAGCTAGCCGCCCACGCAAACGGAGCCAAATCCTAACAGAACCCTTCACGTCGGGTCCGCCGCACGAATCCTCTACAGCCCCACGTCCTCGATCACGAACGTGCCGCCCAGCAGCCTCAGCTCAGCTCAATTCCACAGGCGGCGGCACGGTGATTGCGAGTCTTGGCGCCGCCGGCCAGTAGCAGGGAACTCCGTTAGTGGACAGGCGTCGAATTGAGCTCCAGATCCGAACCATCCTCGTCACCTACCGCGGAGAGCGGCGCCACCACGACTCAGAAGTGATGCGCGGCGTCCGCCAGCGGGCCGAGGAGCTGCTGGCCGACCTTGAAGGGGCCGTCGAAGCGTACCCGGATCTGCGCGCGAGGCTGGCCGAGGTACGCAGGGAAATCAACGAGGCAGGTGGCTAGCGTGCGCCGGCCCCTGCGACGAGCTGCTCGATGGCCGCGGTCAGCTTGTCGATGTCGAATGGCTTGACCAGGGTGGCCACGTTGCGGCTCGCGTCGAGAGCATCCTGGATGGACTTGAGACCCTCGACATCGGCGCTGCACACCAGCACCGGCAGGCCCTCGAGAGAGGGATCCGATCGGACTTCCTGCGCGATCTCCCAGCCATGGAGCCGACCCGACCCCATGCGCAGGTCGATCATCAGCACATCAGGATTGGACGCCCGGACCTGTTCGAGCGCGTCCGGCACGTCGCCGTCGACGAGCGTGGTGACGTGCTCGTCGGTCTCGAGGATGTCGGCCACCAACGCAAGAAAGTCGGGATTGTCGTTCACCACGGTGATGCGCGCCACGTCCGTACCTCCGTTCCCCCGCTCCGATGTGGCACCGGCTGGCGGCTGGTCGGTCAGCCGCCGAGGGAGAGAAGCATAGCATCGCGGTGCGAGCGGCGGGCATGGTCGCTCCAGCTGTGGCGTAATGCCCCCCCGCAACGCAGAACGCATGCCGACATGGCGGCTCAGGCTGAGTGAACCTCCACGCCGTCGACGAGGGTCAACTGCGAGCGGATCGCCGCCAACGCATCATCCGCGCGCTGCAGCGTCGCCAGGTCACAGGTGAGCACCGCGAGGTCGGCCCGAGCGCCGGGACGCAGGTGTCCCTCGTCCGACGCGCCCACGGCCAGCGCAGGTCCGCGCGTGTAGGCCGCGAGCGCCCGTCCGATGTCGAGCGCCTCGCCCACGCGCCAGTCCTCGCGCCGGTCTCCCGGCAGGCGCCGATGCACCGCAGCGAACAACCCCAGCCAGGGGTTCGCGTCCTCGACCGGCGCGTCCGAGCCCGCGGCGAGGTGAGCGCCGGCGCTCGCGAGCGACATCCAGGCGAAGGCGTCCGCCTGGCGCCCACCCCAGCAGTCCTCGACCATGTCACGATCGGCGGCGGCATGGATCGGCTGGATGCTGGCCGTCACACCCAGCTCGGCGAAGCGCGCATGATCCTCGGCCCGTACCAGCTGCGCGTGCTCCATCCGGTCTCCCGGCACCCCCGAAGGAGGGGGGCCGGCGCGCGCCACGGCATCCAACACCGCCGAGGCGGCTCGGTCGCCGATCGCATGTACCGCCATGCCGATCCTCCCTCGACGGCCCGCGGCGAAGAGCGCGTCCAGCTCGTCGGCGCTGACGCGCAGGATGCCGGCGTCGCGGTCGGCACAGGTTCGCGGCGCGAAGAGCGCCGCCGTGCCGGAGCCGAGTGAGCCGTCCGCGTACTCCTTTGCCCATCCGAAGCGCATCGTGCGACGGCCGGCCAGGGGCTGCCCCGTCCGCAGGCCGCGCGCAGTGGCGGCCGGGAGCGCATCGGCCGGAATGCCGAGCGTGAGACGCAGCCGGCCGTCCACCAGGTCGGAGAGGTCGGTCAGCGACGAGTACGAGTCGCCCAGCACCGCATCGGCGCCGAGCCCATTCTCATCGGTGTAGTCCCCCGCCTCGCTCGCGCCGGTGATGCCGAGGGACGCCAGCTCTCGCAGGGTCTCGTCCATGGGTTCCCGCAGCGATGCGCCCTGCAGGCGCGGAACACGGGGAGCGACTAGGTCGAGCGCCGTCTCGCGCAGGACGCCGGTCGGCTCACCGTTCTCGTCGCGCTCGAGCCTCCCGCCCGCGGGGTCCGGCGTGGCACTCCCCACGCCCGCCAACCGCATCGCGGCTGCCGATGCCCACGCCGAGTGCCCGTCATGGCTGGTCAGGAAGGCCCGGGCCCCGCCCACGGCGTCCTCGAGGAGGCCGGGGGGCGCGTCCGAGAGCTGCGCGGCGGTCCAGCCACGGCCGGTCAGCCAGGTGCTCGCATCCAGCGACGCGGCGGCGGACGCCACGCGCTCGGCGACCTCGCCCGCGTCGCGCGCATCGTCCAGCCGCAGCGCCCGACTCGATCGCGCCAGCCCGACGAGGTGAAGGTGAAAGTCATGCAGCCCCGGAACGACCGCGGCGGCGCCGAAGTCGAGAACCCGCGCTCCCGTGGCGGCCGCGTCGGTGACGTCCCGGCGGCTTCCGACGCTCACGACCCGCGCGTCGCGAATCCCGACCGCCTCTGCCGTCTCGAGCCCGGACGAGTCCGCGGCGACGATGACCTGGCCGCAGATCACC
>DATKBR010000038.1:0-11392 GCA_035513775.1 Candidatus Limnocylindria bacterium
GCCAGCGGGGTGCCGCCCCACTCGGCCGTGCCGATCGCCTCGAGCAGCCACGGGTTGCTGAGCGGCCGCGGCTGGAGCCGCGCGCGGCCGTTGCCCGCGCATTCGAGCGTCACCGGCACGGTGCGCCTGGGTCGGGCTCGCAGTTGGTCGAGGGTCAGCTCGATTGGTCGCTCCACCAGGCCGTCGAGGCGCAGCCGCCACCGCGCAGTGTCGACCGCGGGGATGTCGAAGTGGACCAGCAGGTAGTGGAGGCCCGTCGGCGTGACGTCGTAGCGCAGTGCCTCCAGCGGCATCCCGCGGTTCCGGCCCGCGAGCTGTAGCTCCTCGAACGTGAGCGGGCCGTCTGTCGGGGAGCCTGCCGGGCGCGGCCAGACCTCGGCGGCTCCGTCGGTCGTCGTCGTCATCGACCCGATGGTACGAGGGCTTTCGCCGCTGCCGTTATGGGCCCTGGACCGTGAGCGTGCCATCCATGCCGGGATGGAGCGTGCACACGAACGCGTAGTCGCCGGGGGCCGGCGCCTCGAACTCGATCGTCTCGGACGCGCCGGGGGCGACCACCGTCTCCGTCGCGGCGTCGATCGGATCCTGGAAGGTCAGGTTGTGGGGGACTGTCGAGATGTTCTCGAACGTGACCTGGACGGTCCCACCGCCGGCGACGCTGGCCGTCTCCGGATCGAACAGCAGCGCGACGCCGGTGTCGGTGCCGATCGTGACCTGAGTGCCCTCGCCCGCGGGCGTGCTCGCGGCCGATGGCGCGGGCGGAGCCGAGCCCTCCGTCACCGTGGGACTCGCCGCCGCGCTGCCGGCGGGAGGCGCAACGGTCGGCCCGTACACCCAGGAGGGCCCCGGTTCGGAGCCTCCCGAGCAGGCGGCGACGACGGCGAGTACCGCGAGTCCGCTTACGAGCTTGGAACGCATGGCTGGGGCTCCTTGCGGGTGGTCGTGAAGTTCGGTGGATTGGGATCAGCGCGGGAACCACGTCGATCTGGGCGCAGGATGGGGGCTCGGAAACCCGGACCGGCGCGAATATCCCGCCTCCGACATGCACGGGGCCTAATGGTAACCCCGTTCCGGGACGACCCTGCCCTTCAGGTGCCCCGGATCGCCAGCCCAAATCGGAGCCGTGTTGCGATGCTCGCAATCCGCCGCCGCTGGGTCGAAAGGCCGCTGTCATCTCTTCGACGCCGCCATGCACCCGGCCCGAATGCCGCCTTTGGCAGCATCCCCGCGACCGAGTTGCTGCGGCCGAGGGAGAGCCCCATGACCGAATACGCCGACAATCCAGTGCAGCTCCAGCACGCCGCGGAGCTGCGCCAGACCTCCGACCTGTTCATGCAGCGCCTGGACCGGCTGCACGATCTGGAGTCACGCAAGCGTGAGTTGCCGCCCGACGAGGCCGAGTTCGTCCGGCTGGCACGCGAGATCGAGGATCTCTCCCGGGCGCTCCTGCACACGGGCGGCCAGCAGGTGGAGCTGGCCGAGGTGGTCCACCACCAGGCGAAGCGCAACCACGTTGCGGTCGACCAGCCGATCCGCGACACGCCGCCTCGCCGTGACGCCGTGGCGGTCCTCGCCGACTGGCGTGCTGCGGAGCGGCGGCTCTCGGCGGCGGCGGAGGGCTCCGAGGACGAGGACGAGGCCCGCGCGGACGTCGAGCGGCTGCGCGAGGAGTACCGGCGACTCACGAACCCGACGCCGGGCACCGTCGGACCGTCGGGCGTAACCCAGGCCTGACGATCCATCGGGGGGCTGGCTAACCTTCGAGGCATGACCAGTCCGGCAGGCACCCACCGCCCGATCCGGGTCGGCATCCAGCTGCCCGAGGTCGAGCGCGAGGTTCGCTGGCCGGAGTACGTGGCGATGGCTCGGGCGGCCGAGGAAGCAGGCTTCGACACCCTGTGGCTCGGCGACCACCTCCTGTACCGCTACGCGGACGGCTCCACCCGCGGCCCGTGGGAGGTCTGGACGATGCTCTCGGCCATCGCCGCGAGCACCTCGCAAATCCGGCTCGGGCCCCTCGTCGCCTCGACGGCGTTCCACGCCCCGGCGATGCTCGCCAAGATGGCCGCGACGGTCGACGAGGTCAGCGGCGGCCGGTTGATCCTGGGCCTGGGCGCAGGCTGGAACGAGACCGAGTTCCGCGCCTTTGGGTTCCCGTTCGACAACCGCATCTCCCGCTTCGAGGAGGCGTTCACGATCATCCGCACGCTCTTGCGGGACGGCGCGATCGACTTCGACGGTCGCTTCTTCCAGGCGCGCGATGCGGTCCTGCTCCCGAAGCCGGCCCAGGCCGGGGGGCCGCCGCTGATGGTCGGCAGCATCGGCCCGCGGATGCTCGAGATCACCCTGCCGCATGTCCAGCAATGGAACGTCTGGTACGCCGACACGGCCAACTCGCCGAGCGGCCTGGAGCCGCATCTTCGACTCGTGGACGAGGTGTGCCGGCGCGTGGGCCGCGACCCTGCCGAGGTGGAGCGGACCGCCGCCGTGTTGGTCCGGCTGCCGGGCGGCACGGGCCGGGTCATGGGCGACGCGACTCGGGGCGCTGTGCCGCCCGTGGCCGGAACGCCGCAGGAGATCGCAAGCAGGCTCCGGGAGTACGCGGAGATCGGCGTCGCGGAGGTGCAGCTCGTGGTCGATCCCATCACGATCGAGTCAATCCAGGGTCTCGCCCCCGTCCTCGCGGAGCTCGATCGCGGGTAGCCCCGAATGCCGCGTGGGCCCGGTGCTAGGATCGGCCGGAGGAGGGGGTAGCTATTGCGCGATTCGAACCCGGACGAGGTCGGACGCCGAAGTCGCCGTCCCGATGAGCTCTCCCCGCTCGACAAGCGGGTGATCGAGCACCTCCAGCAGGACGGCCGCCGGCCCTTCACCAAGATCGCCGCCGACCTCGGTGTCTCCGAAGCAGCGGTGCGCGCCCGCACCAATCGGCTCGTAGAGCGTGGCATCCTGCAGATCGTCGGCGTGGCCGACCCGGAAGCGCTCGGCTTTCAGCAGGCTCTGATCGGGATCCGCTGCCAGCCGGGCAAGCTGCTCGAGGTTGCGGAGGCCCTCGCGAGCATGCCCGAGGTTGACTACGTCGTGGTTACGGCAGGGCGTTTCGACGTCCTGATCGAAACCGTCGCCGAGGACAACGAGGGGCTCCTGCACTTCCTCGCGGACCGCCTGCAGCGGATCGACGGCGTGCGCGACACCGAGACGTTCTCGTACCTGCGGCTCGTGAAACAGACGTACCAGTTCGGAACTCGCTGATGCCGACCACCTCGGAGATCGTGCTCGCGGCGATCGGGATCCTCGCGACGCTCGCGTTCGCGCTCCTCCTCGCGCCGACCTTCGTGTGGGTCCGGCGCCGGATGACCGGTCGCGGCGAGCAGGAACGCGGAACAAGGACGGAGGGCACCCTGGACCCCAAGGCAATCGCCAACGAGCTTGCCGGGCGAGCCGTGACCACCACCGATGACGAGCCGTCCGAGCCCGCGGTCGCCCTGGGCCCTGCTGCCGCCGACCCGGGGCTGGAGGACCGCATCGTCCGCATCGTCAGCTGGGCGTTCCTCATGGCGGTTGCCGTCTTCGCCGCCGCGAGCGGGTTGTGGGACGCGACGCTCTCCGGGATCGTCATCCTCATCGCCGTCACCGGCGAGGTCCTCCTGGTCCTGCAGGACATCCTGCCGAAGACGCCGCTGCGGCGGGCCCGCGGGCCGCTCCAGGGTGGGCTGGCGCTCGCGTTCGCCGGCGCCCTGGTCGCCCTCACCGGCGGCTTCACGAGCCCGTTCACCTTCACCTTCCCGCTCATCGTCGGGGCCGGTGCGCTGCTCGTCGCGCCCCGGATGGCCGTGATCCTGGCCATCGTCGCCACCGCCCTGTACCTGGCCGCCGGTTTCGTCGTCAATCCGGACCCGGGCAGGGCACCGCTCGTGCAGATGGCGGTCAACCTGACCGGCCTGTTCCTGCTGGCGTACATCGGCGCCGCGGTCGGGCGGGAGCAGCGCCGGGCGCGCGATGCGGCCATCCGCATGTCGACCATCGATGCCCTGACCGGCCTGTACAACCGGACCTTCTTCTTCTCCGCCCTGGAGCGCGAGATCGCCCGCGGCGATCGATCCGGCCGGGCGTTCTGCCTGGTGATGCTGGACCTCGACGACCTCAAGTCGGTCAACGATCGCTTCGGCCACGTGGCCGGCGACCAGGTCCTGCGCAACGTTGCGGACATCGTCCGCGGTGGCGTGCGCAAGATCGACGTCGCGGCGCGCTATGGCGGCGACGAGTTCGTGGCACTCCTGCCCGAGACGGACCCGACCGGCGGCTGGGTCCTCGCCGAGAAGATCCGCCAGACGGTGTCCGAGCTGGGGATGCCCGGCCTGGACCCCGCGCCAACGGTGTCGGTCGGGGTCGTGTCGTACCCGGCCGACGGCCGGTCCGCCGACGCCATCCTGGTGAGCGCCGACCGGGCGATGTACGCCTCGAAGCGTGGCGGCAAGAACCGCGTGGCACGGGCAGCGACGGAGCCGATGGTCGTGACGATCGAGCAGCACGAGGCCGCTCGGTCGCGGGAGGGCGGGCGCGCCGGCTGAGGGCAGGCGCGCTGGCTGGGACGAGCCCCGGCCGGAAACCCGGCGCGGTGTAGCATCGCCCGGCGATGAGCGTGACGATCGACCGGCCCGCAGGGCAGGCGGTGGGCCGGCCGGATGGTCGCGCGGGCCCGGGCTTCGCAGCGCGCGCCGGGATGCGCATCTGGCGCCTGTTCACGTCGGTCAACTTCGCCGTCGTCCAGATCGTCGCGGTGGCGATCCTCGCCTCGTTCGGCATGACCATCCGGCAGCTGCCCGGCTTCGCCTTCCGCTCGGCGGGGGACTACGCGTCGGAGATGAATCGGCTCCGCTCCGTGTACGAGCCGGCACTCGGCGTCGGGCTCGTGGACCTGATGGAGCGGCTGCAGCTGTTCCACGTCTTCAGCTCGACGCCGTTCAGCGTGGCGCTCCTCCTGCTCGCGGTATCCATCGTGATCTGCACCCTGGATCGGACGCCGCGACTCTGGCAGCAGTCGGCGGCGATCCGCGTGGTCCAGCCGGAGGCCTACTTCGACCCGCGACTGCCGGACCGGGTGTCGATCGCACCCGGGCCCGGCCTCACCGCCGGCGCCGTCCGTGCCGCTCTGCGCCGGAGCCGCTTCGGCGTACGCGAGGAGACGGCGCCCGATGGGACGCGCTTCCTGTACGGCGATCGAAACCGCTGGACGAAGCTCGCCACGCTCGTCTCGCACCTCGGGCTGATCCTGTTCCTCGTCGCGGGCCTGGTCACCGCCCGGCTCGGTGACGAGCAGGGCCTGGTGGTGGCGGAGGGCGACACGCTCACCGTGCAGCCGATCGGGACTCCCGGACTGCTCCTGGTCAGGAACCTCGCCTTCGAAGCGCCTGGCCTCGAGACCGGCACGCCAAGCGACTTCACCACGGACCTGGAGGTCTACCGCGACGGCCAGCTGCTCGCGCGCAAGATCATCCGGGTCAACGATCCACTCGCCGCTGGCGGCTACACGTTCCACCAGAACGGGTTCGGGCCGGCGCCGGACCTCGAGATCCGCTCCACCGTCGACGACGCAATCCTCTGGTCCGGCCCGGTGCCGCTGACCGACGCGGCGGCTGGCCGGCCCTTCGGCGCCATTCCGATCCCAGGCCGGCCCTACGGCCTGCAGCTCCTGCTCGACCGGACCGACGAGGGGGTGGGTACGCTGATCGCGCTGCCGTATGCGGTGCGCGGCACGAACCCGGACGGCACGCCGGACATCGTCCAGGGCTTTCCGGTGCTCGTCGTGCGCGGCGAGACGGTCGAGATGGAAGGGCTCGACATGAGCGTCAGCCTGCGTGGCTTCAGCGACTACACGCTCCTAATCGCGAAGCGCGACCCGGGACTGCCGATCGTGTGGGCGGCGTTCATCGCGCTGCTCCTCGGGCTGGCGGTGACCTTCTACCTGCCCCGGCGCAGGGTGTGGGCCAGGCTGGGCCTGGACGGGCGGCTCGATCTCGTCGGCCGCGCGGACCGGCAGGTCGACTTCGACCGGGAGTTCGGCGGCCTGATCGACAACGTGGTGGCCGCGCGCAGCGAGTCGGCGCGAACCGCGTCCGCGGAAGCGCCGTCCTCGCCGCCGTCCTCGCCGCCGGGGCCCTCCGGGTGACCGATCTCGCCACCCTTGCCGCCGAGCTGCTGCCCGGCGCCGCGTGGGTGGGGTCCGCGTCTCCCGACCCCCGACAGATCGCCTGGGTTCGCGTGCTGCGGGCGCGCGTGCCCGCGTTCGACGCACTGGACCCGGGGGACCTCGTCGTGGCGCCCGCCTCGGCGCTCGCCGTCGTGGCGCCCGGCGAGGGCGAGCTGCGCGATCTCGTGGCGGCTCTCGCTGCCGTGCCGGTCTCGGGCGTCCTCCTGGTCGAGGGCGATGCGGGCGTCGCCGCCGCGCCGGGCGCGCCGTCGCTCGACACCGTGGCAGACGAAATCGCGGGCGCCGGTTTACCCGCGCTCCGCGTCCAGCGCACCGACACCGCGTCACTCGAGCGGAGCCTGGTCGGGTACATCGTGGGGCGAGGCGCCGAGATCGAGCGGCAGGCGGCGCTGCTGGAGGGCGAGCTGCGGCGCCGCGCCCTGGAGGGCGGTGGCGTGGCCGCGCTCGTCGCGACGGTCTCCAGCTTCCTCGGCCGCGCGGTCGCACTCGAGGCGGGCCGTGGCGAGCCGGTGGTCGTGCACGCCCCCGTGGAGGCGCCGTTGGCAGCGGGCGACGCGGCTCGATACGAAGCAGGTTCGCGCGATGAAGCTGCCGTCGCGCTTCGCGTGCCCCTGCCGTCGGCATCCGGGGCCGACGGGTCGCTCGTGATCCTCGGCGCCGAGCCGCCGTCGGAGCTGGGGCGGGTCACCCTCCCGCGAGTGGCCGGCCTGCTTGCGCTGGAGCTGGCGCGCGAGGAGGCGGTTCGCGGGGCCGCGGCGCTGGCTCGCCGCGCCGAGCCGATGCCCGGGGCCGGGCCGCCGTGGGTGGTGGTCCTGGCGCGCCAGCGGGAATCAGGCCCCGACGACGACGCGCCGGCGGCGCGCGCGGCACGCGAGTCCACACGGCGGGCGGTGCGGCTCCTGGCGCCGGCACGGCGGCTCGCGCTTCGGGGCGACGCCGATAGCCTGGAGCTACGCCTCGTCGTGGCGGGAGCGAGCGACGACCTCCGCGGGCTCGTGGAGCGGGTGGGGGAGGTGCTCGGGCGTCCCGTGGCGGTGTCCCGCCCCTTCGCGAGCCCGGCTGACAGGCCTGCCGCCGAGGCCGAGGCGCGGGCCACCCTCGAGGCGGCGCTGGCCCTCGACGCGCCGCCCGCCATCGCCCAGGCGGAGCGCCTCGCGGTCTACCGGATGCTGGGCGCGGTGCACAAGCTGCCGGACGGCCCCCGGCTCGCTCGGGCCGTCCTCGAGCCGCTGCTGCTCGACGCCCGCCCGGACGTGCGCCGGGAGCGGCTGGCGACGCTGCGCGCCCTGCTCGCCCACGGGAGTGTCGGGGAGGCTGCGGTCGCGCTGGGCGTCCATCGCAATACCGTCGCCTATCGGGTCCGCGCGATCGAGGCGGCAACGCGCTGGCGGCTCTCCGACCCGGAGCTGCGCCTGCCGCTCGCGGTCGCCGTAGGATTAGTGCAAGAAGAACAAGTCTGACCCCAAGTCGCGCCGGGCTCGGTGCGTCGAGCCTGCGCCGGCGGTGATAAGGTTGCCTCCCGAGAACACCAGACGAGTGGCAGCTCGTGCGTGATGCACAAGACACTCGTCGGTATCGCCGTTGAGCGAGGACAGGAGGCAGCGTCGGTGGTTGCGCCCTACGAAGCGGTGTCAGGCGTGGAACAAATCGAAAAGGCGAAGGCCGGTGGCATCCGGTTCATCCAGCTCCAGTTCACGGACATCATTGGTGTCGTCAAGGCGGTGACGATCCCGATCCACCAGCTGGAGGGCTCGGTTCGGCACGGGACCTGGTTCGATGGCTCGTCCGTCGAGGGCTTCACCCGGATCGCCGAGAGCGACCAGTACCTGATGCCG
This sequence comes from Candidatus Limnocylindria bacterium, assembly GCA_035513775.1. Lineage (GTDB taxonomy): Bacteria > Chloroflexota > Limnocylindria > Limnocylindrales > CSP1-4 > UBA5189. The sequence goes on from DATKBR010000038.1 coordinate 8,047, forward strand.
GACATGCGGACCTTCTCGGAGATCCCGTGGTCGAACGGGACCGCCGCCCGGGTCATCTGTGACGTGTTCACGCCGCGCGGCGAGCCGTTCACCGGCGACCCGCGATACGTGCTCCGCCGCCAGGTGGAGCGGGCGCGCAAGCTCGGCTACATCGTCAACATGGGCCCCGAGCTGGAGTTCTTCCTCTTCCGCCGGGCGGAAGACGGGACGATCGAGCCGCTGCCCCACGATCAGGCCGGCTACTTCGACTTCAGCTCGGATCTCGCCACCTCCATCCGGCATGACATGGTCGACGCCCTGGAGTCGTTCGGCATCCGTGTGGAGGCGGCCCACCACGAGGTGGCGGCCGGCCAGCACGAGATCGACTTCGAGTACGCCGACGCCCTGCAGACGGCGGACAACGCGATCACCTTCAAGTTCACCCTGAAGGCCATCGCCCAGCAGCACGGCCTGTACGCCACGTTCATGCCGAAGCCGATCCACGGCATCAACGGCTCGGGCATGCACACGCACCAGAGCCTGTACTCGATCGACGAGTCGCGGAACTCCTTCGCCGACGCCGAGGCGTCGTACGGGCTCTCGCCGCTCGCCAAGTCGTACGCGGCGGGCATCCTGAGCCACGCCCGGGGCATGATCGCGGTCCTCGCGCCGCTCGTGAACAGCTACAAGCGACTGGTCCCCGGTTACGAGGCGCCGACGTATCTCACCTGGGGCCGCACGAACCGTTCGGCGCTCATCCGGGTGCCGATGGTCTCGCCCGGCAAGTCGATCGAGGGCACCCGCCTGGAGGTCCGTTGCCCGGACCCGTCGTCGAACACGTACCTCGCCTTCGCGGCGATGATCGCCGCCGGCCTCGACGGCGTCGAAAAGGGCATGGAGCTCGCCGATCCGGTCGAGGAGTCGCTGTTCGAGATGGACGCGACCCAGATCGCGGCCAAGTCCATTCGCGAGCTGCCGGGCACGCTCGGCGAGGCGCTCGACGAGCTGGAGAAGGACGACGTCATCAGGGAGGCCCTCGGCGATCACGTCTTCAGCCACTTCGTCGACGCCAAGCGCGCCGAGTGGGACGAGTACCGAACGCAGGTCTCCGACTGGGAGGTCGAGCGGTACCTCGAGCAGTTCTAGGAACACCCGCGGCGGGCGACGCCCGCCAGATCAGCGCGAAGCGGCCGGCCGACCGGCCGCTTCGTGATTCTCGACCGGTCGGCGGCACACCGCGCCGGTTTCGTATCCTCGCTGGACGTGCCGCCCGCCAGCGCAACCGATCCCACCAGCCCCGCCACCGACGCGATCCATCCACAGCGGACGCTGTGGATGCTCTCGCTCGCCCACGCGGTCAATCACGCGCAGGCCGTCCTCCTGCCCTTGATCTTCCTGAAGATCATCGACGAGTTCGGCGTGAGCGTGCAGGAGGTCACCTTCGTCGCCGCGGCCGGTGCCATCGCGTCGGGACTGATCCAGGCCAGCTACGGCTTCGTCACCCGGCACGTCGCCCGCCGGCTCCTGCTGACGGCCGGCGGGCTGCTCTTCGGCCTCGGCTTTGCCGCCCAGGCGGCCACGACCTCCTTCCTGACCTTTGCGGTCACGAACGTCATCTCGCGCGTCGGCGGCTCGCCGCAGCATCCGGTCGGCAACGCGCTGCTCGCGGAGCAATTCCCAGCGGAGCGCCGCGGCTTCGCAATCAGCGCCCACATCTCCGGCGGCAACGTCGGCACCGTGATCGCCGCACTGGCCGGACCGCCGCTCCTCGCGCTCGCCGGCTGGCGAGGCGCGTCCATCGTCTTCGGGATCCCGGCTGCCCTGATCGCCCTGGCGATGTACCGCTGGATCCGCGAAACGGGCGCAGATCGGCTCGCGGCGATCAGCCAGGGCTCGGTGCGCGAGGCGGCACGCACCGTCTGGTCCGACCACCGCATCCGGCGCACCTACCTCGCCTCGGTCTTCGGCGGCGGCGGGCGCGGGCTCGGCGTGGCGAACCTGTTCGCACTGCTGTACGTCACCCATGTGCTCGCGCTACCCGAGGCGACGACGAACCTGATGTACGCCGGCCTCATCGTGCTGTCGGTGCCGATGCCGCTCGTGGCGGGCTGGCTCTCGGATCGGGTCGGGCGGCGGCCGATCATCCTCGGCGCCTACCTCGGCGGGGCGGTGGGCTTCCTGACCTTTATCGCGGCCGGGTCCAGCCTGGTCGGCCTGTGGGTGGGCATCGCGATCATGGGCCTGTTCTCGTTCGCGGAGAGCCCGCAGCTCCAGGCGCTGCTCGCGGACATCGCACCGACGGGCGTCCGGGACGTTGCCTTCGCTCTCTACTTCACCCTCGCGTTCGGCGTGGGCTCGCTGTGGACCGCGGTATACGGGACGATCATCGAGGCCGCCGGCGCGTCGACGGGCCTGCCGATCGTATTCGGACTGATGGCCACCTCGTTCCTGGTTGCCGCCCTGATCATGTTCCCGGTGAAGGACCCGCCGCGGGTCGCGCGGGTCGCGGGAGCGGCGCTCGCGAACGACTGAGGGACTGTCGAGGGGCCGGCCGCGAGCCCTCTGCTATGATCCCCGGGCCCTGTCAAACGGGCTCCCCTGTCGGGGCGTAGCGCAGCCTGGTAGCGCGCTTCGTTCGGGACGAAGAAGTCGTGGGTTCAAATCCCGCCGCCCCGACCATCCACTCTTTTTTCTTCGCGACGGGCCGCTGCGGCGAGCGCGAATCGAGCGGAATTCTGTCGAGACCCTGACCCTCGCTGGCGCGTGCCTGGCGTGGAAGAGCCGCCGGGGGACCCGGCGGCTCTGGGCTGAGGGCGGCGGGGACTACGACCCCGAGCAGCGCGGATTCGGCTAGGGCCGGCCGGCCGCCGGAAGGTTGTTCTCGAAGAACTGGTAGATCGTGAAGTCCAGGCCGGGCCCGAATGCCGCGTCCGGGAGCGGGAACCCGCAGATGTACCCGTCACCGTTCCCGCCGTTGGCGGGATCGTCCAGGTAGGCCGGCAGCTGGTACGGCCCCGATTCCTCGAGCTCGGCCACCGAGAGCAGCTCCATCGAGGCCGGACAGCCATCCTGGACAGGCGTCGCGGCGAAGGCGACGGCGGACGATGCCATCAGCATCGCGCCGGCCGCGGCGAGACCAAGCATCCGAGATCTTCGTTCCATGTTGATTCTCCTATCTCGCTTCCGGATCTGCCTCGGGCGCCCTCATCGACGAGACGGACTCCATCACGCGAAGCGCGTCGAGTCCGGCACGCTGCGCGACGAGGACGGCATCCCGTCTCGACGGCGCGTCGAAGGTGAAGAAACAGATCTCGTCCTCGGGAACGTGGATGGACCCAGCGAAGCGGACGCCCGTCCCCTCTAGCGT
>DATKBR010000039.1:0-2117 GCA_035513775.1 Candidatus Limnocylindria bacterium
CTCGACGGCGTCACCACCGAGCGCCTCGAGGTCGACACCGGCTCGGGCAGCGTCGAGCTGCTGCGTACCGCCGCTCCGAGCCTGCTGGTCGACACGGGCAGCGGCAGCGTCGAGGCCGACCTCACCGTCGCCGTTCACGACGCGATGATCGACACCGGCTCGGGCAGCGTCACGCTGCGCGTGCCCGAGGACCTCGACGCGCGCGGCGTCCTCGACAGCGGCAGCGGCAGCGTGCGCACCGACTTCGCCGTCGAGGTCACCCAGCAGCGCCGCTCGTACCTCAACGGCGTGATCGGCGCCGGCAACGGACGCATCGTCGTGGATACCGGATCCGGAGGGATCCGCCTCATGAAGCGGTAATACCGCCGGAAGGAGAGGGGCCGGATGACGAGCAGCGCTTCACACCCGTCCGGCCCCTCTTTTCACGACCTGCTCGCCCGCGTCGCCGCCCGTCAGGATCTCTCCGCCGACGAGGCCCGCATCGCGTTCGACACCATCATGAGCGCCGGCGCTCCCCCGGTCCAGGTCGCCGCGCTCCTCGTCGCGCTGCGCGTCAAGGGCGAGTGCGCCGATGAGCTGGCCGGCGGCGTCCGCGCCCTCCGCGCCGCCATGATCCCCGTCCACGCCCCCGACCCCGACTCCCTCGTCGACACCTGCGGCACCGGCGGCGGCGCTCTCACCACCTTCAACATCTCCACCGCCGCCGCGCTCCTCGCCGCGGCCGCCGGCGTCCGCATCGCCAAGCACGGGAACCGCTCCTTCACCTCCCGCTCCGGCAGTGCCGATGTGCTCGACGCCCTCGGCGTCCGCATCCAGCTCACACCCGAATCGATGGGCGCTGTCCTCGACGAGGCCGGCATCGTCTTCATGTTCGCGCCGCTGCTCCATCCCGCCATGAAGAACGTCGCCCCCGTCCGCCGCGAGCTCGGCGTCACCACCGTCATGAATGTCCTGGGCCCGCTCACCAACCCGGCCGGCGCACGCCGTCAGGTCGTCGGCGTCGCCGACCCCGCCATCCTCGACGTCGTCGCAGGCGCGCTACACCAGCTCGGCCACCACCGCGCGCTCATCGTCCACGGCCAGCCCGGCATGGATGAGCTGAGCCCCGTCGGCCCGACCGACGTGGTGGAGGTGGACGGCGGCGGGACTCGCCGCTACCGCCTCGACCCTCGAGAGCTGTTCGGGGATGTGCGCTTCGTCGCCGATGAGCTGGCCGGCGAGGGACCGCGTGAGAACGCGGCGCTGATCATGGCCGTGCTGGAAGGCCGGCTCCGCGGAGCTGCCCGTGCTTCCGTCCTCCTCAACGCTGCCGCCGCCCTCTATGTGGCCGGCCGCGCAGAGGACCTCCCGGCCGGCATCCAGCTCGCGGAGCGGACGATCGACGAAGGGCAGGGAACCGCGGCGCTCGAACGGCTGCGCGTCGCCTCCGCCCGGGCCGAGGCCGAGCCGCTTCCCTAGTTCGCCGACACCACCGCCTTCAGCGTCCACGGTCCGGCGATCGGGCACGCCGTCAGCCGGACCAGCACCACCGTCGTGCTCTTGCTTGTGCAACGCCCCACCACGAATGCCCGCCTCATCAGTACCTCCGGATCACGCCGACGACGATGCCCTGGATCATGATCTCGCTCGCGCGGAAGAACATCGCCGGCATCGTCGCATTGGCCGGCTGAAGCCGGATCCGCCCGTCGCCCTCCCGATAGAACTTCTTCACGGTCGCCGAGTCGCCATCCACGAGCGCGATGACCATCTCCCCGTTCTGGGCCGTGTTCCGCGAGTTCACGACGATGTAGTCCCCCTCGCGGATCTGCTCCTCGATCATCGAGTCCCCCTTCACGCGGAGCACGTAGTGCTGGCCACCGCGCATCAGGAAGTCCTCGGGGACCGACACGCTCTCCTGCTCCTGCACCGCCTCGATCGGCAGCCCGGCCGCGACCGTGCCGAGGAGCGGGAGCTCGATCGCCGATGCGCGCACCCCAACCGGCACCAGCTCGATCGATCGGCTGGCGTTGTGGCTCTTCCGGATGTAGCCCTTGTGCCGCAGATTCTCGAGATGCTCGTGCACCGTGGCGAGCGAGCTGTACCCGAAGTACGCGGCGATCTCCTCGAAGCTCGGCGGG
>DATKBR010000040.1:0-22427 GCA_035513775.1 Candidatus Limnocylindria bacterium
TGGCGCCATCTACGGGCCGTCCCCGCGGAGCATGGACCGCTTCTCGATCACCGTGGACGATGAGGGCACGCTGATCGTCGACACGTCGAAGCTCACCCTCGGGCCCCTGCCCGTCGCGGTGGGCCAGCCCGGCATCATCCCACCGAAGAGCCCCGTCGGCTGCATATGACCGACCCGACCGGCGACCGGCCCGACGACCGGCCGGAGCGACGCCTGCCCGCGCGTCGCGAACCGAGCGACGCCGCGCCGTCGCGCTCTGTCGAGCGCTTCACCGCGCCCCGCCAGACGCGGGCGATCGGTGGCCTCACCTCGGAGCGCGCGGCGAAGATCGTTCGCCAGACGGGCGACGCGCGTTGGGTTGCGTTCCTGGGCATGGTCATCGTCGCGCTGTTCGTGATCGTCTACTACTTCTATGAGCTGGGCGTCCCGATCATCAACACCACGCCGCGGCTCGAGGCCCAGGACCAGCTCCAGCAGGTTACGGCCGTCGAGCGCGGCTACAACCTGTACCAGGCTAACTGCGCGCAGTGCCACGGTGTCAACGGCGAGGGCGGCGCCGGGCCGGTCCTGAACGACCAGATGAAGCTGTTCGCGCACCTGAGCGAGCGGTACATCCACAACGTGCTGGAGGTCGGTGGCCGGTACGTCTGCGGCAACGCAGACAGCCTCATGCCCGTGTGGGCCGAGTCCAACGGCGGCTCGCTCAACTACATCCAGATCGAGGACCTCATCGCGTTCATCCGAGCGCCCAGCACGCAGGAGTACCAGCGGCGCGACCCGGAGCTGAACGAGCCCGTCCTCGGCCCGGACGGAGAGGTGCTGACCTTCAAGGGCTGGCGCGACGAGGCGTTCCGCCCCGACCCGAGTGCCTCGCCTGTCCCAGCGTGCTACCTGGGCGCGCCCGGCACGCCGGGCCCGCAGCCGTCGGTTGGACCGGACACGACCGTCCTCGAGCTCGGCATCGGCGGCGTGCTCGCGTTCGACAAGGACGCCCTGACCGCTCCGGCTGACGAGGCGTTCGCCATCCACTTCGACAACAGCGACACCGGGCAGACCCACGACGTCGACATCCGCGACGGCTCGACGGTCCTGAAGGACCAGCCGACCATCACCGGGCCTGCCGAGGCGACGTACCTGTACGACCCGCTCCCGGCCGGCACCTACACGTTCATCTGCTCGATCCACCCGATCCCGGCCATGACCGGCACCCTGACGGTCGAGTAGGACGATGGCGAAGGCACTTCCGGCCGGTCGAGCGGTGCGCAGGCGCCCGATGTTCGGGCTGTTTGATGCGGACGGCTGGGCGTGGGCGACGACGAAGGCCCTCTTCTGGCTCCTGGTCCTGATCATGGCGCTCGGCTACATCCCGGATCGCGCCTACTACTTCATGGTCTCGCGCACGATCGAGCTCGGGATCCTGGGCTGGTCGCCGGTGAACCTGTGCCCACCCGAGAACGGCGCCGAGATGCCCTGCCCGGTGCCGGTCGGCGGCGTGCTGCCGTGGCAGCCATCGCCCGCGGAAGCGGCGCTGCCCCAACCCCGCAGCGGTGGCGCCGCCCTCCAGCTCGGCACGCACCTGCTCTACGCCGGCGGGACGGACGGCACGGCTCCGTCCGCCACCACGTACACGGTGACGATCGAGCGGGGCTCGTTCGGAGCGTGGGGCGAGGGGCCGGCCCTCCCGGAGGCACGTACCGACGCCGCCCTGGCCGTCCTGAGCGGCACGGGATACCTCATCGGCGGGATCGGGCCGGACGGGGCGCCAACTAACACGGTCTGGGCGATCGGCCTCGACCCTGATGCAGACAACACGCTCACCCAGTGGGCCGAGGTCGCCGCCGAAGGCGAAGAGCCGTTGACGCTGCCGGAGCCGCGTGCCGGAGCCTCCGCCGTCGCCGTCTCGGACGGCATCGTCGTCATCGGTGGCCGGGGCGACGGTAATGCGCCGACCGACACGGTCTGGAAGGCGACGCTCGACGATGACGGAGTGCTGGGTGCGTTCGAGCCCCAGGCCAGCCTCCAGCGGCCCGTTGCCGAGGCGATCGCCGCCTTCGAAGGCTCGTTCATCTGGGTGTACGGCGGCTCCGACGCCAGCGGCGCGACGGCGTCCGTGCAGCGCGGCGACTACGGCGCCATCGTGGAGCCGGGCGCAAGCGGGGAGCCGAGCGGGGGCCATGGAGCTCCAGCGGCGGACTTGCCCGAAGGCGTGACAGCCTGGGCAACCGATGAGGGCTCGAACCTCCCCGCTCCGCGAACCGGTGCCTCGGGTTTCGCCGCGAACGGCGCGCTCTACAGCATCGGCGGGTCCGACGGCACGACGGCACAGGGCGACCTGTATTGGGCGCTGCCGGATTCGGAGGGCAACCTCCCGGGCGGGTGGCGGCACCTGGACCCGACAGACCTCCCGTCAGGCTTGGTCGACGCCGCTCCGGTGGTAAGCGGCGCAACCGCGATCCTCATTGGCGGCAGGGAGAATGGCGCCTTCATCACGAGCTCCACGCGGACCAGCCTCGCTCCGGCCGCGCCGTTCTTCCGACTGGGCATCGCGGGCGTCGTGGTCCCGGCGCTCCAGATCCCGGGTGAGATCGGCCAGCAGATCGGCTACCTGGCGGCCGCGGGCGTCGGCACCGGCAACTTCGTGATCCTCGTCATCATCGGCTGGGCGTTCAACCACCGGCCCGAGATCGCCGCCTGGCGCGAACGCCGCCGAATCGCCAGGGAGGCGAAAGCACCCGACGCCGGCTAGCCGCTAGCCCTCGTCGGCGCCTGGGTCGTGCCGCTCGGCGCGCGCGCCCGACGTGGGGTTCTTCGCAAGCCTCCCGATCGGGATCGGCGCGTCATCGAGCGAGATCGAGGCGGCCAGGCGACCGTCGATCGACGACACCAGCGCCTCCACGTCGATGCCCACCAGCGCGGCGGCAGCCGAGCCCTCGACCAATCGATCGCGAGCGCCGCGGAGGTTCTTCGCCACGCCGGCGGGATTGGAGCGGGCTCCGTGGACGAAGGCTGCGGCGAGCTTGATCACGCCCTGGAGCAGCTCCCGCTCGGCGAGGTCCCGGGTCCCCATCCAGGCCGGCTCGAGCAGCTCGTGCGCCTCGAAGAAGTCACCGTGGCCATACGCGGCGAGACCTGCCTCGATGGCTGCCCGCCGCGCCGCCGCCGGCATCGGCCGGTAGGCCTTCGCGCGCCCTCCCTGGACGATCGTGCGGGCCATGCGGGAACCCTAGCAGCGGTGCACGTGCGGTGTTCCGTCCGGCATCTGCCCGTGGGTGCCTGACCTACGGGTCGTATGAACGGTGGATCCAGAATCCTATCTTCAGCTCAGTTTTCGCAGGAGCGTTGTCAGACTGGCGAGTGAGCTGCGAAAGCCTTGAAGGGAGCGCAGCTTGGGCATCCTGGCCTTTGTCCTGCCATCAGCCATCCAAACATCCACTGCTGACCGGCGCGTCCGGCGGCCGGCCCGTCGCGGCGCAGTGGCCTTCGGCATGCGCATCGGTGCCCCCGCCGTTGCCCTCCTGGGCACGATCCTCCTGTCGTCCACGGCGATGGCAGCACCCACGGCGATCTCCCTGGGCACGGCTGCCCAGTTCGCGATCCTCGCCGGCGACAGGATCACCAATGTCCCGACGTCCGTGATCCTGGGTGACGTTGGCGTCACCCCCGATACCGGCGCGGGGATGGGCCTTACCTGTAACGAAGTCACCGGCACCATCTACACGGTCGACGAGGCAGGGCCTCTCTGCCGCGACGTGGACCCCGGCCTGCTTACGACGGCGAAGAACGCCGTGACCACGGCCTACAACAGTGCCGCCGCCCTGACGCCGGACTCCACGTTTGCCGGAGCGGACAATCAGCTCGGCACCCAGAACCTCGTGGCGGGCGTGTATCGCTTCACCGCCGCGTCGACCGCGAACCTGATCGGCAACCTGACCCTCACGGGCAGCTCCGCCGATGTCTGGATCTTCCAGGCCACCTCCACTCTCGTGACAGCTGCCAACAGCAGCATCTCGTTCAGCGGCGGCGCACAGGCGTGCAACGTCTTCTGGCAGGTCGGGAGCGCGGCGACTCTCGGCGCGGACTCGGACTTCGCGGGCACGATCCTCGCGCACGACGACATCTCCCTCGGGAACAACGTCACGGTCGACGGCCGGCTCCTCGCGGGCGGCCAGGCGAACCACGCCGGCGCGGTTACCCTGATCAGCGACACGATCACTCGATCCGACTGCGCGATCGTCGCGCCATCGCCGAGTCCCTCGGCACCCGCAGGTGCAACGCCGACGGCCGCGCCCGGAGCCACCGCCACCCCGAACGGCGTGGTCCCCACGCAGGCGACCACCGACACGGTGTCGCCGGCAACGCCCGCAGGCGGTGCGGCCAGCTACCTCGGCTTGATCCTGCTGCTGACCGCCCTCGTCGCATCGATGGTGGCGTTCAAGGCACCCCGGAAGACCATTCGATGACCCGAACGCAGATCTGACGAACGCCCCGGGGAGTTCCAGCGGCCGGCGCACCTGCGCCGGCCGCTCCGCATACCCGACGAGTCCAGACGTGTCGCGACGCCGCCGGGGCCCGAGTCGAGCTAGGCGGCGGGGGTCCCGGAGCCGCGACCCATCGGCAGCTCGCTCAGCGGGCGGCGGGTGTCGTACCCCTCGTCGTGCGGGTGCCAGTGCGCGACGTCGGCCTCGCCGAGCCGCCAGCACAGCCAGATCGGGCGGCCACTCACCAATGCGGGGAAGTCGATCAGGCCGGTGGGGATGTCCCGCAGCGTGATGTCCATCTCCACCAGGCGGGCGACGCCGGCCTGCATCTGGTCGATCAGGCCCTGCATCCCCAGGCGCAGGAGCCGGACCTGCTCGGCGGTGCCGGAGGTCGGCGCCTCGTCCTCGGGCGGGGCAGCGGCGACCACCCGGTCCCGCAGCGCGATGAGCTCTTCGCGCTGGTCGCGCAGCGCGGCGAGGATGCGCTCGACGTCGGGCAGGGCGCCGTTGGCCTCGTCGATGGTGAAGAACCGACTCATCGCCTGATTCTAGGCCACCCTAGAATGCAGGCCATGCAACCAGCCCTCCGCATGCAGTCCATCGGGACCGAAAGCGCCTTCGAGGTCTCGGCGCGGGCGCGCGCCCTCGAGGCGACGGGTCGCTCCATCGTCCACCTCCAGATCGGCGAGCCGGACTTCGACACCCCGTTGAACGTGCGGGAGGCGGCCAAGGCGGCCATCGACGCCGGGATGACGCACTACCCGCCGTACGCGGGCCTGCCCGACCTGCGCGCGGCGATCGCCGCCGACACGACCGCGCGCCGCGGGTTCGCGGTCGAGCCCTCGAACGTGTTCGTGACCGTCGGCGGCAAGGGCGTGATGGTCTACGCGATCATGGGTCTGGTCGATCCGGGCGACGAGGTCATCGTGCCCGATCCGGGCTACCCGATCTACGACTCCATCACCCGCTTCGTCGGCGGCACGTCCGTGCCCATCCCGATCCGGATGGAGAACGACTTCCGCCTCGACGTCGATGAGCTGGCGTCGCTGATCACGCCGCGCACGAAGCTCATGGTCCTTAACTCGCCCGCGAATCCCACCGGCGGCGTGCTCACCCGAGGCGACATCGAGCGCATTGCCGAGCTCGCGCTCCGCCACGACCTCGTCGTCCTGAGCGACGAGATCTACGGGCGGATCCTGTACGACGACGCGGAGCACGTGTCGATCGCCTCGCTCGACGGCATGGCGGAGCGGACGATCCTGCTCGACGGTTTCTCGAAGACCTTCGCCATGACCGGCTGGCGGCTGGGCTACGCGATCGTGCCGGACTGGCTCGTGAAGACGTACAGCCAGCTCATCATCAACACGATCAGCGGCGTGACGGCCTTCGCCCAGGCGGGCGCCATCGAGGCGCTGCGCGGGCCCCAGGCCGACGTCGACGCGATGGTCGAGGAATTCAAGGCGCGACGCGACCTCATCGTCGACGGGCTCAACGCGATCCCCGGCATCCGCTGCCACCGGCCGCAGGGCGCGTTCTATGTGTTCCCGGATATCTCGGGGACCGGTCGGGGTGGCGCCGAGCTGGCGGAGGGGCTGCTCCAGGACGCCGGGGTGTGCGTGCTGCCGGGGACGGCCTTCGGGGCGGTCGGTCGCGACCACATCCGGATCTCGTACGCCAACTCCCGCGAGAATCTCACCGAGGCGCTTACGCGGATCCGGACCTTCGTTGCGCCGCTCGTCGCGGCGGGCGCGTGAGCCGCCCGAAGGTCTTCGTCTCGCGGATCATCCCCGATGACGGGCTGCGCCCGATCCTCGAGGCCTGCGACGCAGTGGTCTGGGAGGACGAGCTGCCGCCGCCGCGCGACGCGCTCCTCCGGTCGATCGAGGGCTGCGACGGCGTCCTGACCCTGCTAACCGACAAGGTCGACGCCGAGTTCCTGGATCGCGCCGGGCCGAATCTGAAGGTCGTGAGCAACTTCGCCGTCGGCTTCGACAACATCGACGTGCCCGCCTGCACGGCGCGCGGCGTCCCGGCCGGAAACACCCCGGGCGTGCTGACCGAGACGACCGCCGACCTGGCCTGGGCGCTGCTCATGGCCGCGGCGCGCCGAGTCGCGGAGGGCGACCGCTACGTTCGCGCCGGCAAGTGGAAGACCTGGGGCCCGATGCTCCTGATGGGCCCGGACGTCCACGGCGGGACGCTCGGCATCGTGGGTTTCGGGCGCATCGGGCAGGCCGTGGCGCGCCGCGCCCAGGGGTTCGGGATGCGGATCCTGTACCACGACCTGTCGCCGGCCAGCCCGGCGGTCGAGGCGGAGCTCGGCGCGACGTTCATGCCGCTCGAGGAGCTCCTGCCGAAGGCCGACTTCGTCTCGCTGCACGTCAACCTGAGCCCGCAGACCCACGGCCTCCTCAACGCCGAGCGGCTGCGCTGGATGAAGCCGACCGCGATCCTCGTGAACACGTCACGCGGGCCGGTGCTGGATTCGATGGCCCTGGTCACGGCGCTGCGCGACGGCGTCATCGCCGGCGCCGGGCTCGACGTCACCGACCCCGAGCCACTCCCGGCGGACCACCCTCTGCTCGGGCTCGAGAATTGCCTGATCGTGCCGCACATCGCCTCGGCCTCGCGAGCGACGCGCGGCAAGATGGCCTCGATGGCCGCCGCCAACCTCCTCGCCGGCGTCGCAGGCGAGCGCCTCCCGACGCCGGTGAACCCCGAGGTCTACGACTAGCCCGTCGGCTAGGCTTTCGCCGGGCCCGTAGCTCAGTGGCAGAGCAGGGGACTTTTAATCCTCGTGTCCTGGGTTCGAATCCCAGCGGGCCCTCCACGATCGACGCTGTCGCGCGGCGAGAGGGCCGCTACGCTTTCGACATGGAGGTCGTACGGAGCCGCACGGTTCCCGAGTTCATGGCCCTCGCCGGCGATTTCCTTGCCGCCCGTGAGGCCGAGCACAACCTCATCTTCGGGATCCTGTCGAACTACGAGGCCGACCCGAGCCAGTACACCGAGCCGCCCTACCTCGCCGCGGTTCTGCACGACGATCGGGTGGTGGGTGCGGCGATGCGGACGCCGCCGTGGCGCCTCGTGGTGTCCGAGATGGACCATCCAGGTGCGACGCATCGACTTGCCGACGACCTCGTGGGGACGAACCTGCCGGGCGTCGTGGGGCCGGCCGAGCCGGCCGGCAACTTCGCCGAGGCGTGGGCCGAACGGACGGGCGCCAGGCAGCGGCTCGGGCGCCACGAGCGCAGCTTCCGCCTCCGCCGGGTGATCCCGCCGCGACCGGCGCCGGGCGAGCTGCTCCGCTCGCGGCCCGACGATCGCGCCACGCTTACGGCGTGGGCGAAGGCATTCCACGACGAGGCGATCGGGAACAGCGGACCGCCGCAGGACTACGACGAGATGGCGGAGCGCTGGATCCGCGGCCTCGGCCGGACGGCGTACCTGTGGGTAGACGACGGGCGCCCCGTGTCGCTCGCCGGCGCGGGCGGCCTGACGCCGAGCGGCGTGCGGATCGGGCCCGTGTACACGCCGCCCGGGCTCCGCGGTCGCGGCTACGCGAGCAACCTCGTCGCGGGGGTGTCACAGCTGTTGCTGGATTCGGGGCGGCGCTTCGTCTTCCTGTTCACCGACCTCGCCAACCCGACCGCGAACCGGATCTACCAGGCCATCGGGTACGAGGCGGTTGGCGATGTCGACGAGTACGAGTTCGGCTGAGCCCGGCACCGGATCGCAACCGAGCGACCACCCCGCCGCCGCCGACGTGGCGGCTGGGAGAGTGGAGACTCTCGCCTACGACCCGGGTTCTGCCCGGGCGGCCGGAGGGGTAGGCCATGTCGCTCGAACTCAATCCAACGCCGGGCAGGGTCCGCGCCGTACGTGACGGCCAGATCGCGCCCGTCACGTGTGCCGCGTGCGGCTGCCGGCTCGAGGCCAGCGGCACGGCCGACGCAGCCCCCTGGTTCCACTTCGGGCGCCTCGGCGGCCGGGACGCGCGCGGCGACCGCCCCGCGTGCCTCGAAATCCCGCACGACCGGCAGGGTCAGCCGATCCTCGCGGCGTAGCTGAGCTAGCCCTTCTCCGCGAGCCAGCACGCGGCCGACTGGCCCTCGCCCACGTCGAACAGCGGCGGCTCCTCGACGCACCTGTCGAAGGCGGCCGGGCAGCGGGTCCGGAACCGACACCCTGACGGAATTGCCGACGCGTCGGGCGTCTCGCCGACGAGGATCGTCCGCGTCGCGCGCTCGCCGGGCGCCGGTGGCTCGGCCGTCGGCGCCACGGACACCAGCGCCTGCGTGTACGGATGGCGCGGCGTCGAGATAACGCGGTTCGCCGGTCCGATCTCCATGATCTTGCCCAGGTACATGACCGCGACGCGGTCGGCGATGACCCAGGCGATCGACAGGTCGTGCGTGATGAACAGGTAGGTCAGGCCGCGCTCGGTCCGCAGGTCCAGCATCAGGCTCAGGAGCTCCGTGCGGATCGAGACGTCCAGCATGCTCACCGGCTCGTCCGCCACGACCAGCTCGGGCCCCAGCACGAGCGCGCCGGCGATGACGACACGCTGCCGCTGGCCGCCCGAGAGCTCGTGTGGGTAGCGCGACGCGAACTGGCTGGCCGGTCGCAGGCCCGCCACCTCGAGGGCCGCCAGGACCAGCTTCTCGCGCTCGGCGGCCGACGCCCCGATCCCATTCACGATGAGCGGCTCGGCAACGAATTCCCGGATGGTGTGCTTCGGGTCGAGCGTCTCGTAGGGGTCCTGGAAGATCAGCTGGACGCGGCGGCGGTACTCGCGCAGCCGGCGCGTTCCCCAGGCCCGCGAGACGTCCTCTCCGTCGAACGTGATCGAGCCGGCGGTCTGCTTGGTGAGCTTTACGATCACCCGGCCGGTCGTCGTCTTGCCAGATCCGGACTCGCCGACCAGCGCCAGGACCTCGCCGCGCTCGATGGCGAGGTCGACCCCGTCGACCGCCCGAACGAAGTGCTGTGGCTTGCCCATGACCGCGTCGGTGAGGTCGCGCCGGATCGGGAAGTGGACCTCCAGGCCGGACAGTCGAAGCAGCTCGGTCATGCGGGCGCCGAGGGTGCGGGCGCACCCGGCCCTGGGCCGGGTGCCGCGGGCACTGGGGCTGCCGGGGCCTCGGCGTCCGCGTCGCCGACCGGGAACAGGTGGCAGGCCACGCGCACGCCGTCGGCGAAACGTGTGTCCGGCGGGTCGACCTCGGTGCAGACCGGCATCGCGAACGCGCACCGTGGCGCGAACCGGCAGCCCGTCGGTGGTGCGACGAGATCCGGCGGCTGGCCGGGAATGACCTCGAGGGTGCGCCGGTCCGCGTGGATGCTGGGGAACGCGCCGAGCAACTTCCGAGTGTACGGGTGGCGAGGCTCGCGGAAGACGCGATCAACCGGGCCCTCTTCGGCGACCCGGCCCGCGTACATGATCATCACCCGGTCGCACGTCTCGGCGATTACCGAGAGATCGTGCGTGATCAGGATGAGCGACAGCCCGAGGTCGACGCGCAGCTGCTCCAGGAGCTGGAGGACCTGCGCCTGGACCATGACGTCCAGGGCGGTCGTCGGCTCGTCGCCGATCACGATGGCCGGGTCGCAGGCGAGGGCCATCGCGATCATCGCGCGCTGGCGCATCCCGCCCGACAGCTCGTGCGGGTACGCGCCGGCCCGTTTGCGCGGGATGCCGACGAGGTCGAGCAGCTCCACCGCCCGCGCCCGGGAGGCGGATTCCGACTGGCCCAGCCGGTACCGGATCGGCTCGGCGATCTGGTCGCGGACGCGGCGGACCGGGTTGAACGCGTTCATCGCGCCCTGGAAGACGATGCTGATCTCGCGCCAGCGGTAGCGCTGCATGGCGCGCTCGGTCTTCGGGACCAGGTCGATGCCGAACAGCTCCACGCTGCCGCCGCGGATGCGGGCGTTCGAGGGCAGGAGCTTGACCAGCGACAGCGCGGTCGTGGTCTTGCCGCAGCCCGATTCGCCCGCCAGCCCGAGCGCCTCGCCGTCGTTGAGCCGGAACGACACTCCGTCTACGGCGTGGACCCAGCCGCGCTCCAGCCGGAAATGGGTCTTCAGGTCGCGGACCTCGAGCAACGGTGCTGCCGGGTCGGCTAGCTTCGGCAGCGGCGATTGGCGGCGGCTCGTCGCGGAAGGCACGGGCAGGGCCTCGGCCTCGAGACGGTCCGTCACCTGCGGGTCGCCAGCTTCGGGTTGAGGACGCTGTCGAGCGCCGCGCCCACCAGCGTGAAGGCGAACACGACGAGCACGACTGACGCGCCGGCGGGCACGAAGTACCACCACGCGCCGAGACCCGGCGCTCCCACTGAGCGTGCCGCCTCCAGCAGCTGGCCCCACGACGGCTGGAACGGGTCGCCCAGGCCGATGAACGAGAGCGTCGTCTCGGTCAGGATCGCGCCCGCGAACGTGAGCACCGCGTTGGCGACGATCAGGTTCATGACGTTGGGCAGGATGTGCCTGCCCATGATGTGGCCGCCGGACGCGCCGATGACCCTCGCTCGATCGACGAACGCCCGCTCCCGGAGCGACAGCGTCTGGGCGCGGATTATCCGAGCCGTCGCCGACCAGCTCGTGATCCCGATGACGACCACGATCACGAGCAGGCTCAGCCGGATCCCGAAGATCTCCCGCGACCCGGTGCCGATGACTTCGCGGATGATCCCCGTCAGGATGATCGCGAGGACGAATGTCGGCAGGACGAGGAAGAAGTCGGCGATGCGCATCGCGACGGCGTCCAGCCGCCCGCCCACGTAGCCGCTGACGATCCCGAGGACGGCGCCGACGCCGACGGTGATCACTGTGGCCAGGAGGCCGATGACCATCGAGATGCGGGTGGCATGCACGGTTAGGTTCAGCATCGAGCGGCCCAGCTGGTCCGTTCCGAACGGGTATGCCTCGGAAGGGGGTGCCAATCGCGGGCCGGTCGCGGTAACCGCCGTCTGCAGCGGGCCCACGAGCAGGTCCGGCACGGCGGCGAGAAACGAGAAGATCGCGAGGATCGCGAAGCCGATGAAGCCATTCGGGCGGCGCACCAGCCTCCCGACGACGGATATGACCCCGCCGGGGGGCCGCGCGGCCACCACGCCCGCGCCCACCGGCACCGCCGGGGCGGTCACCGGCGCACCCGGGGGTCGAGCAGGCCGTACGCGAGGTCGGCGAGCAGGTTGGCGAGCACGACGGCCACGCTGAGCAGAAGGAACACGCCCTGGAGGACGGGATAGTCGCGGCTCGCGAGGGCGTCGACGGTAAGGGTGCCCAGCCCAGGCCAGTTGAACACGACCTCGACCGTGATCGCACCGGCGACGACGTAGCCCAGGTTGATCGCGATGAGGGTCACGGTGGGGAGCATCGCGTTGGGCAGGGCATGGCTGCGCAGGACGCGACCGTCGTTTAGCCCCTTCGCACGCGCCGTCGTGATGTAGTCCTCGCTCAGCGTCTCGACGATGGAGGAGCGCATCACGATCGCGTACTGGCCGATGAGGCCGAGTGAGACCGTCGCCAACGGCAGCGCGAGATGGCGAGCCATGTCGATGAGCTCCTCGAGCTGGCCGGGGTAGACCCGGCCGACATCGCGCATCCCGTACGTCGGGAACCAGCCGAGCCCCGTGGCGAACACGATCATCAGGCCCATGCCCAGCAGGAAGTACGGCGTGGAGTACAGGATCAGCGAGACGCCGTTGCCGACGTGGTCGATCAGGCCGCCGCGTTTCCAGCCGGACCATGCCCCGAGCGCGAGCCCGAGGAAGATGGCCACCACCTCGCCCAGCCCGAACAGGAGCACCGTCGGGCCTATGCGCTGGGCGATCACGTCCGTGACCGGGCGACCCCGGGCCGCGTAGGAGAAGCCAAGGTCGCCCTGGAGCGTCGATGACACGTACGCCACGAACTGGTCCGGGAAGAGCGGCTTGTCCAGGCCCCAGCGCTCGCGCGTCGTCTCGAGCACGTTGGCGCTCACGCCGGGCATCCGCCCGAGCAGGAGCCGTTCCGGCGACCCCGGCATCATCCGGAACAGCACGAAGTTCAGGACCACGATGAGACCGATCGTCACCCCGGCGGTGACGAACCGGCTCGCGATGTAGCGGACGCCCACGGGCTGGCGGCCCTCGGCTCAGGTGCCTGGAGTTGCGTGCCCGCCCACCAGCGCCGGTGGGCGGGCGACGCTCATTCCTCTTCCTGGTCCGCTGCGCCGCGCCGGCGCCACAGGATTAACCCGACCACCGCGACCAGCAGCGCGATCGCGCCGCCAACGAGGATCGGTGTCGAGACGCCGCCCGCATCGCTCCCGCCGGGGGTCGTCGGGCCGGGCGAAGGTGCGCCGGATGCCGGTGCTCCGGTGGCCACAACCGTCGGGCCCGGGGTCGGGACGGCGCTGGCGTCCTGGAGGGCCATGTAGCCGGAATAGCCGAACCCGAACAGCGGCGTGCCCGTTTCCGGAGGCTGGTTGACCCAGCCCGTGAACTCGTCCGTTCGCGAGGCATGGAGCTCGCTGTCGTAGTACAGGACGTGGTAGCAGGCAGCGTCGTAGAACAGCTGCTGCATCTCGGCGATGTACTGCTTGCGGGTAGCCACGTCGGTGGCTCGCTGCTGCAGCGCGAACAGCTCGTCGTAGCGGGGGTCCGAGTAGAAGCAGTCGTTGATGGCCGACTCGATCTGGTCGGAGGTGAAGAACGAGAGCAGGGACATCGGGTCCGGGTCTCCGCCCCAGCCCCACATGTAGAAGTCCCAGTCCGCGTCGCCGCCGGACTCGGGACCCGCGAGGTCGGTGTACAGCTGGCCTTCCTCGGTCTGGAAGGCGTCGACACCGATGCCAAGCTCGGCAAACCAGCCCTCGATGAACTGGGCGTCGGCGGAATGGTCCTCGGAGTCCGGCCAGGTCAGCCGGAGCGTGATCGGCTTGCCCTCCGCGTCGAGGCGATTTCCATCGCTGCCGCGCTCATACCCGGCGGCGTCAAGGCGCGTGTTCGCCTCGGCGATGCTGAAGTTGCGAGGTCGCTCGGGCGCGACGTGCCAGTTGGCGTGGTACGGCGGCACGTGCGTCGATCCGGCGACGCCGTAACCGTTGAGCACGCGGTCGACCAGCGTCTGGCGATCGATCGCGAAGCCGAGCGCGTCCCGGAACGCCTCGTCGGCGAGCGCCGACGTCGAGGCGTTGTAACCGTCGGTATTGCCCCGGGTGTTGAACGACAGGTAGGTGTACCCGTTCGCGTAGCCCTCGGCGACGCGGATATTCGGCGTGGTGGCGAGGGCGTCGAACTGGTCTGCGCCCGTGCCGCGAACGTAGTCGAGAGCACCATCCCTGAGCGCCTCGACCATGGTGCCCGTGTCAGCGAAGGTCTCGAAGATGATCTCGTCCGGGACGCCCGGCGGGCCCCAGTACTCGGGGTTGCGTGCCATCCGGATGAAGACGCCCTCTTCCCACTCGACCGCGACGTACGGCCCGGAGCCCACGACCGGGGGCTCGTTCGGGAACTCGCCCTCGGCGTCCAGGTTGCCGATCTCCTCCGGGGTGAACTCGCCCCAGATGTGCTCGGGCAGGATGGGCACGAAGGCCTGGGTGATGAGCGTGGTCGGGAACTCGGTGACCACGACGAAGGTCTGCGGGTCCGTGCACGACACGGACTCCAGGCCCGCGTTCGTGAGGTACGGCTCGAGGTACCCGGACCCGACGTAGCCGGCATCCGACGCAACCGCGTCGAGGACGAACTGGTACGTGAACTCGGCGTCCGCGCAGGTCGCCGGCTGTCCGTCGGACCAGTTCATGTCCGCACGCATCGTGAAGGTGTGGGTCAGGCCGTCGGCGGACGATGACCACTCCTCCGCGAAGCCAGCCGTCGGCTGGAGGTTGTTGTCGAAGCCGACCAGGAGCTCGTACTGGACCTGGAAGATCTCGTAGTCGGCGTAGGTGACGGAGAACCAGGGATTCAGGGTCTCCAGCTTCTGGTCCGTGCCCACGTTGAGCACCAGCGGCTCCTGGCCGCGTGCGCCGCCGGCCACCAGCAGGGTGGGGGCGAGCAGCAGCATCGCCGCGAGCAGGGGCCGTCCATGGGCGGCGAGCCGGGGCCGCGCCGCGGCGGCGATCGAAGATCGCATGTGCTCCTCCTCTGCCGCGGCGCCGGGAGCCGGGCTCGTGGTCTCGACTGCGCCCCGGTTCGCGCGGTGTCGCTAGGTTCGCACGCTCGCGCCTCTGGTGCAACGCGATCCGTCGCCGGGTCAGGTCGCGACGAGATTCGTCGCCGGCCCGAGCATGGCGGGGCGCGTGAGCGCGAAGAGATCGAGCTCTCGCCCCGGTGGCGCGGAGCCGGGCTCGAGGGCCAGGCCGGCGATGAGCGTGCCGAACAGCGCGGCGAACTTGTAGGCGTGCGCCGCCCCCAGCGCGACGATGACCCCGGGGTGGCCGGGCAGTCGATCCAGCACGAAATCACGATCCGGGGTGAGCGTGTACAGGCAGGTCTTGGTGCGGACGGCCGGCCCCACTGCACCGGGCATGCGCGCGGCGAGGAACGCGGTCACCCGGTCCAGGCAGCCCAGATCGAGATCGAACGACCGACCCGTCGCCGTCGTCGGCCGGCCGCCGACGTCCTCGCCGACCTTCGGCCCGGGGCCACGATACGTCGGGAAGCCGTAGAAGGACGGCTGGTCCAGCCAGATCCAGACCGGGAAGCGCTCCGGCGCGAATGCCGCGGGATCGGTCGCGGCGAACCACGTGACCTGCTCGCGGGTGACGCTGATGGGCAGCCGGTGGCCGAGCGGCTCAAGGAGGTCGTTGGTCCATGCATCTGTGGCGACCACGACGGCGCCAGTCGTGAACGTCCGGCCGTCGTCGATGGCGACCTCCAGCTCGCCGCCGTGATCGGTGAGCTGCGTGACCCTCGCGCGCTGGAGCAACGTCGCACCGGCCTCGCGCGCCAGCCGCTGATGGGCCTCGTTGCCGCGTTCCGGGTCGGCGATCCCGGCGTCCGCCTGGAAGATTGCGCGCGTCCCAGAATCCAGCCGCCACTGCGGCCAGCGCCGGGCCACCTCCACGGCGTCCAGCCACTCGAATGGGACGCCCGTGGCCGTCATCGAAGCGGCGTAATCGTCGATCGATTCGGCGGCATCTGGCGGGGCGAGGTCCAGGCCGCCGGTCATGGTCAGGATCGTGGCGCCGGCCGCCCGCTCGACGTCGCGCCACGCCGCCTGCGCCTCGATCGCCAGCCGGACGTATTCGGGGCGGTGGTATGACAGCCGCGTGATCCGGGACACGTCCTGGGAGGCGCCGCGGTCGTGGCCGAGCTCGAACTGCTCTATGCCGAGGACGCGCGGCGCGCCGGGCGCGGCGGCGAGGCGGAACGCGGCGGCACTGCCGATCCCGCCGAGCCCGATGACGATCGCGTCGTAGTTGGCCACGGCGGCACGATAGCCGACGGCACGGCAGGCGGCCGACGTGGCGCGTCCGTATCCTCGAACGGCAGTGACGACGCGCGACGCCGCCCCCGAACCAGCGACGTTCCCGGCGACCCCGCCGGCGGGCCTTGACCCGGTCGTGGACCTCGAACACCAGCTCGGCCTCGAGGTGCGCCGCGACGTTCGCGTCAAGGCGCGGGACGGCATCGAGCTGTCCGTGAACCTGTTTCTCCCGCGCCGCCCGGCGGGCGCGCCGCCCATGCCCGCAATCCTCAACATCGACCCGTATCGCAAGGACGACTGGCAGGCCGGCTGGGACCTGGCCCTCGCCTCGTACCTCGCCGGGCACGGCTACGCCTACTGCCGTCTCGACGTCCGCGGCACCGGCAGCTCAGGCGGCGTCGCGCTGGACGAGTACACCGAGGCGGAGACGCTCGACGGCCACGACACGGTCGAGTGGCTGGCCGCCCAGCCATGGTGCTCCGGCGCCATCGGGATGTGGGGCCTGTCGTACGGCGGCTTCACCTCGATCCAGGTCGCGGCAACCAGGCCGCCCCACCTGCGCGCGATCGTGCCCATCCAGGCCACGGACGATCGATACACGGACGACGTCCACTACGTCGGCGGCGCGATGACGGTCAGCGAGCTCTCGCAGTACGCCGTGAGCCAGGTCGCGATGAACGCGCTGCCGGCGCTGTCAGCGGCGTGGGGCGACGAGGGGCTCGAGCGCTGGCGGGCGCGGTTGGCGGCCACGCCTGTCTGGCTGTTCCGGTGGGCCAGAGAGCAGCGCGACGGCCCGTACTGGCGCCGGGGCTCCCTCGCCCCGGACTACGGGCGGATCGAGGCGGCCGTGCTCCATCTCTCCGGCTGGATGGACGAGTACGTGGACGCGGCGCTGCGAATGCAGGCGCGCTGCCTGAACGCCGCGGGCCGGCGGACCATCATCGGCCCGTGGGTGCACGGGCTCCCGGACCACGCGTACCCGGCGCCGAACATCGACTGGCGACGCGAGATGGTCCGCTGGTTCGATCGCTGGCTGAAGGACGAGCGGAACGGGGCCGACACCGAGCCGGCGCTGACGTGGTTCCACCGCGACCCGTCGCCCCCGGAGCGGTTTCCCGCCCGACTCAACGGCGAGTGGCGCGCCACCGCCGCCTGGCCGCGCACCAATCCGTCCCAGCTCGTCCTGGTCCTCGATGCCGACGACGCCGGCGGGCGCCTGGTTTCCCGTGCCGGGGTCTCGGGTGGGGATGCCTCCAGCGTTGACGGCGCACACGCGGATGGTGTCGACACCTTCGCCCACAAGCCGACGGCCGGCGTGCACGGCGGCTCCCTGTGCTGGGGTGCCGGCCACCCGCCGAACGGGCTGGCGGCGGACCTGCGCCTCGAGGCCGGCAACGGCCCCACCTACACCAGCGCGCCGCTCGAGTCGGCGATCGACGTGCTCGGCGTCCCGGTCGCGGTGCTGCACGTCGCCTCGAGCCGGCCCGTCGCCGATCTCGTCGTTCGTCTCGGCAGCGTGGCGCCGGACGGGTCCGTAGAGCAGGTGTCGGAAGGGATCCTCAACCTCACCCATCGCGATTCGCACGCCAACCCGACCCCGCTCGAGCCGGGCCGGCGCTACGAGGTGCGAGTCGCGATGCGCGGCGCCGGCTACCGATTCCCGCCCGGGCACCGGATCCAGCTGAGCGTCGCCAGCGCCCACTGGCCCGTGATCTGGCCCTCACCCGGCGCGGGCGACCTGTCGATCCACCGCGGCCCCGGCGCCCCGTCGCGCCTCGAGCTGCCGCTGGCTCCCGAGGGCGAGGAGGTGGCGGCCGTGCCGGCCCTGGACGAGGACCCACAGTCGCTCCCGGAGATCGGGAGTGAGACGAGCGAGCCGGTGCGCTGGGAGACCGTGGAGAACCCGGAGACGGGCACGGTGACCGTGCGGACCCACGAGGCGGCGACGAGCACGCTTCCCGACGGCGTCTCCACGCTGTACGTCGGCGAGGCGCTGGCGATGACCGCCTCGGCTCGCGAGCCCGGCGCGGGCCGCTTCGAGAACGCCTGCGACTACCGCCTCGATCGCGACGGGAGGCTCGTCAGCGTGGTCGCCGACGGCACGACCATCGCGACTGCGACCGCCTTCGACATGACCGTCCGGATCCGCGTCGAGCTCGACGGTGAGCCGTTCTTCGAGCGGACATGGCACGAGGAGATCGCCCGCGACCTCGCCTGATTGGAACCCGGCTCGTTTGGGACCCGATCGGGTCCGGGTCAGGACCCGCCCTCGAGGACGTGCCGGTCGAACCAGTCGAGCACGCGGTTCATTCGGTCGATGCGCCGGTCCGGCCGCCCGGCGGCCTGATAGACGTGCGATTCCTCGGGGTAGAGGACGTATTCCACCGTCCGGCCGAGAACGCGGAGCGCGACGAAGAGCTGCTCGGCGTCGCTTGGAGGGCAGCGCTGGTCGGCCTCGCCCTGGAGCAGCAGCAGCGGCGCTCGGATGTTCGCGACGTGCGCCAGCGGGCTCTGGCGCCACAGGCCGGCCACGCCCTCGGTATCGGTCGGCGCCCCCAGGAGGGCCATCCGGTTGTACTCGACCCCGCTGTCGCTCCCCGCCCACGCGGAGACCTGGTTTGCGACGCCGGCCTCGCTCACCCCGGCCCGAAACCGGCCCGTCGTCGCGAGCAGCCAGTTGACCAGGAACCCGCCGTAGGAGAGGCCGAGGACGCCCAGCCGGTCAGGGTCGGCGAGGCGGCGCGCAACCGCGTCATCGACCGCCGCGAGGACGTCGGCGGCATCGACACCGCCCCAGTCCCCAAGCTGCGGCCGGATCCAGTCGCGGCCGTAGCTCGTGGAGCCGCGGACATTCGGCAGGATCACTCGGTACCCGCGAGCGCAGAGCAGCACGACCTCGATCGAGGGCGCGGGCGCCCACGCCCCGAGCGGCCCGCCGTGGATGTCGACGATGGTCGGCAGCGGGGCGTCGCGCGCATCCGCGGGCGAGGCGAGCCACGTATGGATCGGCCCGCCCGGGCCGCGAACATCCAGCTCATCCATTACCGGCCAGGCGAACCGGCCCGCCCAGCGGCTGCCCAGGGTGCCGTGGATCGCCGGGCCCGCGGGAGCGGGCTCGGGCTCGGTGGGCCGTGGGCCGGCGGGCGTTCCGGCCGGCACGGTCATCAGCTCCATCGCCCGGCTGCCGTTCGTGGCCAGGAACGAGATGCGGCCTTCGCGAGGCGCCGCCGGGTCCGTCGCCACCGCCAGGCTGTGCGCGGCCAGGTTACCGCCGGCCAGCGGCACCGGCCGGCCGCTCGGGTGGCCCGTCGTCGGATCGATGTCGAAGCGCCACGGCGCCACGCGCCCGCGGTCGGAGACGAGCGCCACGATGGTGCCCGCGTCCAGCCAGCACGGCGTGACCCGCGGAGACGCGGTCCACCCGTGCAGGTCCGTGTCGACCCAGTTCCCGATCGGGCGATCCAGCTCGGGCGCGACCTGCCACGCCGGGCCGCTGCCGTCTGCCGGGCCGACGACGAGACCCGGGCTCTCGTCATCGATGGCGGCCGGCTCGAAGTAGCCAACGGCGGCCAGCCAGCGGCCATCGGGCGACCACGCGGGCCGTCGCACGGCGCTTCCCAGCCGGAACACCTGGCGAGGCTCGCCCCAGGTCGGGTCGCTCGTGCGGGGTTCCGCCTCGATCGCGCGCACCGCCCAGATCGACGTGCGCGGGTCGACATCCGCATCGGAGTGCCGATCGGCCGCGAAGGCAATCTCGCTCCCATCGGGCGACCAGGCGATGTCGCTACCGCCCCAGTCGCCGGCAGTCAGCTGCCGCGGCCTGGCGCCGGCTCGGGCCTCGACGACGTGGACGTGCTGCCACCGGTCGACGTGCCCCGTCTCGTCCAACCGCCAGTCGATCCGGTCGATGCGGCGTGCGAGCGGCTCCTCGCCGGCAGGCGGCTCCGGCCCGACGATGAACCTCGGCGGCCCGGCGTCCAGTGTCAGGGCCAGGCGACGACCGTCGGGCGACCAGGCGAGCTCACCGACCGATCGATCGCGCGGCGTCCGGATCGCCCACGCCTTGCCTGGCCGGCCGCCGGCCTGGAGC
This sequence comes from Candidatus Limnocylindria bacterium, assembly GCA_035513775.1. GTDB lineage: Bacteria > Chloroflexota > Limnocylindria > Limnocylindrales > CSP1-4 > UBA5189. Next base: position 19,987 of record DATKBR010000040.1, read on the forward strand.
GGGATGGCGCGCAGGCGCGCTACGTCGGGGTCGAGGCCGCTGGAGCGCTCGCGAGCGTCACGCAGGCGCCCCACCACGAGGGTGCGCCGGAAGGCCACGGCGGCGCCGTCCGGCGCGATGCGGGGCGACGAGTCGCGCACGCCACCGGATGTCAGCTGGACCGGCCGCCCGCCACCCGCGAGCGGTACCAGCCACAGGTGCGATCGGTAGCGGTTGCCGTTGACGAACCGCCGTACCACCACCGCGAATCGCCCATCGGGCGAGAGGTCGTGCTCCTCGAGCACGACCTGGGCGCGAATGACGCTCTCGGGATCCGTGCGGCGGGCCATGCCCAAGAGCGTATCCGCCCGATCGAACCGGGTTACGCAGCTAAGCGTCGAGGCGGTAGCCAACGCCGCGTACGGCGTGGATCTGCGGACCGCCGGCGGCCTCGACCTTGCGGCGGAGGCGGGCAACGTGGGGCTTGAGCCAGAGTTGATCCGGATCGGCCTCGGCGGGCCAGCCGGCGCGCACCAGGCGGAGGTGGGGGACGAGGTCGCCATTCGCGCGGACGAGCGCCTCGGCGAGTCGGTATTCGATAGGTGTCAGGTCGAGCGGCGTGTCGCCGACGCGTGCCTCGTGGCGGGCCAGCTCGAGCACCAGCTCGCCGGCCTGGAGCGTCGTTGCGCTGCCGTCGCCCTCGGTGGCGCCGGATGACACTGTGGATCGCTCCGCGCGACGCATCACCGCGGCGATGCGCGCCAGCAGCTCGGCGCGCCCGAACGGCTTGACCAGGTAGTCATCGGCGCCGATGCCGAGGGCGCGCACCTTCGCGGCCTCGGAGCTCTCGCCCGAGACGACCACGATGGGCGCGTCGCCCTGGGCACGGATCTGGCCGGCGACGGAGAAGCCGTCCGGGCCGGGCATCGCGAGGTCGAGCAGGACGATGTCCGGGCGCTCCTCGCGGAAGCGGCGAACCGCGGTGAGGCCGTCGTACGCCGTGATCACCTGGTGCCCCTCGGTCCCCACGAGCGCGGTGATCGCACCGACCATCGCCGGGTCGTCGTCCACGACGAGGATGCGCAGCGTGCGTGCCATCAAACGGCCGCCGCCGCGGGCAGGGCGATCACGAATCTCGCGCCGGGCCCTTCGGCGGGCTCGCACCACAGGCGGGCGCCGACCGATTCCGCGACCCGTCGCGCCGCGTACAGCCCGATGCCCGACCCGCGCGCCGTGTGCGTCTCACGCCGGGCGTACGGCTCGAAGATCCGCTCGCGCCACTCCTCCGGAATCCCCGGTCCCTCGTCCGCGACGCCGATGCGGACGCTGCCGTCGGCCATGCGCCAGTCGAGCCGGATCGTCGTGTCCGGCGGGGCGTACTTGACCGCGTTCTCGACGAGGTGCTCCAGGATCTGGCGGAGCCGGCTCGGGTCAGTCAGCGCGAACAGGCGGATGCCGGATCGGAGTTCGAGACGGTGACGGGCGAGCAGGGGCGCGAGGTCAGTCGCGGCCTCGCCCACGACCTGGCCGACGTCCGTCGGGACGAGGTCGGCCGGCGGCTCGGGCCCTACGCGGACCGAGGCGAGGATCGAATCCACCAGCCGGTCCAGGCGCGCCACCTGGTCCATCGTCGAGCGGTACCACCCCGCCCGGCGCTCGCGGCGCTCGGTATCGCGCGACTCGCGGCCCTCCAGCGGCGGCTCCTCCGCCAGGAGCTCCGTGTAGGCGCGGACGACAGCCAGCGGCGTGCGCAGCTCGTGGGTGACCATCGCGATCAGCTCGGCGCGCGCCTCGTCGATAGCCTTGAGCTCGGTTGCGCGGGCCTCGGCCTCCTTCTGGATCCGGCCCTTCTCGACGATGCCGCCAAGGAGGTCGGCGATCGCGCGGAGGTGGGCGACGTCGGACGGCGAGAAGTCGCGTGGCTGCTCGGTCTGGACGTTGAGGACACCGACGATCCGGTCGTTCCAGACCAGCGGCACGGAGAGCATCGAGGCGACGAACCGCTTCTGGTCGATGCCGCGGACCCACAGGAAGCGGTCGTCCCGGCTGACGTCCGGGATGACGAGCGGCTCGCGCGTCGCGGCGACTCGTCCCGTAACCCCGCCACCGAACGGGACGCGCGCGCGCCCTATCTGAAAGCGGTCGAGGCCGTTCGTCGCCGCGAGGGTGAGGTTCTCGGCGTCGCGATCCAGCAGGTACAGGGACGAGACGCTGGCCCGGAGCGCGTCTCGCGTCTCGTCCACCACCGTCTCGAGAAGCTCGTCCCACGTGCTCGCCGTCGTGGCCATCCGCGCCACGCGATGGAGGAATCGCAGCTGGTCCAGCTGCTCCTCGGCCGCGCCGCGCGATGCCGCCGAGTCGGCGGCAGCCTCGGTGGCGAGGTCGAGCGTCTCGTTCACGATGTCGGTCACGTCGTCACGATAGCCGAGGCGCCGCTCGCGCCCGTGGCGCCTGATCGCGCC
>DATKBR010000041.1:0-12054 GCA_035513775.1 Candidatus Limnocylindria bacterium
CACCGCGACGGCCGCGCCGCCCACCGAGCCTCCACCCACGCCGATCCCCACCCCGCAGACCGTTCCGGCGCCGCTGACGGGCCTGCCCGTGAGCCCCGAGGCCGCCCTCCGCCGGCCGATCGCGGTGATGGTCGACGACCACCCCGACGCTCGCCCGCAATCGGGCTTCAACGCGGCGGCCATCGTGTGGCATGCGCCTGCGGAGGGCGGCGTGCCCCGGTACATGCTGGTCTTCCAGGACCAGATCCCGGACGAGGTCGGGCCGGTCCGGAGCGCGCGTTTGTACTACGTCGAGTGGGCCGCAGAGCTGGAGGCGATGTTCCTCCACCACGGCGGTTCCCCCGGGGCGCTCGCGACCCTCTCCGTGAGGGGCAACGGCCAGTGGGTCTGGAACGCGGATGGCTTCCGCTGGGAGGGCCGGTACCTGTGGCGAACAGCGGATCGGTTCGCGCCGCACGACCTGTACACGGACGGCGAGAACATGCGCAAGCTCGCCGCGCGCCTCGGGGCCGTGGACGAGCCGGTCGAGTCCGCGTGGTCTTTCGGGGCGCCGGCGAAGCCCCTGTTCCGTCCGGATGGGGGTTCGATCACGGTCACCTATCCGTATGCGTCGGTCACCTATCGCTACGAGGCTGCGACCAACCGGTACGATCGCTATGTCGACGGCGCGAACAAGCCCCAGGTGGACCCGGCCGACGGTAATGTGGTCGCGCCCACCAACGTCGTGATCCTGCGGATGGCCTTCGGGCCGCTGAACGACGGCCACCCGGAGAAGTTCCGGCTGGAGGCCCACAACGTCGGTAAGGGCGTGGCCTGGATCGCGTCGAACGGGCGGACGGTGAAAGGCACCTGGTCGAAGAAGTCGGCGACCGCGCCGACGCTGCTTTTCGGCCCCGACGGCATGCCGATCCGGCTCACCCCCGGGCAGACATTCGTCCAGGTCCTCCCGCTCAGCGACAGCCTCAAGATGGTCGCCGGAGAGGCACCGGGCTGGACGCCGCCGAGGCAGGCGACGGGCACGGAGGCGCTCTAAAGGCGAATCCCGACGTCGGCGTACACGCGTCGGGTCTCGGAAGCGACGTCCGCCCAGGTGCGAGGCGCCGACCCGCGGGCTCGCGCAGTCTCGGCCATCCGGCCGTGGACCCGATCGTCCGCCCACGCCGTGCGCAGCGCCTCGGCGAGCCGAGCCGGGTCGCCCGGCTCCACGAGGATCCCGGCGCGGCCCACAACCTCCGGCAGCGCACCGACGGCCGTCGCGATCACGGGCACCCCCGCGGCGATGGCGTCGAGGGCGGGCAGCCCGGTGCCGTCGCTGACAGCGGGCATGACGACGGCGCGCGCGGCGCGGACGAGGGCGGCGAGCCGGTCCGGCGACATCGCCGGGGCGTAGACGAGCGCGTCCCCGGCACCCTCGCGCGCCGCGAGGCGGGCAAGGGCGGCACGGTGGTCCGGTGACGCGCCGACGATGAGGACGCGCGGCGGCCAGGGCGCACCCGCGGGCAGGCCGCGCGGGCGCGGTCGTTCGCCGAGGCCGGCGAGCGCGCGTAGCAGCGAGGCTACATCGTGCCGTGCGTCGAACCGGCCGAAGTAGACGAGATAGCGGGCGGGCAGCCCGAGCCGAGCCAGCTCGTCGGCCAGGGCCGCCTCGGCGCCGGGGTCCGGCTCGGCGCGCGGATCCACGGCGCCGAACGCCGGGTGCGGGGCCAGCGGCACGACGCGGATACGCGACGAGCGGATCCGCAGGAGTCTCCTGGCCGAGTGCGCGACCGCCTCGCTGCCGACGATGACCGCGGCCGCATCGCGGATCAGGCGAGCCCGCAGGCGCTGGCCGAAGCGAGCGGCCGAGGCGCGCTGGAACACCTCCGGCAGCTCCCATGGCGCGAGATCCAGGAGCGTCACCACGATCGGGAGCCGCGAAAACATCGGCGGCGCGCCGGCAACCGCGTGGTACACGGCGCCCGCCGCCCCGCGTCGGTCCGCTCGCCACGCGGCGCCGAGCGACGCCCCGCGCAGCAGGAACGGATCGATCGTGAGCGCGCCGCTGCGCAGGAGGCGCGTCGGTGGCAGCAGCCGCCGGCCGACGACGTCGAGGTGTTCGAAAGCCGCCGTCGGATCGCCCAGGTCGGACTGGAGAAGGAACGCGAACGATTCGCCCTGGAGCGGTTCGGCGTCATACGCGTCGAGCAGGCCGTCGAGGTAGCGCGCCGTGGCCGGCGCCCGGGCGGGATCCTGGAGGGGCCGGACGTCGAGGACGACGCGCATGCCCGGCGGGCGGTCGGCCGGCGCCGACGCGAGGAGGGACGGCGAAGTCACCGGCCCCGAGGGCGCCGGCGGCGCAGCTCGTCCCAGCGCAGGCGGACGACGACCAGGAGCGCCTCGACGATGATCCGGCGCGACATCTTCGAGCGCCCGACGCGGCGATCCTGGAACGTGATCGGCACCTCGGCCACGCGGGCGCCGGCGCGGCTCGCGCGGTGCGTCATCTCGATCTGGAAGACGTAACCACCAGCGTGAACGCCGTCGAACGGGATTGCCCTCAGCGTCGACGCGCGCCAGGCCTTGAACCCGCCCGTCAGGTCATGCGGCCGCAGGCCGAGGACGGTCCGGGCGAACAGGCTGCCCAGGCGCGAGATCAGGCGGCGCCCGAGGCCCCAGTCCAGCACCCGCCCGCCCTTGACGTAGCGGCTGCCGATGACGAGATCGGCCCGCTCGCTGGCGATCGGCTCCAGGAGCCGGGGCAGGACGCCGGGGTCGTGGGACCAGTCGGCATCCATCTGGAGTACGGCGGTCGCCCCTGCATCGAGCGCGACCCGGAACCCGTCTAGGTACGCGCGCCCGATGCCGGCCTTGCCCGGACGGTGCTGCACCCGCACGAGCGGGTTGGCCGCCGCGAGCTCGTCCGCGAGAACACCCGTTCCGTCCGGCGAGTTGTCGTCGACGACGAGGAGTGTCGCTCCGGGCAGCGCGGCGAGGATGGCTCCGGCGATCCCGGGCAGGTTCTCCGCCTCGTCATAGGTGGGGAGCACGACCCAGGCGCCATCGCCGGTCACGTTCGGGGCAGTCATCGCGGAGGAGTGTACGGGCGGGCGGGCTTCGACCCGGCGCAGGCTAGCGCAGGATTTCGAGGGCGTCGACGTCGACCCGCGGGTGCCCGGCCGTGCCGACCACGACGATCCGGATCGTGTGGTAGCCGCTGCTCGCCCACGTCTTCGTGAACGCGACGCGACGGAACACGACCGAGGCGGCGTGCGTGTCGATCGTCGCCATGAGCTTGCCGTCGAGGTAGACCTTCGCGGTGCCGCGGCCGGGTCCCAGCGTCGTCACCCAGCCGATGGCCCGGCCGGTGAATGAGTACGTCATGGCTGCGCCGGCGGCGGTCGCGAACCGATCGCTTCCCGCGGAGTAGCTCGAACTGGTTCCCAGGCGCCAGGTGCCCTTCCAGCGCATGGCCTTGTTCGTCTGCTGCCGGAGGTAGGCGCGAATCGTCGCCCCGGCCACCCACGAGCCGACGTTCCCCGCCCAGTCCCGAGCCCGCACCTTGAACCTGTAGCTGTGCTTCGGCGTGAGGCTCATCGCCATCGAGCTCGAGGTCACGTTGGTGGCGAACCACGTGTACGAGCCGCCGTCAAGGCTGCGCTTGACGTCATAGCTCCGGATGCCGGCGCCGCCGGGGTCGGTCCCGGCGAGGACGAGGCTCGCGAGCAGGCCGGTAGCCTTGGAGGCGGAGGCGAGACTGGCCCCGGTCCGGAGGGTCACCTTCGGTGCCGCGGCCACCGGCTTTCGCCGATCGATGAGCACGCCTGGGGCGTTCACCTGGGAGGCGGGGCCCCAGTTGCCGACCGCGTCCGCGACCGTGTCCGCCTTGAGCCCGAGGGTGATGGTGCCGCCGCTGCACCCGGCCACGGACACCGACCAAGTCGCGTCGGACCCGACCGGATTGCCGATGACGCAGCCGGTCGCTGTTCCGGTGCGCACGAAGTCCGCGGCGCTCAGCCACTTGACCGCGCCGCCGAACGTGTAGTGCCAGGTCAGCGTGGCGGCTTTGTTCGGGCTGGTTGGCCCGTCGATGTCGAGCACGGCGGTTGGCGCGGCGTCTGCGACGATCACGCCGGTGCGTTCGATCTGGGGGCCGCTCACGGGACTCGCCGAGGGCGCGCTGAACGCGTGGCCGCCGTCCATGCCCTGGAGCTGGAGGACATAGGTTCCCGCGGGTACCTTCACCCCGCCGACTCGGCCGTCCCAGTCGTATGTGCGGTTGCCACTGCCGACGCCGCCCAGCGACACCGTGCCGGCGACCGTGCCGTCGAGCCGGAAGACTCGCAGGGCAAGACTGTCGAAGCTGCGCTGGTTCGTCCACGAGAGGCGCAGCTCGTCCTGGGTACCGTCGCCATTGGGCGAGAGGACGCGCGCGCCGCCGCCGTTCAGGTTGAACCCGGTGATGCCCGCGTTGACCTTCGTCGCATAGACCGGCCGCCGTGGCCCGGCGTTCGTGGCGCCGTTGCCGGAGGCGGCGATCCAGCCACCGATCTGCATCGCATCCACCGGACCCCACTGGCGCACGGGCCCGGCCACCTGGTACCAGGTGTAGCCATCGCCGGTCACAGGTCCGCCGATGACCTGCAGAGCGTCGCCGTCCGACAGGTACGTCATTATCGAGCCGCCGGTTGAGGCGGAGGCGCGCATCTTGAGCCCGTCCACCAGGACAGTGGCGAAGCCGCCGACCTCGATCGAGGCGGGTGCCGCGATCTTCCCGAGATTGGTGGCGCTGTTCCAGGCCGCAACGTTCCCGTGGACATCTCTCGCCCGGACGCGGAAGGCGTAGGTTCGCCCGTCGGTGCCGAGGTAGATGCTGCTCGTGAGTGTCGTGCCGGTGAGCCACGCCGCCCACGCGCCGCCGTCGACGGAGACCTGCACGTCGTAGCCGGTCACGGTGCTGTCGTCCCACGATTTCCAGGCGACGCGGAAGCCCTCGTCGCGCTGCTGCTGGGCGAAGGTGGCCACGCCGACGACCGGTGCGGTCGTGTCGGCGAGGAACTTGTCCGCGAGGGCCGTGCGCAGCTCCGGTCGCGTGCCGTCGAAGCCCAGCGCCCAGATGCCGACACCGCGCAGGTCGCTCTTGTTGACGAGGTCGTACCGGAGCTTGAGCGAGGCGGCATCGTCGTAGTACAGCTGCCGCCACGAGGTGACGCAGCCATAGGTGGAGGTACAGGTCTGCTTCCGGTACGCCGTCCACGGCGTCTGCTCGACGGAATCCCAGCGGCGGCCGTGCTGGGTCACGAGGTCCACGGCCTGCCCGTACGTGGGACTGGCGGAGGCGCCGTACTTGGCCTGGGAGAGGGTCGAGGCGTTCAGACTGTCCGACGATGTTGACCATGCGCGGCCGTAGTAGGGGACACCGAGGATGATCTTGGACGGCGAGACCTTTGCCATGTACGCCTTCACCGTGTCCGTGAGGTCGTAGCGGGGACCGGTGAGCGGCGAGATGGAGCCCGCAACGGACGAGCTCGCCGTGCGGTAGTCGTAGCCCATGATGAAGACCGCGTCCGCGGCGCCGGATGCGGTGGCGTCGGCGATCGGCTGGTTGCCGATGGAGCCCAGAGTGTCGAAGGTCAGCTGGTAGCCCGGGGCGACATTGTTGAGCTCGGTGCGGACGGCGCGGACGAGCGCCGTGAACTCGTCGGCGTAGCCGGCGACGATGGGCTCGAAGTCGAGGTTGATGCCGTCCGCACCGCGATCGCGGACCGCCGCGGCGGCGGCCTTCGCGAGCTTCGTGCGGTTGGTCGCGCTGCCCAGCACGCTGGCCTGGCGGGTAGCGCCGGCGCTGCTCCAGGCGAAGCACGAGATCGTGAGGACGACGCGGGTGTTGTTCTGGTGGGCGGCGTTGATGATCGACGTCATCTTCGAGCTGGTCCAGCCGCCCCAGCCCGTAGACGTCGAGCCGTCGGCGTTCTCCTTGAGCAGGCCGCCCGAGGACGTGCAGCCGACGCTGAAATAGGCCACGGTGGACAGCGTTCGCCAGTCCAGTGTGGTGCTGGTGTCGGAGACCTCCCAGTAGGGCAGGAAGCCGAAGACTTCGCGCCGCAGGCCGTTCGAGCCGACGGGCGCTGCCGCGACCTCGTCGTCCGAACTCGCAGTGGCGTACGACGCCGGCTCCACGGTCGTGGTGAGTTCGTTGGCAGCGGCGTGGTCGGGAACCGCGAGGTCGGCCGGCGGGCCGGCGGACCAGATCGCGTTGGCGGGTGCGGCACGCATCTGGGCGCCCGTGGCGTGACCGGCGGGGAGCGCCCGGGGAGCGCGACCGTCGACCCTCCAGTTGTCACCGGCGCGCGGCGAGAACGGTATGGTGACCCTGCCGCCGGGCTCGAAGTCGATCGCGTCGTCCGCGTGCTCCGTGGCGTGCTCGTAGTGGATCGACGTAAGGTCGCCATTGACCTTGCCATTTGCGGCCTCGAGCGACGCCGGGCCCTCGGCAACCGATCCGGTCGTGGCCGGCGCGGCAGTGGCCCCGGCCGGCGCGGCGGCGGCAACGGGCCAACCGACCAGTGCGGCAAGCGCCAGGGCAAGCCATGGACGCGACGGGCGGCGAGGGTTGGAGTGCTTGTGGGTCACCGGGTCACCTTGGGAGGGCCACTGACCGTACCCGTCGGGCGGCCTCGGTCACAGCCGTACGAAAGTCCGAGTTCCGAGGGGTACCGGGTGGTCCGGTGGGGTTGGCGTGCATCCCGCGATCCACCACGGAGGTCAGCGGATGATCTCGAACGCGTCGAGATCCACGCGCGGCCGGTCGGGCGTGCCGACCACGACCAGCTTGATGGTGTGCGTGCCGTAGCCCGACCACGCCTTGCTGAACACGACCTGGCGGTAGGTCGTGGACGCGGCATACGTGTCCACCGTCCCGGCGAGCACGCCGTCGACCCAGACCTGGACCTCGCCGCCGGCCGCCCGCAGCGTGGTCACCCATGCGACGGCCCGCCCCTTGAAGGTCATGCTCGCGCTGGCACCGGGGCCTTTCGCGAACTTCACGGTGCCACCGCTGTACTGGGCGCTGGAGCCCTTCTTCCACGTGCCCATGTAGGCCAGCGACGAGCTCGAGTTCTGGGTCAGGCTGGCGTACCACGTGGGCGCATAGACCCACGCCCCCAGGTTGCCCGCCTTGTCTCGCGCCCGGACGCGGAAGCGGTAGCTGTGACCCGGGTTCATCGTCCAGTCCCTCGAGGTCGCGGTGGTTGCACTTGCGATCGTCTTGAACTTGCCGCCGTCGTAGCTGCGCGCGACGTCGTAGCTGGCGATACCGGAGCCTGCGTCCGTACCACCCCAGGTGATGCTCATCAGCAGCCTTTGCGACGTGGAGGTGCCCTCCAGCGGAAGGCCCGTCCGCAGGCTCGGCTTCGGCGCGGTCGCCTTGGGGGCGGTGGTGTCGAGCGTGACCTTGTCGGCGATGATCGGCCCGACGGGACCAGTCGTACCGCCCGCGCCGGTGACGGTGCCGGAGTTCAGGTACAGGCCCACGGTCCCGGTAGTGCAGCCGGTGATGGCGATGGTGTAGTCCGCGCCGCTGCCGACAGGCGTGCCGACCACACACTTCGTGGCCTTGCCGGTGCGCGTGAAGTCTCCGACGGTGAGGCCGGTCACGGGGCCGGCGAACGTGAGCGCGTAGGTGATCGAGCCGCCGGTCGTCATCGTCGGCGTGGTCGGCGTGAACGCCAGGACGCCGGTCGGTGGCGTGGCGACGTCCTCGACGGTGAACGGCCCGCTCTCCTCGAGGATATTGCCCGCCAGGTCCTCGGCCTGAAGGTTCCAGGTGTAGTCGCCCTCGGGCGCGGCGGCGCCGGCAATCTTCACGTCCCAGGTCAAGTTCGCCTGGTGGCCGCTACCGGTCTGCGAGCGGACGGCGTCCCCGCCGGCGTTCCGGATCGTCGCGCTCCAGGTCACGTACTCAGAGAAACGGGCGAGCAGGCTGAGCTTGTCGGCCTGGCCGTCGTAGTTCGGCGTGATCGTGCGTGGGCCGTCAACCGACCAGAGCTGCGGCCCGTCGACATCGGGCGATGCGGTCGCGGTCGGTGCGACGCCGGCGCCGTCGAGGACGTCGCTGGTCGACATGTCCAGCGCGCCCACGACCGAACGGTAGAAGCCGCTCTCCGGGTCAAGTCGCGCTTCGAACTGCGGGTTGCGGACGGGGATGAACGGCTGCTCGCTTGCGTGGTAGTTGGGGGCGCCGGACCACACTTGCCCGAATGACTGGTCCGTCGTGAAGATTTTCTGGATCGTGTAGACCACCGAGCTGACCCACGTGTCCGCGATGACGACGCGGGCGCCTGCCTTGATCCAGCCGGAGGCGAAGTTGTCGACTCGCTCGCGGGCGACTGGGATCGAGGGCGCCGGGTGGCCGCTCTCCGAGCTGCCGGCCGCGTAGCACAGGCCGCTGAGGATCACGACCGCGTTCTTCGCGAACTTGATGTTCTTGGCAATCAGCGACTCGCCGTAATACTTCTTGTCGGAGTCGCTGATGCCGCCCACCTCGTTCAGGCCCATGCCGTCATGGACGCTCGGGCTGAGCACCGCCCGGTACGGGCTCGGGAAGCCGTAGCCGTGGCCGAGATAGATGAAGATGCTCGCGTCCTGGGCCGCTTCCTTGACCTTCGCCCACGTTGCGTTCGGGCTGTACAGCTTGACGACGTTCGGGGTGTGCTTGATCGCCTCGGCGTAGATCTGGTCGCCCTTGCTGCGATAGCCGGATGTCGATCCCTCGACGGCACCGACCACGATCACGACCTTGGGGGGCGTCGCGACGGCATCCGCCGTGGTCGGCGTGGCCGACGGGGCGGCCGTCGACGCGAAGGCGGGAAGGGCGACGGCTGGGGCAAGTGCGATCAGCGCGGCGAGCGCGGCCGCAACGGGACTTCGAGAACGCATTGGTGGTGAGCTCCAAGGTCAGCGATGAGTGCCCGGCCAGCGTCGTCGCGGTGGCGCGGCCACTCAATGGGCCATCAGTCCTGTGCGCCTCGCCCCCTGGTGCGGTCCGGTGGGCAGCGCTGCAGTCGGTAGGCGCGGCCATTCGCCGATGGGGCCGGGAATCGGTGCGCCGGCGCAACGCCGCGCGCGGCGATCAGGGTCGAGGCGAACCGCTGGCGGCCGGCGCCACCGTGGCGCAGGGCTGGTCGGAGTCCGGAAGCGTGCCGCCGTCGGTCGGGTCGCACGGGACACCCGTCTCGAGGGGTCCCAGGATCCCGCCCTGGTAGTCGGTGATTACGAGCAGGAACTCGAGCCGCTCCAGGGGTGCCGCCGGCTCCAGGAAGAGCCGCTGGACGACCGCGTTCGGGTCGCTCACCACGTCGACGACCTGGCCGATCAGCAGACCCTTGGGATAAGGCGAGCGGAGCCCGCCGCCGAGCTCGATACCGGCGGTGAAGACCTCCTCGCCGATCGTGACCGTCGTCGCGACGTCGACGTCCTGCATCACCAGCGCGCCGCCGAGCTGCCCCTCGACCACGCCGGTCGACGCCGTCGACAGGAGCTGGCCGATCACGGTGGAGGTCGTGTCGCTGATGAGGACCACGTGGGCGAAGTTCGAGCCGGCATCGACCACTCGACCCACGAGCGCACCACCGGAGGTGATGACGATCTGCCCGACCTCGATGCCGTCGTCGGTGCCGCGATCTATGACGAGCGCGCGTCGCGCCTCAGAGGATTCGCGGGCGATGACCGTGGCCGCGCGCGTCTCGTACTGGAGGCCGTTGCGAAGCTGGAGAAGGCCGGTCAGCAGCTCGTTCTCCCGGCGCAGCTCCGTCGCGGCCCGGCTGAGCGCCTCGAGCTGCTCGTTCTCGGCGCGCAGGGCGGCGTTCTCCTGGCGCAACCGATCGATCTCGGCGATGGTCGCGAAGATGGACGAGACGTCCCGGGCTACGCCGTCGACCGCGACCTGGACCGGGCGGAAGGCAAACGCAACGCCGTGCTGCAAATCCCGCACCAACGGGTTCGACGAGACGGTCAGGAGCACCAGCGACGCGACGATCAGGGCCAGGTACGCGGCCCCCTTGCGCCGCGTGGCGCGATTGGCAAGCAGGGCGTTCATCCGCCGCCGGCCCCCTAGCGCAGCGGCCGGGAGTAGGTCTCGGTGACCAGGACGCGGTTGAGCCGGTCCATGTCCTGGAGGACCTCGCCGGTGCCGCGGACGACGCAGGTCAGCGGGTCGTCGGCCACGTGAACGGGCATCTGGGTCGCCTCGGCGACCCGCCGGTCGAGCCCGGCAAGGAGCGCCCCGCCGCCGGCCAGGACGATGCCCTGGTCCATGATGTCGGCGACGAGCTCCGGCGGAGTCTCCTCGATGGTGTCGCGGATCGTGTCGACGATCTGCTGTACGGACGGCTCGATGGCCTCGCGGATCTGGTCTGCCCCGACCTCGACGCTGCGCGGCAAGCCGGTGAGCAGGTCGCGGCCGCGGAGGTTGACCCGGCCGACGTCCCACTCGCCGGGGTATGCGGAGCCGATCGCGATCTTGATGTCCTCGGCCGTGCGCTCGCCGAGGTACAGGTTGTACTCACGTCGAGCGAAGTTGACGATGTCGACGTCCATCTCGTCGCCGCCTATGCGGATGCTCCGGCTGACGACGATGCCGCCGAGGCTGATCACGGCGACCTCGGTCGTGCCGCCGCCGATGTCGACGATCAGGCTGCCGGACGGCTCGCTGACCGGCAGGCCTGCGCCGATCGCGGCCGCCATCGGCTCCTCGATGAGGCGGGCCCAGCGCGCGCCGGCGTTGAGCGCCGCGTCCAGCACCGCGCGCTTCTCAACCTCGGTGACGCCGGACGGGATGCCGATGATCATGCGCGGCCGGGGCAGCAACCCGATGCGATCGTGGACCTTGTCCACGAAGTACCGGATCATCTGCTCGGTCACGTCGAAGTCGCTGATGACACCGTCGCGGAGCGGGCGGATCGCGATGATGTTCGCCGGGGTGCGCCCGACCATGCGCTTCGCCTCGGCGCCGATCGCCAGAACTCGCTTGCTCTTGGCCTCGATCGCGACTACGGATGGCTCGCTGATGACGATGCCCCGGTCCCGAACGTGGACCAGCGTGTTCGCGGTCCCGAGGTCGATCCCGATGTCGCGGGAGAACAGGCCAAGGATGCGGTCGAGCATTCGGAAGCGGGGCCCCTTCTGAGTCGATGAGACGTGTGGGCGTCGGGAGATCGCGCGAAATTGGGCGCGGGGAAACGGCAGTATAGCCGTGCCCTCCCAACTCCCACGCCGCGCACCTCATGCCGCTGGTGGACGCCCGCCGGGCCGGTCGAACGCTATGCCGCGATCCCGGAGCGAAATGTAGGCGTCGTGCCCGATCACCAGGTGGTCGAGCAGGTCGATGTCGAGGAGCCGGCCGGCGGCGAGCGCCTCGGCGGTGAGGTGCAGGTCGTCCGGCGAGGGCGTCGGGTCGCCCGATGGGTGGTTGTGCACGAGGATCACGGCTGCGGCATCGAGGCGTACCGCGTCGCGGAACAGCTCGCCGACCCGGACCAGCGAGGCACTGACGTTGCCCTGGTAGGCGGTGACGACGCGGAGGACCGCGTTCTTCGTGTTCAGGATCACGACCCGCAGCTCCTCGCGCTCGAGGCGGCCCATCTGCAGGACGAGCCGGTCGGCGACGTCGCGGGGCGACCGAATGGACCAGCGACCCGCCGGCCAGTCCGCGAGCAGCCGCCGCCCGATCTCGAAGGCGGCCTGTAGCTGGGCGGCCCGCGCCTCACCGATGCCGGGCAGCGCCTCCAGCTCCGGGCCGCTGGCGCGTGCCAGGCCACTGATGCCCTCGAAGCGCGCGATTGCGTCCGTCGCGACGTCCACCGCGGACCTGCCCGCCGTGCCCGAGCCCCACAGCAGGGCGATCAGCTCCGCAGCCGTCAGGCCCGCGGCGCCGCGCAACTGGAGCCGCTCGCGGGGCCTCTCGGCTGCGGGCAGCTCGCGGAGCGCGCGACCGCGGGCCACCGCGATTTCGAATGGGATCGGGCCTTCGCTTCCGGCCATGGGCCTCTCGCTCGCGGCGGTCAGGTCATGGACGACATG
>DATKBR010000042.1:0-4447 GCA_035513775.1 Candidatus Limnocylindria bacterium
GCACTGGTCGCCGCGCTTCCGTCCACGCCTCCGGCGACCGGCTGACCGACGATCCGGCAGTAGACTGCGGGAAACTCCAGCAGCCCTTCAAACCTGAGGTCAGACCCTCGATGGCCACCGAGTCGAAGCCGCGCATCAAGATCACTTACGCGACCCTGCGCAACGACAACGAGGAGCTGCACGCCCTCTATGAGCAGGGCGTGCAGGAGGCCCGCGCCGGGCTGGGCGCCCACCACCAGAACTTCATCGACGGCCGCTGGGTGGACGGCTCCGCGGGGACGTTCGAGGCCCGCTCGCCGATCGATCGCGACATGCTCGTTGGGACGTTCGCCAAGGCTGACCGCTCCGACGTCCAGCAGGCCATCGCCGCCGCGCGCCGCGCCGCGCCCGAGTGGCGCCGGACCCCGTGGCGGGATCGCCTTGCCATCCTCCGCCAGGCCGCGGAGTTCATCTCGGAGCGCCAGATGCGTTACGGCGCCGACATGGCGTTCGAGGTGGGCAAGAACCGGCTCGAGGCGCTCGGCGAGGTGGAGGAGGCCGCGGACCTGATCCGCTACTACGCCCAGACGGTCGAGGACAACGACGGCTACGACCACGTCATGGACAACCTGGGCGACGCCTCGGTGCACACCCGCTCCATCCTCCGACCGCACGGCGTGTTCGGCGTTATCAGCCCGTTCAACTTCCCGATCGCCCTGTCGACCGGCCCGGTCGCCGGGGCGCTCCTTGCCGGCAACACGGCCGTGCTCAAGCCGGCCTCGGCGGCGCCCCTGTCCGCAGTGAACCTGATCCACGCCCTCGAGGACGCGGGCGTGCCCGCCGGCGTCGTCAACCTCGTGATGGGCCCCGGCAATTCCGTAGGCGACGAGCTCCAGTCGAACCCGGGCATCGACGGCATCGTCTTCACCGGCTCGTACGACGTCGGTTTCAAGCTCTTCAAGAGCTTCTCGACCGCGTGGCCGCGCCCGTGCATCGTGGAGATGGGCGGCAAGAACCCGGCGATCGTGTCGCGCAAGGCGGATATCGAAGAGGCCGCCGAGGGGATCCTCCGGTCGGCGTTCGGCTTCGGCGGCCAGAAGTGCTCCGCCAACTCGCGGGTGTATGTCGAGAAGCCGGTGCACGACGAGCTCGTCCGGATCCTAGTCGAGAAGACCGAGAAGCTGACGGTCGGCAACCCGATCCAGCGCGAGCACTGGCTCGGCCCGATCGTGGATCAGCAGGCGGTGGATCGGCACCAGGAGGCGGTTTCCGAGGCGCGCAGGGACGGCAAGGTCTACACCGGCGGCGAGCACCTCACCGATGGCGACCTCGCCCGCGGCTTCTACGTCGAACCCACCGTGGTCGGCAATCTGCCGGCGTCGCACCGGCTGTTCCAGGATGAGCTGTTCGCCCCGTTCACCGCGGTACAGGCGGTGGACACCCTCGACGAGGCCCTGCGCCTCGCCAACGACTCCACCTACGGCCTCACGGCCGGCGTTTACAGCGAGGACCCGGCCGAGGTGGCGCGCTTCCTCGACGAGATCGAGGCGGGCGTGCTGTACGTGAACCGCCGCGCCGGCGCGACGACGGGCGCGTGGCCCGGCGTGCAGGCGTTCGGTGGCTGGAAGGGCTCCGGCTCCACCGGCAAAAGCGGGCTGTCGATGTACTACGTCGCCCAGTTCCTGCGCGAGCAGAGCCACACCGTCGTCGACTGACGGAGGCCACCAGATGCGAGATCGGGCGTGGCTCCGAAGCCTTCGGAAACGTGCGTCATGAGCGAGCTGGACGATAACGACCAGCTGGTGCCGATCCATCACGACACGGCGGTGTACTGGTGCCGTGAGCGCCTCGTGGTTGACTCGTACGACGTGCTCGGCACCGACCCGGAATTCCCGCTCGGCTAGGACGCGGAGTTCGACGTCCGGCTGAACCGCACGCTTTGGCTACGCCGGACCCTGCTCGGAGCCCTCGAGGTGTGGCCGCGTCGCCACATCCGCGGGTGACTTCGTCGCCTTCCCGCTGATGACGTCTGCCTGGTTCGGGCTGGAGGCGATGTCCTCGGCCGGCTGGGCCGAGATTTCGAAGGACGCCTGATCCGCGATGCTGTCCTCGCCCGGCGGCTTGCTTGCCTGCTCGCCCGCCGATATGCCCGCCGAATCGCCCGCCCGCAGGCCACCCGCCTTGAGGCGGCCCTGGAGCAGGGGCGGCTGGCCTGGGCGGTCCAGCTTGGGACCGTCGTCGCGTCGTCGTCGTGCCATGCGGGCCACGGTATCGATCAACGCCGCACGACCGGTAGCACCGTCGGAGGCCGATGGCTTGCAGCGGGGTGGCAGCCGAGCCCGGGAAGATGCCTGCTAAACTCGACCGTGAATATCCAGTCTGCATAGAGTTCATGCATCCTCGAGGTGTCCGGTGGCCCAGATCGTCTCGTCGCCAGGCCGCGCGTCAGGCCGCGCGTCAGACCGCGCGTCGCTCCCAATCTCGGAGCGATCGCTGCCCGACCTGGTCACCGAGATCCCGGGCCCGAAGGCCCGCGCCCACGTCAAGTTCGACGAGTCCATAACTTCGCCGAGCCTGCCCCGTGCCTATCCGATCGTGCCCGTGCGGGGCCAGGGCATGGCCATCGAGGACATCGACGGCAACCTGTTCCTGGACTTCGCGGCCGGCATCGCGGTGAACTCGACGGGCCACGGCGACCCGCGCGTCATCGGCGCGATCAAGGAGCAGGCGAGCGAGCTGATCCACTACTCCGCGTCGGACTTCTACCTGCCGATCTATGCCGAGACGGCCGCGGCCATCGCCCGCATCGCGCCCATCCCGGGCAAGCTCCGGACCTACCTCGGCAACTCCGGCGCGGAGGTTGTCGAGGCGGCGATGAAGCTGTCGCGCCACTTCACGGGCCGGCCGTACATCGTCGGGTTCCTCGGCGGCTTCCACGGGCGCACCTACGGCGCCGTGTCGCTGACGGCCTCGAAGGCCAAATACCACGCCCGCTTCGATCCTTTGCTGCCGGGCATCTATCACGCCCCGTACGGCAAGGTCGAGGACCTGAAATGGTTCGACGACGTCCTGTTCAACCGCCTGATCCCGGCGGACGAGGTCGCGGCGATGTTCATCGAGCCGATCCAGGGCGAGGGCGGCTACCTGGTCCCCGAGGACGGCTTCCTCCAGGGCCTTCGCGAGCTGTGCACGAAGCACGGCATCCTGCTCGTCGCCGACGAGATCCAGTCCGGCGCGGGCCGGACCGGGAAGATGTGGGCGGTCGACCACTGGGGCGTGGAGCCGGACATCCTGCTCACTGCCAAGGGCATCGCGTCGGGCATGCCGCTGGGCGCCATGGTCGCGCCGGCCCACGTAATGGAGTCCTGGAGCGTTGGCGCCCATGGCTCCACGTACGGCGGCAACCCGGTCGCCTGCGCGGCGGCCCTCGCCACGATCGAGCTGCTGGAGGGCGGGCTCATCGAAAATGCCGCGGTCCGCGGCGAGGAAACGATGGCCGGCCTCCGGGAGGTCCAGGCGCGCCACCCGGGCAGCGTCCTGGATGTCCGCGGCAAGGGCTTGATGATCGGCGTCGAGTTCTCGTCGCCTGAGTTCGCCGAGGAGGTCCAGTTGGCCTGCTTCGAGCGAGGGCTGCTCGTGCTGGAGTGCGGCAAGCAGACCGTGCGGCTGTGCCCGCCCCTGGTCCTCTCCGCGCGCGACGTCGAGACGGCGGTGCGGATCTTCGGCGAGGCGGTGGCAGCGGTCGCTACCCACCCGGATCGTGTCGCCCGCGCCGCCGCTGCGGCCGGTGGGCTGCACGAGGGCGAGGTCGCCGGCTAGCGCCACGCCCGCCATGGATGCCGTGCGTCGAACCAAGCTGATCTGCACGATCGGCCCCGCGACCTCCGGTCGCATTGACGAGCTCGTGGCCGCCGGGATGGACGTCGCCCGGATCAACTTCTCGCACGGTACCCGCGCTTCCCACGCCGCCGCCGCCCGCGCGGTCGATCGGGCGAGCGCTGCCGCCGCTCGCCCCGTTGCCCTCCTGACCGATCTGGCCGGACCGAAGATCCGGCTGGGCGACCTCGAGGACGGCGCGGTTGACCTCGTGGCGGGCGAGCGATTCGTGCTTCGTACGTCGGGCGCACCGACCCGGCTCGGAACCGCATCCGGTGCCCGCGTCGCATATCGGGGCTTCACGACGGATGTGCGCGTGGGCGATCCGATCTTCCTTGCCGACGGCGCCGCCGAGCTGCGCGTCACCGCCGTCGCCGGGGATGTGGTCACCGAGGTCGTCCGCGGCGGGGTGATCCGCTCGCGCGCCGGCGTGGCGATCCCCGCCCTGCGGCTTTCGACCCCCACGCTCACGGCCCGCGACCGAACCGACGTTGGACGGGCGATCGAGCTCGGCGCGACCTTCATCGGCCAGTCATTCGTGCGCAGCGCGGAGGACGTCCTCGAGCTTCGCCGGCTGATCGGCCGGAACGGT
>DATKBR010000043.1:0-2839 GCA_035513775.1 Candidatus Limnocylindria bacterium
ACGTGCCCGTCTCGACCTGGCGGGCGATGCGGGCGGTGATCGTCGTCGTCTTGCCCGAGCCCGCGCCCGCGAGGATGCAGACCGGCCCGCGGACGGTGTCGGCGGCGCGGCGCTGCTCGGCGTTCAGGGCGGGGAGGGCGGACACGGAGCCCAGGCTAACGGGCGCATCGGCGCTCCCCGCGCGGGCGCCTGACCTGGCACGAAGGCGGCACACCGTTGTGCTACTTTTTGTGCGTCAATGGAGCGGGTGGGCGTCCGGGAGCTTCGCCAGAACCTCAGCGTGTACCTGCGCCGGGTGAAGCGCGGCGAGTCGCTCGAGGTGACCGAGCGCGGAACCACTGTCGCCCGGCTAGTGCCCCCCTCGACCGGGGACGAGTGGCTCGACCGCATGGTCGCCGAAGGGAAGATCCGGCCTGCGACGAAGTCGATGGACGACCTTCCGCCCCCGATCAAGCTGCCTCCGGGAGCCAAGCCGTTGAGCGAGATCCTTCAGGAGATGCGCGACTCCGAACGGTTCTGAGTGCTCTATCTCGACTCGTCCGCCCTCGTGAAGCTCGTCGCGGAGGAGCCGGAGTCCGACGCCCTGCAGGCGTTTACGCGCGGAGCTCACCTGCTCTCGAGCGAGATCGCGCTCGTCGAAGTGCGCCGGGCCGCCCGCCGTCACGATGCGGAGGCGCGCGGTGCGGCCCTGCTCGAACGGCTGGCGGTCATCGAGATCGGCGAGGAGATCCTGCTGAACGCCGCGGTTGCCGATCCTGTGACACTCAGCTCGCTCGACGCGCTGCATCTGGCTTCCGGCCAGTTCGCCCGCGAGCGAGTCGACCACTTCGTCGCGTATGACGCTCGCCTGGTCGCAGCCGCGCGGGCGATCGGCTTCGACGTGGCCTCGCCGGCATGAGGCGGAGCGCCGCCGCGCCGCGGCGGCGCTCCCTTTCCGCACGCTTACGCCGGCGGCTGGTGGACCGACGCCTGCGTCTCCTGGCAGCCGAACGGGGTCGAGCCGGGGCCGGGCGGCAGGTTGCACGCCCAGAAGGTCTGGATCTGCTCCGGGGATCCGGGCGTCCACGGCCCGTGGCGGAGCAGGACGAGGATCACCTCGGCTCCCATCGGATTCGTCAGCGCGTTCGGTACCGCGGGCGGCGCGTCCGGCCCGAACGTGAGCGCCTTGCGCATGTCGCCCACGTGCAGGCTGCCGGCGATCGTCGCCGGCCCGCCGCTCCCCACGACGTGTCCGCCCATGGTGAAGGCGCCGGCCATCGCGGCCGGGTTGAACAGATCCGGCGGGCCACAGCGGCTGACTCCCGTGATCGGCGCCGTGCAGCCGTCCGGGTTGTTGAAGACGATGAACCAGACGGTGAACGCCTCGCCGGCCGGCAGGCCGACCGTGTGGAACCTCGCGGAGAGGCCCGATCCGGTCCGAACGAGCGTCGACGACGCCCCCTCGACCGGCGCGAACGCCGGGAGGGCGACGACCGGCGAGGTGCTTCGGTGTGCCCGCGACGTCTGCGCGGGCGCGGCCACGAGGCCGGCCGCCAGGGCGGCGAGAAGCAGGAATCGGAGCTTCGTCATGTCTTCCTCCTTTGTCTCAGGGTCGGGAGCTCCCGAGCGCGGCGCGCAGCGCGCCCAGGAACGCTTCGGGCTGCTCGAAGGCCGGGTCGTCGGCCGCGTTCTCGATCACGTGCAGCGGCCAGCCGTAGCGGGCGCTCGCGGCCTCGGCGACCCCCAGGGGCGTCTGGCGGTCGTGCCGTCCCCAGATCAGGGTCGTCGGGATCGAGATCCGGGCGAGGTCGGCCGCCGGGATCGCGCGCAGCCCGAACTGCGGCATGAGGCCGCGGAGCGCGACCTTCTGGTGCGGCGACCTGGCGCCCTCGAGCCCGTACGCCATGAGCGGCTCCCAGCGCGAGTCCAGCTGCTCGCGGAGCCCGTCCAGGTCGACGAAGCACTGCCGGAAGAAGCGGTCCCGGCTGGCGTCCGTCGGTCGCGCGAGGAAGCCGACCAGGGTGAGCGCGAACAGCGGCCTGGGCCGGAGGCGGCGCAGGCCGAACGTGTCCACGAGCACCAGCCGGCTGAGCCGGTCGCGGTGCGTGCCGGCGAAGCGGGCCCCCATCGCACCTGCGAGCAGATGGCCCGCCAGCGCGGGCGGTGAGGGGCAGGTCTGCTCGACCAGCTCGCCGAGCCACGCGAGCGCGCGGTCGGCGTCGAGCGGGCCGCTGCCCACCAGCGAGGCCCCGTGGCCGGGCAGGTCGGGAGCGATCACGCGATGGGTCTTCACGAGCTCGGGGATCACCCGGAGCCACGTCAGGGCGAACTCGCCCGGCCCGTGGAGCAGGACGACCGGCGGTCCCTCTCCGCCCTCCAGCACGGCCGTGGGGATGCCGGCGAGCTCCAGCCGTCGCTCGCCGACGGGCATCCCGGCCAGCAACCGCTCACGAGTGTTCGTTGTCGGAGGCGTCCCCATGCCTGCCGCCGACGGTACGCGGGGGCGCAGGCGGGCCGCATCGCCCGGATCCGCCAACTTCGAGGCGAGAGCCGCGTGGTCATTTCTGGCCACGCCCGGACGCCCACGGTCCGATCTGCCTACGATTGGCGCGTCGCCTGGTGAACACGATCGACGCACTCCGGCAGGGCCGGGACTCCTACGCGGAGCGGGCGTGGCAGGACGCGTACGAGTCCCTCTCGCGCGCCGACGAGGCCGCGAAGCTGGCGCCCGAGGACGTGGAGCTGCTGGCGACGGCGGCGTACATGCTCGGCCGGGACGCCGAGTCGATGGGCCTGCTGGAGCGCGCCCATCGCGCCTACGCCGACGCGGGCCGGCCGCTGCCCGCCGTGCGCTGCGCGT
>DATKBR010000044.1:0-14549 GCA_035513775.1 Candidatus Limnocylindria bacterium
AGGCTGGACATCGAAGGAGGTCGGGGTCGCCTGGCGGTGATCGACGATGGTCGCGGCATCGAGGACGCAAGGGCTCCCCTGTCCGGCCGTGGCCTCATCGACATGCGTACCGCCGCGAACGAGGTCCACGCGTCATTCGCCGTGGAGCGAGGCGATCGTGGCACCGCGATCGAGATGGCATGGTCCGCACCGAGCCGGACTGCGGAGGATCCCTCAATGATGGCCGCGAACACCACGACTCGCGCGACGGGTCCGCGCGCCTGACCTTCAGCAGGAGCGGTCCAGGACCGGGCCGCCGTAGCTGGAGCCCACGGACATGCTGGACTGGATTCGCCCAGCCGCCTCGCCCGCCGCTGGATCGAGGGCGCCATCGAGTCGGCGATCACGAATGCCTACGCGATCAACGCCGGCATGCGCGACGCGCTCCCGTCGACCACGGAGCCGAAGCCAGCCTGAGTGGTTCGATGGCCGGCGGCTAGCCTTCGCGGCGGCTGAGGCGAACCATCGGGATCACCCGGCCGCCGACCTGCGCCGGGTAGTCCGCGAACCACGGCAGCTGCCCTGCGTGCTGTGTCCACAGCCGATCCCGCTCGGCGCCCTCGGCGAGCTTCGCGGTCGCGTCGAAGGTCTCGTTGTTGACTTCGAGCGTCACGCGCGGGTCGGCCGTGACGTTCGCGATCCACGCGGGCGCCTTGCTGGAGCCGCCGGCCGTGCCTGCAACGACGTACGCGTCGCCGTCGCGCGAACAGGTCAGGATCGAGCGTCGCCGCTCCCCCGTCTTCGCGCCCGTCGAGTACATCAGCATGAGCGGATGGCCTGTGAGCGGCCCTTCGCTCGGCGTCCCGCCGTTCGATCGGAGGTCGGCGATGAGTGCCTCCTCCCACGCATTGGCGACACTGGTGTCGGGCGTTTCGGTCATCGGTCGTCCTGCTGGCAGATTGTTGCAATCGCAACGCTCGTCACTCCAGACCGATCGCGCATCTAATCCGGCGCGACGGCCGAACGCGGGGATCTGGCTTCGATCAGGGCTGCGCCGCGGATCGCAGGATCTCGACGACGTCGCCATCGAGGACGGCATGGTCGCGGCCCACGCGCTGGCCATCGAAGCGGGCGGACGGACCCCAGATCCGCGCGCCGGTGAAGGTCGCCGCGAGGTCCTTGTGGACCCACTCGGCGACATCCTCGACCGTGGCCCCCGGCGTCAGCGCGAGCGGCTCCTCGTCGGTCTTGCCGTTCGTCCGGAGACGGACGCGGATTAGGCCCGTCAGCCGCCATGCGGCGGCGCGGAACGCCTCGAGGCTCGCCTCATCGATCACCGACACCACGACCATCTCGAGGTCCGGGAATGCGGCCCGCAGGCGCTCGATGGCCTCCGGCGTCGCCTCGTCGGCACGGGTCGCCGCGAGGAAGGCCGGCCTGTCGATGCCGGCGAGGGCCACGTCGGCTCGAACCGCCGCAAGCTCGCGCGGATCCGCGTCCGGGCGCGCGCAGTAGACGATCGCGTCTGCCGAGCGGAGCACGCCGAGCAGCGCGCGGCCACCGCCGCGATCCTCACTGGCGCCCTCGATCAGGCCCGGGATCTCCACGAGCTGCACCTGCACCCCGCCGATCCTCGTCAGCGCCGGGATCGGTCGCAGGGTCGTGAACGGGTAGTCGCCGGTCTTAATCTGGATCTCCGAGAGCGCCTGGAGGATCGAGGACTTGCCGACGTTCGGTGGACCGACGAGCGCGATCTGCGCCGCGCCCTCGCGGCGCACGGAGATCGAGTCGCGGTGGACCGCGTTCGAGCGCACCCGGGTGTCCTCGATCTCGGACAGCAGGGACTTGCGGAGGTCCGCGTACGGACCGTTCTTGTAGTCCGGGAGCTCCGCGAGGAGCGAGTTGACCTCGCGGATCCGGTCTCGGCCTTCTTTTCCTACGAGCCGTCGCTTCGCCACCTGGGCGAAGGTTCGATGCGGCATCGGCATGTCGATCTCCTGTCGATCACGCGGGACGGCATGCGGCGCGCGCCTGCCACGGCAGCAGCGGCATGCGTCTGTCCCGCCCCTTCCTCCGACGCTGGTTGTGGAAGGGGCCGATCAGCCGTTCTGCTGCAGGACCGTCGCGGCCCAGGCATCCCGCGGATCCCGGGCGAGGAGCTCGTTCATCGGGGCGAAGGTTACCCGTTCGCGGCAAGCTCGTCGCCTCCCGCGAGCCGCAGATCTGGCCGGATGCCGCCGGCGTACACATCGACGTGGGCAGTCGACACCCGGGGCGCGAGAGCCGCCTCGACGGTCCTCTCGATGGGCGGGATTCGCCACATGACGCGCACGCCGGTCACCGCTGCGCCAGCTGCGGCGCTGCCGTTCCGTGGCGGGTTGCCAGCTACTGCCTGAAGCG
This sequence comes from Candidatus Limnocylindria bacterium, assembly GCA_035513775.1. GTDB lineage: Bacteria > Chloroflexota > Limnocylindria > Limnocylindrales > CSP1-4 > UBA5189. Next base: position 2,380 of record DATKBR010000044.1, read on the forward strand.
CAGGTCACGCTTCGGCGGGCACTCCTACTGCCTGCGCTGCCAGCCTTCAATCGAGTCCGGGTAGCGACCCAGCCCGAAACCGCCGGCGCGCCTACCAGACGTCGCCCGCGCGCCAGTCGCAGCTGATCGATTCGGCGAGGCTGATCGGTGGCGAAAGAGGTGTTCGAAGGACGAGGATGAAGCCCTCCTCGTTCGGCGTCCCGACCGGGCCCTCGGGCGTCCGTACGAACGCCTGGCCGCGCCACGTCTCCCAGCCGAGCCGTTCGTAGAAGGCGTGGCGCCCGGTCCCGAGGGCGCCGAGCTCATACGTCGCGCGGATGTGCTCGTTCACCGCCGACATGACCGCGGACCCGTGGCCGCGGCCCTCCAGTGCCGGTGCGGTGGCGACGGCCTCGACGTACCCGGTTCGAATCGGCCGCCCGCCGATATCGAGCACCCGTTCGACGACGGACGCATGACTGACTACCTGACCGCCGATGTCGAGCACGAAGTGCCGCCCGCCCAGCGCGTGGGCCCAGTCCTCGTCAGCGAATCCGCCCTCCTCGTCCATCCCGAATGCCGCGTCCATCAACGCCCGGATCGCAATTAGCTCCGGTTCGGCCAGCGATTCGGTCGGGAGCTCCCGGAGGCGCACAGGCATGCCCCAATGGTGCCGCCCGTCGCCCCGTGCCGTGAGCGCGTGACCGCACCGGTCCACGCCGCGGCTGGGGGAGGCTAGGTGGGGCTGCCTGCGTGTGCGATGTGGTTGAACTGGCGCCATAGCAGGACGACCAAAAGCGCGGAACCGACGAAGCCGAACCAGAACGGAGCCGTCAGCCCGAACTCTCGGGCGATCAGGCCGCCGATCGGCGTGCCGATGACGATCCCGCCGAAGATGCCGACGGTGTAGATGCCGGTCACCCTGCCGAGCAACGCGTCGGGAACGGCACGCTGCCGGATGGTGGTGGCCGTCGTCGCCCAGATGAAGCCGTGGGCGCCGAACAGGACCATCGTGAGCAGGGCGACCTCGGGCGACCTCGTGAGCGCCAACACGAGGTGCGTGCCGGTCTCGATCAGCAGCCCTACGCGCATGATGTCGCCGAGCGCGAAGCGCCGTTCGAGCCAGCCGTATGACGCCGTGCCGATCAGCCCCCCGATCGCGACCGCAGTCGTCATGAGGCCATAGCCGATTGCGTCCATGCCGAGCAAGTCGCGGGCGTACAGGACCAGCACGGACCAAGCGGCGCCCCACGTGACGTTGAATGCCACGATCGTGAGCGCAAGGGTGCGCATCGGTGGGTGTGCGACGAGCCAGCGCAGGCCGTCCGCCATCTCGCTCCACAGGCTGCCCCGAGACCTTCCGGCGTCCGCCTCCCCTCCCCCGCTCGTCACCACCCGGGTGATGAGCAGCGCGCCGAGCGCGAAGCAGGCGGCGTCCACGGCGAACGGGAGTGCCGCCCCGGCGACGAACAGGAACGCCCCGATGGGTGGTGCGATCAGCTGGTTCGTGGCGAGGAACGCACCCTGGAGGCGAGCGTTGGCCACGCCCAGGTCCGCCCGGGGGACCACCCGGGGCAGGAGGCTGCTCGTGGCGACATCGGCGAAGGTCTCCGCGGTGCCCAGGACGAACAGCGAGCCGAGGACGATCGCGATGTTCACCGTGCCAGTGGCCACGGTCAGCGCCAGGACGCCGAGCATGAGCGCGCGGGCGAGATTCACCACGAACACCACGCGTCGGCGATCCACGCGGTCCGCGACCCCGCCCGCAACGAATCCGAACAGGAGCGGTGGCAGGACCTGCGCGAGAACGGCCATGGAGACGAGGAACGGGTCGCTGGTCTGCGTTGCGATGAGCAGCGGGCCGGCCGCGAGCGCGATGCCGTCGCCGACGTTCGTCACCAGCGACGACGCGAACAGCCACCTGAAGCTGCCCCCGAGCCGGGCCGGGGCGACCTGCTCGATCAGGGACGGAATTCGGACGGGCACGAACCGGAACGATAGCGATCCCGTGCGGCCGTCATGCGCTCAGCGCCGACGGCGGGCCCGGCGTCACCCCCGGGTGTGCCTTGACCTCGGGTCAGCCCTCGTCGGCTGTCGTTTGCTCGCTCTCGCCGGCCTCGCCGGCCTCGCCGGGCGCTCCGCCTTCTCGCTCGGTGCGGCTGAGGTGACTCACCTCGACTATTCGCGGGTTGCCGCTGCGATCCTTCCACCGCGTCTGGAGGAGGTCCTCGTGTGCCTCGCCGACCAGGCGCACGACGACCACGAAGGCCGATGGGCCGCGCTCGATCGACTCGATGGCCACCTCCGTCGCCGGCAGCGGGAGGAGCGCGATCACCTCACCGAGGTTCCGCTTCAGCTCCTCGCTGAGGTACCCAATCGCGGAATCCACGTCGCCGGCCACGAGCGCATCGCATACGGCCTGGGCACTTGATCGAACGTCGTTCTCTTCCATCCGCGCATCCTACCGGCCGCGCTCGTGGGAGACACGCCGAATCAGGCTTCGCGGCATGGCAACGCCATATCGGTGCAGTATCCGGGGGTGCATTCGCAGCAAAGGAGCCTGTCGTGAACTTCAACAGCGTCCTGATCGGGTCGGAGGACCCGGCCCGCCTGGCTGCCTACTACACGAAGCTGTTCGGCGCGCCCGAGTGGGATGAAGGCGGCTACACCGGCTGGCTGATCGGGAGCGGGTCCGTCAGCGTCGGGCCCCACTCGGAGGTGAAGGGTCCCAACACCCAGCCAGGTCGCATGCTCCTAAACATCGAATCGGACGACGTCCCGGGCGACTTCGCGAAGTTTCGGGACGCCGGTGCCCGCGTGATCCGGGAGCCGTACACGATGGACGGGATGCCGGCCGACACGTGGATCGCCACGCTCGCCGATCCCGACGACAACTACTTCCAGCTGATCAGCCCCATGGGGCCCGAGAACGCCGGCTGACGGCGGGGACGCGGCGTGCCGCCGGGACGCCCGCGACGCCGGGGCGCCCGCCCCATCGCCGGCATCCGCACGGCCTGCGAAATCGAGCAGTTCTCGAGAAGCCACCACAGCGGCGGCTTCATAGCATCGGGACAAGTCAATCAGATCAGCGCCGAGGTACACGACATGGCCGCGACCAAATCATCCACCAAGCGCAAGGCCACGGCCTCGGCGGAGGTCCTCACGGCCGACGAGAAGGCCGCGATGCGGGAGCTCGTCAAGGAGCGGAAGGCCGCCCAGGGCAAGGTCGATGGCGAAGCCGACGTGCTCGCCAAGATCGCCGACATGCCGCCCGCAGATCGGGTCATGGCCGAGAGGCTCCACGCGCTCATCAGGGACGCCGCGCCGGAGCTCACGCCGAAAACCTGGTACGGAATGCCTGCCTATGCCCGGAACGGGAAGGTCGTCTGCTTTTTCAAGGCCGCATCGAAGTTCGAGACCCGGTACGCGACCCTCGGCTTCGAGGAAGAGGCCAACATCGACAACGGCGCGATGTGGCCGACCTCCTTCGGTCTGAAGGAGCTGACTTCGGCTGACGAGGCGAAGATCTCCGCGCTCGTGAAGAAGGCGGTGAGCTGAGAGACGGTGCGGCCCCGCCGCCGCCATCCCTCCTTTCTCCCTCAACCACGCTCAGGAGATCACCAGCCATGACCACGACGCTCGCCGCGAATGGGCATCCGCGACCCGTTCGGCAACGGGATCCGGATCCTCCAGCCGGCGAAGCCGCGCGAGACGGGCGCCTGACGGCGCGGAGAGCTGACGCCAAGGCGACCCGGAACCTGCTCCGGTTCGCCGGGCAGCCTATGGCTTGACGATCACCTTGCCACGCGCGTCGCCGTCATTGACGTGCTTGAGCGCGGCGACGATCTCGTCGAGCGGATAGCTCCGGTCGATCACCGGCTTCACCTTGCCGGCCGCGATGAGCTCCTTCAGGCGCTCGACGTCCGGCACATGGAACGGCTTCCACCAGAGCATGAGCCCGGACCATCGGTCGCTGAACAGCGAGATCAGCGGGCCGACGATCATGCCCGCGACGATAGGCCAGGACGTCCCGCCTAGCGTGACGTACACGCCGTTCCGCTTGAGCGCACGGCGGACGGCGGGGATCGAATGGTGCGAGTCGGTGTCGACGATCCAGTCGTAGCGCTCGGGCTGCCGCGTGTAGTCGACCTTCGTGTAGTCGATCACGTGGTCCGCGCCAAGCGACCGGACCAGCTCCAGCTTGGACGTGCTCGCGACTGCCGTGACCTCCGCGCCCATGTCCTTCGCGATCTGGACGGCGAACGGTCCGACGTTGCCCGAGGCGCCGTCGATGAGCACCTTGTCGCCCGGCTTCGGCGTGCGCCCGTTGCGCCGGCGGAGGCCATGAAGGGCGAGGACGGCCGAGTGCGGCAGCGTCGCCGCGCCCTCGAAGCTCATGCCATCGGGGATCGCCTGGAACGCACGCTCCGGAGCAGCGACGTACTCCGCGAACGCCCCACCACCGAACGAGAACAGGTCCGCGAAGACCTTGTCTCCCGGCTTGAACCTCGTTGCGTCCGGCCCGACTGCTTCGACGACGCCGGCGGCGTCGATGCCGACCCGCGTGTTCCGCGGCGCGCGCATGCCGGCGAAGAGCCGCACGAACGACGGCCGCGGGATGAGGCCATCCAGGTCCGCCCGGTTGACCGACGCGGCGTGGACTTTGACGAGCACCTGGTCGGCGGTCGGGCTCGGTCGCTCGATGTCGTCGACGTGGACGACCTCGGGCGGCCCGTAGCGGTTGACGATCGCGGCCTTCATGGGCGGGGTAGATCAGTCGTGGTGGAGCGGCGTCAGGCGGATCGCCCAGCGGCACGAGCCGGAGACCTGCACCGTGAACGTGTCCCACGACCCGGCCGGTGCCGGGAGCCACGGTGCGGTGAGGAACTTGCCGCCCCTTGCAGAGACCTTGACCCCGCTGGTCGTGGTCTGGATCGCCGTGACCGGCTCGACCGCGGCATCGGCGGGCACGAGCTGGACGTGGACCGTGCACGGGTCGCCGGACCGCGGTGACGCGGCGGCCCAGGTGAACGACCACCCGTCGTGGCGCGGCTGCGGCGGCGAGACGTACGGACCGGTGCCGGCGGCGTTCAGCCCTATTGGTTCGAAGGCGACGAGCTCACCATCGCTCGGCTCGCGGACCAAAGTCGCGTAGACGTCGTCGCCAACCGATGCCGCCATCCAGCCCGGACCGGGCGAGCCCTCCGACGGGTGCTGCGTGTACCAGGTGATGGGGCTGGTGTGGAAATCGCCGTCCAGGGAGGGGTAGACCAGGTACCAGACCGTCGACCCGACCTGCACGGGCCCCAGGTGGACGCTGACGAAGTCGCCACTGTTGAGGCGAACGAGGCCGTGGTCGATGGGGGCAGGGCCGCCGAGCTCGTAAGCGTGGACCAGCGCTGCGGTGCGCTTGGGCTGCGCGCGGACTGCGAGCCTGTTGACCTCCACCTTCAGGATGTCGCCGTAGTGAGCGCCCTCGCTGATCGTCCCGGTGGGGGCGGGCACCGCGGTCGGCGCCGCGGTCGGCGCCGAGGGTGATGCAGCGGACGAGGGCGCGGTCGAAGCGCCTGCCGACGCCGGCACGACGGTCGGCGCCGCTGCGCTCGGCGAGAGCCCCGGAACGCTGCTGGCGCCGGGGCTGCCCTCGCTGGTCGGTGAGCCGCAGCCGCCGAGGATCACGACCATCCCCAGGGCGCCGAGCCATCGGCGACTGGTGGCGGGGCGTCGCTGGCGGCCGGTTTGAGGCGTCGCTGAGAGCGTCACGGGCGAGGCAACTGTAGCCCTGAGGGGATCATGCCGCTAGGCTAGGCGGCAACCGGCATTCAACCACCAAGCGAGGGGCCATGACGAAGCATTCAGAATTCGAGCGAGCCCGGCGCGCAGCCGAAAACGAGCGCGTGGTCGAGATCGAGCGCGCGTGGCGCGGCAGCATCCCGGCCGACGTAGCCGCGAAGTTCGACGCGCAGGTTCGCGCGTCGCAGGAGCGCGGTCCGCGCCCGCCCGCCGAGGACATGGCGCCCGGCACGGCTCCGCGCCCGCCGCGCCCAGGCCATGAGCCGAAGCCGCCCAAGGTCGACGAACGCCCGCGGCGCGGTCGCTAGGCCGTGCGTCGCCGCAAAGTCACCTACCCGCCGCCGAAGACGGCAACGTCCGGCGGCAATGCCGGGCCCGCCGCCGATGCGCGAGCAGCCGCGGCCGCGGGCCGCGCAGTCACGATCAACCTGGATGCCATGAAGGGCCGCGACGCGGTCGTCCAGGGCAGTCGCGTCCAGATCACGAGCGGCATCTACGCCGGCGAGTTTGCGATCGTCGAGTCGGTCGTCGGCGGGGTGATCCCTGCCGCGATCGTCCGCACCGAGGCTGGTCGCTCGCGTCGCGCCCGAACAGTGGACCTGATCCCCTCGCCGATCAGCGCTGCGCCGAAGGCCGCACCGCCCAGCGCCGAGGACCCGGCCACCCCGGACCAGGCCACCCCGGACTGAACCAGCAGCCTCTCAGCCCAGGGACCAGAACGGGCCGGTCAGGCCAAGTCGGTCCAGGATTGCCTGGTTCTGCTCACGAGTGTGCGGGCGCCAGTCGGCTGCCAGCCGATCGCCCCACCACGCGTTGGCGAGATCCGCGAGCTGCGTGATTGGCATGGTGACGCCGGGTGATCGCCCTGCGAGCCAGGTGGTGACGTGTGCTTCCGACCGGAAGAGCAGCATCGTGCTTCACGTGAACCCGATGTCGTTCCACCAGGTAGCCGCCGGCACGAGGACGTGCCAGACCACATCCTCTTCCAACGGGTGACCGTCGCGGACGTGGATCGCCATGGGCTCCGCGCAATCGGCGCATGACGTCCGGATGATGCTGTCGGCGCGGAGTGCCGCACCGATCCCGAACGCATCCCAGCCGCAGTTCGCGTACCACGAGCGGCCGTCGGCCTCGACGCGGAAGGGTGTCGGCCTGCCGGCGAATGGATTGGCCATCGTGATCGCGCCGCCGGTATCGAGCACGAGCGCGTGGGCGTCGTGGAGGCGGCGCCAACCCTCGACGACGGAATCGGGCGGGAGCCCCGTCACCTCCCCTACCTCGCCCTCGGTCGGTGCGCGGCCCAGCGCAACGAAGCGCTGGTACGTCGCGTTCCGCAGATCGATGTCAGCTTCGTCCATTCGCGAGAGCCTACGCCATTAGCCCCGGGGCCAGAGGGTCCTGGGCGCATCCTCCCGGGGGAACCCCTCGCGCTCGGCCTGAGCGATTCCCGCCTCGCGCGGTCCTATCGCTTCGGAAAGCCCTTGTCGCGGGCTTCGCGGAACCTCGCGCCCGCTGTCTCCTCCGCAGTGTTGGAAAGTTCGAGGACGCCCTCGGCCTCGACGCTCTCGCGGTGGGCGGCCCTCGCGGTGACATCAGCCGCCTCGGAGGTGCGCCGCGCCGACGACTCCGCCTGCTGGGCGGCGTCAACGGTCACACGCGCGGCTTCGCCGGTCTCGGTCGCTGCGCTCTTCGCGATGTCGGCCGCCTCGGCAGCCACCGCGGCCGCCCCAGCGGTCTCCTGCGCCGCCGACAGGTCCCGATCGGCCGCCCGCCAATCGCCGAGGAGCTCGGCTGCGGAGGCGCCCCCGGTCTTGAGGGTCTCGGACTCACTCACTGGACACCTCCTCGCCGCATGTGGCGATGGTCAACCTGGGCCCGATCGAGAGATGCGCTCGCCGGGCATCTGCGCGTGCTGTCGCGCAGCCCCGCTGCGGGCCTGGTCGCCCACGGCTGGCGGGCCGGCATGCCTGCTGCGCGGTGCGGCGCCCGGGGCGCCGTGCGACCCGCTCGAGCCATTTGACGCGTGGGCGCCCTGCGAGCCATAGCCCGTTCGCGGCTGTGCAGCCGGTCGCCCGACAGGTCGTCGACGCGGGGCATCGCGGCCGGGCCCGTCTCGACGGGGGCCGTCGCGACGCGGTGCGCCGCCGGACATCGAGCGCGCGCCGCCCATTCGGCCGCCGCCGCGACGGATCTCGCGGATGGGCTCGGCACGGATGCCTCGATCGGGCTCGAAGCCGGGCACGTACTCCCACGGGATCGGCTTGCGTAGAAGTGTCTCGATGTCGGCGAGAAGGTCGGCTTCGTCGATGCACACAAGGGAGATCGCGTCACCCTCGAGGCCCGCACGGGCGGTCCGCCCGATGCGGTGAACGTAGTCCGCCGGCGTGGTCGGCATCTCGTAGTTGACGACGTGGGGCAGGCCATCGATGTCGAGGCCACGTGCGGCAACCTCGGTCGCAACGAGGATTGACGCGGTGCCGTCCTTGAAGTCGTCGAGCGCCCGGACTCGCTGGCCCTGGGACTTGTTGCCGTGGATCGCGGTGGCGTCGATGCCGTCCATCGCCAGCTGCTCGGCGAGCCGGTTGGCGCCGTGCTTGGTGCGCGTGAACACGAGGGCGCGATCGATTCGACCGCTCCGGATCAGGTGGCTCAGCAGCTCTCGCTTGCGGTGTCGATCCACCGGGTACACGATCTGCCGGACCGCCTCGACCGGCGCGTTCCGGCGCGCGATCTGGATCTGGGCCGGGTCACGCAGGATGGTTGCCGCGAGCTCGCGGACGTCGTCGGCGAAGGTCGCAGAGAACATCAGGTTCTGCCGCTTCGGGGGCAGCAGGGCAATGATCTTGCGGATGTCCTTGATGAAGCCCATGTCGAGCATGCGATCGGCCTCGTCGAGGACGAGGATCTCGACCGAGCGCAGGTCGAGCTTGCCCTGCTCCTGGATGTCGATCAGCCGCCCGGGCGTGGCGACCACGATCTCGGGGCCGCTGTGGATCGCCTTGAACTGCGCGTCGTAGCCGACGCCGCCGTAGATCGTCGTCGAGCGGACGGGCCGGGAGCGGCTGTAGTTCTTGACGAACTCTTCGACCTGGATCGCCAGCTCGCGCGTCGGCGTGAGGACGAGGCACCGGATAGGCAGGCCGCTCGCGATCTGCGGACGAGCACCGAACGATCGCCGCCCTGCGCTGCCGCTCGCCCGGATGGGGTGGCGCGGCGTGGGCCGGTTCTCGTGGAGGAGCTGGAGGATCGGCAACACGAACGCGGCCGTCTTGCCGGTGCCCGTCTGGGCGCCCGCGAGCACGTCGCGTCGCGCGAGCACGTGCGGGATGGCCTCGGCCTGGACGGGTGTGGGCTCTGTGTAGCCCTCGGCCGCCACGGCACGGAGGAGCTCGGGCGCGAGCCCGAGGGTATCGAATGACATGTAGAAGCTGCTCCTGACTGTCGGCCCACCCGCTGCCATCTGCAGCCGGGACCGGTCAGGGCGTTTCTTGGGGGTCAAATGGGTGGTGTGTCAGACCGAGGCGCTGACCGGAGCGCCAATACCGCATCTAGGAATCGCACGGTAGCAGGTTTTCCACGTTTCGACCACCTGTTCGATCCAGTATTCGGAAACTGACAAATTCCCATGTGGGGCCGCTGACTAGCTTGCGCGTGGTGAATTTCTGTCGGGAAGTCGACAATGGCCGGCAACCAGGAGACCCCATGACCCTTGACCACGACCACGATGCGCACGAACCTGCGGACGACCGCGACGAGCAGGACCACGACGAAGGTCACGAAGGGCACGAAGGCCACGATCACTCCGAGCACGATCATGACCACGCGGGTCACGAGCACGTCGACTACCCCGACGCCGTGGCGAACTACCGCGCGGAGAAGGACGAGTTCTTCCGGACAGCCCACGGCAGCCCGATCCCGGCCGCGGAGCGCGACGCGTTCGTGGGGCTCCCCTACTTCCCGGTCGACGAGGCACTCCGGTTCGAGGGCCTCGCGCTGGAGCCGTACACCGGAACCGAGCCGGCGCAGTTCCAGATCCCGACCTCGGACGGCAAGCTCCGCGACGCCGAGCGCGCCGGCGTGTTCCGCTTCGAGCTCGGCGGCGCGCCACAGGCCCTGACCGGCTACAACTTTGCCGCCGGCGACTCGGAATCGGTCTTCGTGCCGTTCCTGGACGCGACGAGCGGGACCGAGAGCTACGGCGCCGGCCGCTACCTGGACCTGTTTCCGGAGCCGGACGGCACCTACGTCCTCGACTTCAACCTCGCCTACCACCCCTCGTGCGTGTACGACCCGCGCTTCTCATGCCCGCTCACGCCCGCGGAGAACCGCCTGCCGGTCCGTATCGAAGCCGGCGAACGCCTAGCCTCGAGCGGCCACTAGGCACCCGACCCACCTTTGGGCTGCCCGCCTCTGTGTGAAGGGGCAGAAACGATCGGCGCCGTCCGACCACGGCTACGCTTCCCCGGATGCCGCCACCTGCCGCGCTACGCAACGTCAACGCTACGAAGTACGTGACCCCGCTCCGCGAGGGCGGCTCGCTGCCCGGGCTCGTCGAGGCGGACGATGACGGCCTGTACGTGGTCAAGTTCTACGGCGCAGCTCAGGGCCCTCGTGCGCTCGTCGCCGAGGTTGTCGCAGGCGAGCTGGGTCGGGCGCTGGGGCTGCCGGTGCCCGAGCTGGTGCTCGTCCACGTCGACCCGGCACTCGCCGGCGTGGAGCCGGACCCGTGGGTGGGCGAGCTCCTGGGGCGGAGCCCCGGGATCAACCTCGGGGTGGATTTCCTGCCGGGATCGATGACGTTCGACCCGCGCGCGGACGGCCGGCCGGACGCCGACCTCGCGGCATCGATCGTGTGGTTCGACGCCCTGGTCACCAACACCGACCGATCGGCCCGCAACCCGAACATCCTGTCGTGGCATCGACGACTGTGGCTGATCGACCACGGCGCGTCGCTGTTCATCCATCACTCCTGGCGCGACCCGAATGGCCACGCTCGCCGCCCACTCGACACGATCTCCCAGCACCTGCTTCTCCCGTACGCCGCGTCCCTGGGCGCCGCGCACGACCGGCTTTCGCCGCTGGTGACCCGGGCGCTGCTGGAACGCGTGGTCGCACTCGTGCCGGACGCCTGGCTCGCACGGGCGGGTCCCGCCCTGCCGATAGGCGGGCCGGACGAGCAGCGGGCCGCCTACGTCACGTACCTCCTTACCCGCGTGGCATCACGCGACGCGCTCGTCGACTCGATCGAGGTGGTGCGGCATGCCGCGTGACGCGTTCGAATACGCGGTGCTCCGCGTGGCGCCGCGAGTGGAGCGTGGCGAGCTCGTCAACGTCGGTGTCGTGCTGTTCTGCCGGACCCGCCGCTTCCTCGGCGTTCGCCTTGAGCTTGCCGACCGTCAGGCAGCGGCGCTCCGGGCGATGGCGCCGGACGTCGATCTCGATTCCGTGCGCGCCCACCTGGCGTCGATCCAGGCGATCGTCACCGGCGAGCCCTCGGCAGGCCCGATCGCTGAGCTGGCCGCCCCGGAGCGCTTCCGCTGGGTCACCTCGCCATCGAGCACGGTCATCCAGCCATCGGATGTCCACGGCGGCCTCACCGAGGATCCGGAGGAGTCGCTGCAGGAGCTCTTCGAGAAGCTGGCGAGGTAGCGCGCCGGCGCCGGCGCCAGCCTCCGGCACAGTCCAGGGCGCGATGCTGCCACGTCTGCCCGTTCGGGCCACGGAGGTGCCCGATTGGCGGCCCGCCCGAGGGGTGCTCCGTCGATACGCGTGGCCGATGCTCCGGGCATGGCGTCACGGCCGCAACTTCAGCGCGCCCTGCCGGACCGGTCAGCGCACCTCGCGAGCCTGCCGGCCCACGCGCGACCTTCACGGGACGACGCAGCGGCGGGCCAGGCGGACCAGGGCTGGCCCTCGGATCCGCGGGCAATCCGGGCGACCGTCGGAGGTGATATGGCGACCCGCATCGCCGTGATCAGCCGGCTTGGACGGACTGCCGGCAATGCCGCCACAGCGCAGCTCCTGCGGGCTGGAGTACCGGCAGTGCAGCGCGAGCCGCCCGAGTCGAACGCCGCGCCCGGCGGGACCGGCGGGGACGCCACGGCGGCGGCTGCCGAGTACATGCTCACCAACGCCCGTTTCACCGGCCAGCCGCGCCTGCAGCAGATTGCCTCCGGCGGTGCGCCGCTGTCGAACAAGGACAAGAAGGACGTCGTGAAGCCGGTCCAGACCGCGCTGCTGGACGTCGGCTACTCGCTGCTCCGGTACAAGGACGACGGCGACTACGGGCCCGAGACCAGGGGTGCTATCGAACAGTTCCGGGCCGACAGCACGATCACCGACGGCGAGGGCTTCAACGCGAGCGCGATGAAGGCGCTGGACAAGCGAGCGCCGGCGCC
>DATKBR010000045.1:0-3361 GCA_035513775.1 Candidatus Limnocylindria bacterium
CCGACGCGAGCAAGGCTGGCTGGGGCGCGGACCCTCGGTGGTCGTCACGGACCTCGGGATCTGGCACTTCGACGAGAACGGCGAGATGCGTCTCGACTCCCTGCACCCGGGCGCCACGCTGGACGACGTGCGCGCGGCGACGGGCTGGGAGGTCAACGTCGCGGCCACCCTCGCGGAGACGCCCGCCCCCACGGCCGATGAGCTGCGCCTGATCCGCGAGGAGCTCGACCCTGGTGGCGCCTACACGCGCTGACCAGCCCCCGCGGCAGCCTTCGTTCGCGCAGCCGCGGCAAGCTCGGCGCCCCAGGCCCGGGCCCGCTCCAGCTCGCCCTCGCGCCGCGGCCCGAACTTGCGCTGACGACGAACTTCTGCGCGTCGCTGGCCCGTGGATAGCCGGCGGCCTCGAACGCCCTGGCGATCGCGCCGGTCGCGCCGCCCGGGGACCACCGGATACGGGTCTCGAACGCCGCGTGGAGCGCGCGCCCGGCGGGCAGGCTGGCCAGACACGTCCGCATCGGCTCGTGCGCCACGTCCGCCGGGGGCGCGCCGCGCTGGCTGATCAGCCCCTGGACCATCTGCTCCGTGGGCAGGCTGAACCCGAGGACCGGTGCGCCTGCGACGACGAGATCGGCGTCGGCGATGAGCTCCGGCAGGACGCCATCCGTGGTGTGAGCGGGACTGCCTCCGGGCCGATGCCCTCCGCAATGGCTCGCGCGATGGCTTCGGTGTTGCCCCAATGGGATTCGTAGACGACGACGGCTTTCATGGCCACCTCCGGCGCCATCCTGCCCTCGCGATAAGCCACCACGAAGTGCAATTCGGCACGAATGAGCGGGCCGGTCGGCGTTTCCGGCTGGAGCGGCCCTATGCCTTTGGGCGCGGGCGGACCACGAGCACGGGGCAGGACGCGTGCCGGACCACGTAGTCGGAGACGCTGCCGATCAGGAGCCTACCCATGGCGCCGCGCCCGTGCGATCCGACGACGATCATGTCGACCTGCTCGCTCGCCGCGGCATCGACGATTGACGGACCCGGTTCACCCTCCCAGACCAGGAACGATGCCGCGACGCCCTCGTCGCGCCCGCGGGCCACCACGGCCTGCGCCGATGCCAGGCGGGCCGCTCGCTGCTGGTCGATCCGTTCCACCCGGCCACCGGGGATGCTCCGCGCGGTTGGGTCGATGACGCTGACGATCAGCAGCTGGGCCCGAAGGTCGCGGGCGAGGTCGAGCGCCTCTCGCGTGGCGCCTTCCGACGCCGGCGACAGGTCCGTAGCAAGCAGGATCCGGCGCACGCTCGTCGCCGGCTGCGCGTCGTAGGCGGCGGCACCCGGGTCCAGGCCGGGAGCCGATGGAGCGATCAAAGGACCCGGCAGGTAAATGCGGTTGAACCGGCCGAGGCGGCGGCGGCGACCACGGATGTCGCGCCGGTCCGGGCCGACGTGACTGCCGCGGCCGGGTCCTGGACCACGAGCGCGGTGACCATGCCGAACATGCCGTCGCGGCCCTCCGCGTGGGACAGGACGTGGCAGTGGAACGCCCAGGCGCCGGGCTCGTCGCACTCGATCACGACATCGAAGCGCTCGCCCGGGTTGACGCCCAGCGTGTCGCAGGTGAACGCGGCAGAGCCCAGGTCCCAGCCGTCGCGGGCAACGACGCGCATTGGCACCCCGTGGAGATGCCACGGATGCATCATCGCGCCCTCGTTCATGAATCGGATCAGGATCGTGTCGCCCAGGTTCGTGACGATCGGGGCGGTGGCCGGGAAGCCACGCCCATTGATCGTGAATCCGCCGAGCGAGTCGTTGCTGATCCAGACGATGTCCTGGCTGACGCCGTAGCGCTGCTCGACGCGGTCCGCCGCGTTGCGTGGATGGACGATGAACGCGCCCAGCAACCCGCGGCCGACCTGGTCGGTCGCGTTGTGGTGCGAGTGGTACATGTGCGACCCGACGGTGCGCGCGGTGAACTCGTAGGTGAACGAATCGCCGGGCTGGATCGGGTCCTGGGTGATGAGCGGGACGCCGTCCATGTTGTTCGGCAGGCGCTGGCCGTGGAAGTGGATGCCGGTGGACTCGTCGAGGTTGTTCTTGAAGACCGCCCGAACCCGGTCACCTTCGATTACGTCGATGCGCGGGCCCGGCCAGGTGCGATTGAAGCCGAGGGCGTCGAGGGGCTCCTTCTGCGCGTCTATCCGGTGCTGGATCATGTCGATGGTCATGTCGAATACCTTCGTGTCGCCGTCGAGGCGCGGCTCGCCGTAGGGCTGGTTGCCGGAGCCCTCCATCGCGGCCGACTCGCCGCCGAGGAAGCGCTGGACGACGGCCAGGGCGTTGGCGTCGTGGTCGTTCGGGTCGTGCGAGGCGCTGGGCGACGCGGACGAGCCGGCTCCGTGATCCATCGAGGCGCTGGGTGCCGCGGATGCGCCTGCCGACGCTCCGGCGCCGCCGGCCGTTGGCGGCGGACCGTAGGTCCACGGCGCGAACGAGGCGGACGGCGTGCAAGCGGCGACCGCGGCCGCGGCGAGGCCGCCGCCGGCGAATACGGTGCCGCGCAGGAACCGTCGCCGGCTCACGGCGAGGGCAAGGGGATCGATGGACGGAGCGGGACGCGTCGTATCAGTCATGCGGGGATGTTGGCGGCGGCCGGTGGCGCGACACAGTGACCTCCGGCACCAAATCCATGGGCCATCTGCCTTGCCCGGAACCGTCGAAGGGGAGCAAACCCGGCTCCATTCGGCGTGTTCGGAAGCGCAGGCAACCGTGCTCCGGGGCGTGCCTCCGGGCGTGCTCCGGGTGGGCTGACCGCTGCTAGGCTCCGCCGGTGAGATCCGACGAGGCCCTGTACGCGCTGGATCGCGCGACGCGCGCGATCGCCGGCGAGCTGGACCTCGACCGCGTCCTCGAGCTGATCGTCGAGGGCGTTCGCGAGCTCGTCGGGGCGCAGTACGCGGCTCTGGGCACCATCACGCCGGATGGCGGGATCGAGAGCTTCATCACCAGCGGCATCTCCGACGAGGACCGCGCCCGCATCGGCCCGCCGCCGCGCGGTCACGGCCTCCTCGGCAGGATCATCCGGGACGGCGTCTCACTCCGGATCCCGGAGATCGCGGCCCATCCGGATTCGTACGGCTTTCCCGAGCACCACCCACCGATGCGCTCGCTCCTCGGCGTGCCGGTCACTATCGGCGGGCGGCCCGTCGGCAACCTGTATCTCACCGACAAGCTCGACGCCGCCGAGTTCAGCGCCTATGACCAGGAGCTGGTCGAGATGTTCGCGCTTCATGCCGGCATCGCGATCCAGAACGCCAGGCTCCACCAGGAGGTCCAGAAGCTCGCCATCGGCGACGCGCGGCTGCGGATC
>DATKBR010000046.1:0-24150 GCA_035513775.1 Candidatus Limnocylindria bacterium
CGGGATGAGCGACGACGCGAAGATGGGCGGCGACGACGACGCCGTGGGCGACGACCCGCTGCGCGAGCGCCTCGTCTCGTCCGAGGTCATCAAGCGCAGCCGGATCCTGGAGTTCCGGATCGACACGATCGAGACGGCGGACGGGCACCGCTCGACGCGGGACATCGCCGGCCACCCGGGCGGCGTGTGCGTGGTCGCGATCGACCCCGACGACCGCGTGCTGCTCGTCCGGCAGTGGCGGCACGCGACGGGCGGCGCACTGCTCGAGATCCCCGCCGGCACGCTGGACCGGGAGCCCGACGAGTCCGTAGAGGACCACGCCAGCGCGGCGGCCCGCGAGCTGGAGGAAGAGACCGGCTCCCGCGCCGGCTCGTGGCGCTACCTCGGCGCGTTCTACACCGCGCCCGGCTTCACCAGCGAGCTGATGCACCTGTATCTCGCGTCGGACCTCACCTCCGCGCACGCGGGCGGCCTGACGCCGGACGAGGATGAGCGCCTCGAGCTCCGCCCGATCCCGTTCGATGACGCGGTCGCGATGGCGGAGCGCGGCGAGATCCAGGATGCGAAGTCGATCGTCGGGCTCCTCTGGGTCACGCGCCTGCGGAGCGCCGGCGCCTAGCCGGCCGGCTACGGGTCGGCCCGCGGCGGGACGGCCGGGGGCGGGTCGAGGCGCAGGAGCGCCCTGCGGTACAGCTCCGAGCCTGGACTCAGCGCGACGGCGATGCGCAGGTGGGTGCGGGCCTCGGCGACGCGATTCAGCTTGCGCAGGCTCGCAGCGAGCGCGAAATGCGCCCAGTGGGCCGACGGGTCCAGGTCGAGGAGAGCCTCGAATGTCTGGCGCGCGAGCTCGAACTGGCCGCTGTGGTGGTACGCGCGCCCGAGCGGCTCCAGGATGGAACCCTTGCTCGGCTCCTCGCGGGCGGCGCGTTCCAGCACGATCGCGGCCTGCGAATGGTGGCGTGACTTGATCAGCGCCAGGCCTCGCTGGAGCAGCCCGTAGGCGCCCTCGCGATCGCCGGTGGGGGCGGCTTCGTCGGAGGGGTCGTCGTCGCGCTCGAACATGGCCACGATGGTCGCACGCCTCGCCCAGACGGTCAGGCCCTCCAGACGGTCAGCCTCTCAGGTTTCGCGCCAGTCCTCGAGTCGGACGGGGCGAAGTCGCGGGCTCTCGGTGCGGCCGGGGATGCGCCCGCGCTTGGCGATCGGGCGCCCTTCGATCTCCTTGATGTCGCCCGTGAAGTCGATCGGCGTGGCGCCGCTGATGTACGACCCGACGGCGTACGAATCCACGGGCGCGCCGGCGTCGCGGAAGACCGCCATTCGGTCCGGCGTGAGTCCGCCCGAGACGACGATCTTCACGTGGCCGTAGCCCGCCTGGTCCAGCCGGGCCCGGACCTCGAGCACCAGGTCTGGTGTGACCCGGCCCCGCTCCGACGGCGTGTCGAGGCGGATGCCGTACAACCGCTCGCCGAGTGATTGCGCGACGCGCAGGGCCTCCTCCGCCTCGTCCTTGAACGTGTCGACGAGGACTATGCGGGGCACGTCCGGCTCCAGGTCGCGGTCGAACGCCTCTGCCGCCTTAACCGTGTCGCCGATGATGAGGACGAGCGAGTGGGGCATGGTGCCCGTAGGGTTCAGGCCGGCGAGACGGGCCCCGGCCGGGGTCGATGCACCGACGCAGCCCCCGACGATTGCCGCGTAGTCCAGCACATCGGTGATGTCCGGGTGAACGTGCCTGGCGCCGAACGAGATGACCGGCAGCGGCGCGGCGGCCGTCACGCACTCGCGCGCGGCGGTGGCCCACCCGGTCGACTGGGCGAGCATGCCCAGGATCGCCGTCTCGTACAGCCCGAACGCCCGGTAGCGGGCCTCGATTCGGAGGACGATCTCCTTCGCTGCGATCTCGTCGCCGTCGCCCAGTGACTCGACGGTCACCTCGGCCGGGTCGCTCGCCGCCAGGGCGTGGGCAAGCAGGTTCTTGACCTCGTCGATGCCGCACAGGATGCCCTCGCGTCGCCCGAAGACCTCCATCGTCACGACGGGATCGAGGCCTTCGCGCTCGAGGATCCGGTCGGCGCGCGCGAAGTACACATCCGCCGATTCCCCCGAGAGGATCTCGCGGGAGGGACGGGTCCGGCGGGCCTGCATTCGTTACGGCTCGCTGTGTCGCGGCGAGCGCAGGGCGACGCCGAGGACCGGAGCGAGCGCACTGAAACGTGCGTGAGCGAGGACCGCAGGCGTCAACGCGGCGATCGCCTGATCACAGCGAGCCGGGCGAGTCACCGCGTGCGGGTCCTCCCTCGTCGTCCGGTGGGCTCGCACTCTGTGGCGGTGGCGCCTCGCCCGGATCGGCGGCGAGTGTACCGCCCGACGGCGTGAAGGCGGGCGCGCCCGAGGAGACCGCGACGGACGTCCCCAGGAGCGCCACGTCCGACGCGCCCGCGGATGCAGCTAAAGCGAGGGCCAGCCCGCGCTGCCGGCGGTGGCGCCGGAGCAACACGATCGTGAGCAGGAGCAGCAGCACCGCGAGGATGCCCGCAACGACCGCGATGAGGCGGCCCTGCCCGACCGCGGCCGCGCCCGTGATGAGAGCGGCGGCCACGCCGGCGAGACGCGTCGCCTCCCCCAGGTCGCCCGACTCGAACGCATCACGGCCAGCCTCGTACGGCGCGCGCGGCGTCTCGCCGAGCAGGCCGAGCTGGGTGACGAAGTCGGGCGTCGCGTCCACCTTCGTCCGGGCGTCCGACAGCGCGGACAGCGCCTGGAGCTGGTCCGCCGCGATAGCCGTCGGGCCGTCGAAGCCGTCCTGCGCACCCTCGTAGGCGCGCTCCAGCGCGTCGCCGGCCTGGAGATCCAGGCCGCCCGCGGCGGCGATCACTTCGTCGCGCAGCCCGAGCACAGCCGCGGCCGCGACCATTCGCTCCGTGGCTGCGTCGAACTGCCACTCACCCAACGGCTTCCGCACGTACCACGGCGGGAGCCAGCCGTCCCCTGCGTCCAGCAGGTCGCGATAGGCATCGCGGGCCGCACTGCGATCGGTGAGCTGGTCCTCGCCTATGGGCGCCAGCACGAAGTCTCGCAGGGCGCGGTCCACTGCCGCGGAATCCGGCTCGTCGATCGGTTGGGCGAGATCGAGCAGGCGCATCCAGGCATCGTTCGGCAGGACGGTCTCGGGGTCGCCGGCGCCGGGGTACGCAGTGAGATTCGCCTCGGCGCTCGCGAATGTCTCGCGCATGCGCTCCACGCCCGCAGCCTCGACGATCTGGTGGATGACCCAGTGCGAGGCCCCATAGCCGAACTGCTCCGCGTCGTCGGTCTCCTGGTCACGGATGACGCGCGGATGCGTCCAGTACGCAAGGTCGGCGAAGCCTGGGTCATTGAGCCCCGGTTCCGCGGCGATGCGCCCATCCTCGGAGCCGATCGCGTCGAGCACCAGTCGGGCGTACTCCTGGGCGAGGCCCTCGTAGATCCAGCGCTCCATGAACAGGTCGGGGTTGAACCACGCGTGCGAGGCTTCGTGGACGATCACGTCGGCGTCGAGGTCCTCGCTTACCTCGATCCGATGCTCGTCCGTCAGGAACACTCCGGCGTAGCCCTCCAACGAGGGCGTGTGCCGCTCGCGTACGTCGAGGTCGGCGTCGACCGGCCAGTCGAGGCCGATCAGATCCAGGAGCTCCGGCACGCCGTCGCGCAGGGTGTCGGCGACCGTCTCCTCCCACGTCGCATCCTCGGGCCAAGCCCGGACTACGATCTCGATCCCGGGGCCCAGCGAGAGGCGGGTCTCGCCGTATGCGTCGAGGTTCTCCGAGCTGACGATTGCATAGAAGCGCGCCGGGTCCTCCGGCTTGGCGCGCAGGGTCACGCCGCTCGCGGGTGTGCCGGCCGTCATCGGGTCGCCTTGGGCGGTGGTCTCGAAGCCGGCCGGGGTGCGCACGCTGACCGTGCTGCGACCAGCGTCACCCCACGCCCAGACCCCGAACGTGGCGAACGCCTGGCCCACCCGGATGGGCGAGCTCGACCGAGGCTTGCCGCCGACGAGGTCGTAGCGGATCGTGAAGCTCGTGCTCTGCCGGTAGAAGACGGCGCGGCCGACGTGGACCACCGCCTCGATGAAGCCCTTCCGCTTGGTCGCGTTGATCCGGTAGGCGGAACCACCGGAGACGCGGATGTTTCGCGCCTCCGGCTGGAGCGCGAAGCCGAACGCGATGTAGTAGTACGTGATCGCGGCCGTGCTGGGCTGCAGGTTCGTCTGGGTGACGTCGATCTCGACGTACACGCGACCCGCGTCCGGGTCTAGGGTGTAGGTGGCGTCGGCCTTGGTCCGCAGCGGCTCCGCCGCCAGGGCGGGCGGAGCGGCCAGCGGCGAGAGGCCGAGCGCGACCGCGACGATGACGGCGAAGACGACCCCGGCAATGCGGCGGTGCCCGGTGATCTCGCGGTGGACCGTGAGCCGCGGCTGGCGCATGCGACTCATCGTTGGCGACCCTCCTCTGGGCTCGCTCAGCCCGGCGCGGGCGGTGTCGGCGGCGTCGATGGTACGGGCGCAATACGGTCGGCGGCCGCCGCCTCGCGGTGCCGTCGCTGCCGAACCATGCCGAGGAGCAGGAGCAGCGCGATCGCCAGCAGCGCCGCGCCGACGATCCGGCCCCGGCCCACGTCGGCAGCCGCCGACCACACGGTGTCGGCCGACTGCGCCGCCTCATAGGCAACGCGGAGGTCGCCCTGGGCAAACGCCGTCAAAGACGCGGCGAGCTGGCTCTCCGGGTCGGTCAGGAACAGGCCGACCGCGGTGATGAGGCGGTCACCAAAGCCAGTCTCCGTGGGTCGAGCGGCCTGGGCCGCGGCGATCGCGTCCAACGTGGCCTGCTCCGCGGTCGCCTCGGCGGCCGCCGCGACGAGCCCGCCATCTCCCTCGAATGTCGTCCGCAACGTCGCTGGCAGCGTCGCGCCCACCGCGGCCGCGGATGTCTCCAGCTTCCTCCGCTGGGCCTGGACCGCATCCGCGGCGGAGAGCAGCTCACGCGCCAGGTCGAACCGCCACGACCGCATCGCGTCCCGGATCGGAGGCGGGAGCCGCCACTCCCCCGCCAGCTCCACGGACTGCTCGTACAGGTCGCGGGTCGCCGCGCGATCGTCGAGCGCGGGCACGTCCTCCGGGCGCGCGACCCAGCGCCGCCACAGGTCGTCGAAGTCCGCAGCGGTCTCCGCCTCGAGCAGGTCGAGCAACCCGCGCCAGTCGGGCGGACCGCTCGCCTGCTCCTCGGCCGCGGCATCGGGCTGGTAGGCACCGACCCCGCGCGCCGCCTTCGACCAGACCGCCTGGAGGGCATCCGGCCCGGCGCGCTCGGCGACCAGCCGGGCGACCTCCAGCGAGGCGGCGTACGCCCAGGTCTCCGAATCCGGGATGGCCGTGCCGCTGGGGCCCCAGGCGTTCAGGGGGATCGCCGCAGGCGGGGGCTCGTCGGGCAGTGCCGGCGCGGCCGGGTCCACGCCCAGCTCGGTCGCTGCCATGCCGGCGTAGTACGAGGCGAAGGCCTCCGCGATCCAGCGATCTGCGACGAGGCGGCCGTTGAACCAGGCATGTGCAAGCTCGTGGAGGACCACGCCATCGGGCGCCGAATAGGCGATCTCGATGCGGCGGTCGCCCGGGTCGAAGAGCCCCGCGTACCCGCCGCTGGCCCTGACGAGCGCCTCCTCGACCGCGAGCTCGCCATCGACCGGCCACGCCACGCCGATCTCGCGCTCCAGGACCGGCAGTGCCCGCTCGATCAGGCCCTGGACCCGTTCGCGCCACACGGGATCGTCCGGCCACGACCGAAGCACCACCGCCGCAGGGCCGGCCTCGAGATCGACGTCGAGCCGCGTCTCCGCGTAGTCGATCGGGCGGTCCGCGGCGACGTCGGCCACGAACTCGAGGGGCGCCTCGAGCTCGCCGCTGGACCACACGAGGTGTCCAGTCAAATCGGGCACGGGCCCTGCGAGCGGACCGCGCTGGATGCTGACGTCGTACTCGGGCGGGAAGCGAACGCTCACCGTCGCGCCGGGTGTTTCGGGCGTCGCGAACGCCCACGCCGCAAAGGACACCAGGGAGGGCGAGATTCGCACCGGCCGATCGGGCGCTCCGCCGGGATCCTTCAGGTCGAACGTGAGCGTCAGCGTCGTCGACTTGCCGGCGGCGAGGTTGGCCCCGAAGTTGATCCTGAGGTTCGTGTACGTCTCGGTCGTCGACCTGACGGAGACCTTGGGCACTGCGGCGCCGCCGGTGATCTTGAACCCGGACGTCCCCGGCAGCACGGTCAGGAAGCCGGTGCGGAAGAAGAACCGCCGGGTCGAGGTGTTCTTCAGGTGGTTCTTCGCGGTCAGCTGGACCGTAACCGCGACGCGACCCTCCTCAGGTAGCACGTCGTAGGTCGTGGCGCCGATGATCGTGAGCTTGGGCGTCGCCGCCGTAACCGACACGGGAGCGAGCGCCGGCATGACCCCGATCGCGCCCGCGATCGCGAGAGCCAGGGCGATCCCGATCCGCCTCACGCCTCGATCAGCTCCCCGAGGCGCGACTCAAAACGCACCAGCAGCGCCTCGTTCCGAGGCGGGCGCGCGGCATACCCGTCGGGCACGCGACCGCCGATCCACAGCCACCCCCGCGTCTCGTCGAACACGCGATCCGCCACCGCGGCTACGCGCGCCAGCGCCAGTCCCAGCTCGTCGACGTCCAGCCAGCGAGCCGGGATCTCGACGGCGGCGATCGGGCGTCCGTCATCCGCGATCGAGAACTTGACCAGCGGAAACTCGTCGTTCCAGCGCAGCAGCGTTCGATACGCGCGTCGCAGGCCATCCAGCAGCGGCGGGGCCAGGTGCGCCCACACGATCACGCCGATGGCCGGATCCAGTATCAGGGTCACTCGGAGGTCACGGCGTGTGCGCCCGTCGACCACGAGGTCCCAGGCGACGATGCCGTCGCGCTCGGCGCGGACGCCCGGCTCGACCCCAAGCTCGCCGAGCCACGCCTCGATCGTCGATGGGTCGACCGGGCCCACCGGGCCGGCAAGCGGCCTTGCCGATCCGCCAACGGGGCTTGCCGGGCCGGCAACGGGGCCTGCCGGGCGGGCAACGTGATTCGCCGGTTGGGGGTCCGCTGCGGGTGCCTCCGATCGGGCGGCGGCGGGCGTTCTGCTGCTTCTGGACATGAGCCGGAAGTCTAGCCCGGCATCGATGCAGGTCCCGTTCATGGTCTCCTTCCGCTCCGGAGCCGCGCCACACCATGCTTCCGCTGTAGCTTCGCCCGCGGGGCCGATTTAGAGATGGTTCCAGCTAAGCGGAACCATCGCGAGATCGAGGCAGACGTGGCGAAACAGCCTGCGGCAGCGGATCCTCGCCGAATCGGGGTTGCGCGCGGTAGTTCCGCATCAGTGGAACCAACTCGCGAACGGCGCGCAGGGGAGAACTGGTCGAGGGACGGGCAGGTGCGCGGCGAGGGTCCCGTGGCCGGCCGGGCCGCCGGGCAGGTGCGCTAGCTCGCCGAGACGGCCTCGTCGCGGGGCTCGCGTCGGGCGGCACGGCCGGGCGGCGCGGCGTCGACCGAACTGCCGCTCCGGATTACCCGCGTCTTGTAATCCGCAGTGCGCACGCCGCCGCCGATCCTGACGTTGCGACCGATGCGGGCGCCGCGCGGCACGATGGACTGCTTCCCGACCACGGTGATGCCGGTGCTGAGCCGCCCGGGCTCCTGCTTGTTCGGCGGTCCGTCGTAGGGGCCCTCGCCGACGATCGCGCCCTGGCCGACGACGACCTCCTTGTCGAGGATCGCCCGGTCCACGACGGCGCCGGCACGGATCACGGAGTCAAACATCACGATCGAATCGCGCACCACCGCCCCGACGTCGACGCGGACGCCCGGCGACAGGACGCTGTTCACGACCGTCCCCTCGATCTGGCAGCCGTGGCTGATCAGGCTGCGGTGGATCTGCGCCGTCGACCCGACCTTGGCCGGCGCGCGCTCCTCGGATCGAGTGTGGATGACCCAGTCGGGGTCGTACATGTCCAGCTCCGGCCGGTCCTCGAGAAGCGCGAGGTTGGCCTCCCAGTAGGACTGGATCGTGCCGACGTCCTGCCAGTATCCGCTGAACCGGTAGCCGAACACGCGGGCGTCAGCCTCCAGCATGGCCGGTACGACGTTGCCGCCGAAGTCGACGCGATCCTCTGCGAGCCACCGGCGCAGCGCGCGCTTGGAGAAGACGTACACGCCCATCGAGGCGAGGTCGCTCTTGGGCTGCTTCGGCTTCTCCTGCCAGTCGATGACGCGATCGGTCTCGTCCAGGGCCAGGATGCCCATCCGACTCGCGTCGGCGAGCGGCACCCGGCGGACCGCGATCGTGACGTCCGCGCGGCGGCGCCGATGCGCGGCGACGAACGGCGTGTAGTCCATCTTGTAGATGTGGTCGCCGGCGAGCACGACGATCGTGTCGGCGCTCGAGTGCTCGATGACGTTCAAGTTCCGGAGCACCGCGTCGGCGGTCCCGCGGTACCAGTCGGCGACGCGACCACGCGAGATGTACGGCTGCAGCAGCTTGATCCCGCCATGGTTCCGGTCGAGGTCCCACGGGCGCCCGAGCCCGATGTGGTCGTTGAGTGAGCGCGGGTTGTACTGCGTCAGCACGAGGACGTCGGTGATGTCCGAGTTGATGCAGTTCGACAGCGAGAAGTCGATGATCCGGTACTTGCCGCCGAACGGGACGGCCGGCTTGGCCCGAACCGAGGACAGGATCGAGAGGCGCTCGCCTTCTCCGCCGGCGAGGATCAGCGCCATTATCCGCTTCACTCGGGGCCCCCTCTGCATGCGGTAGCCGGGGGGAATCGTAGCACCGCGCCCGGGCGCCTCAACCCCGAGGCAGAGCGCTCAGCGGCGGATCAGCGGGGCAGCGGGTGATCAGCGGGGCAGGAACAGGCGCGGGTTGATCCAGTTGCCGTCGAGCTGGGCGGCCCAGTGGAGGTGCGGGCCCGTCGTGTAGCCGGTCATGCCCTCGTAGGCGATGAGCTGGCCCTTGGCGACGTACTGGCCGACCTTGACGACCGGCGGATGGGCCTTGTTGTCGAGGTGGGCGTACCAGGTCACGAGGTGCGAGGAGTGGGCGATGATCACGTTCCAGGACGTCGAGTACGGGCTCTTGCCGGCCCAGATCACCTTGCCCGCGCCGGCCGCGTAGACGCGGGTGTACATCGTGTTCGCGATGTCGATCCCGTTGTGGAAGTGGGCGCAGTTGCCGTATGCCGGCTCCCACGAGAAGCCCGTGCAGCCGTACTCCTGGGTGATGCGGCCCTGCATCGGCCACTGGAGCGTTCCGTTGTAGACCGACGGGATGCCGCCCTTCGCGAGTGCCTCGCGAACCAGCCGGGCGATCAGGGCTTCGAGCTTGCGCTCCGCCTCCTGCGCCCCCTTCAGGGTCGACGCCATCCTGGCCTTGTCGGCCGCGAGCCTGGCGAACGCCGCCCGCTGGGCCTTCAGCAGTCGCTCCGTCTCGGCCTCGAGCTTCGCGAGCTCCTTGCGCGCAGCCGCCAGCTCGGCAAGCTGGCCATCCAGGGCCTTCTTCGATTCCGCCGCAAGCTCCCGGAGCTCCGCGGTCTGCTCCCGCGCCAGCTCGACGTTCTGCTTGAGCACGTCCAGGATCTTCCGATCCTCGGCGATCTGGTCGGCCAGGAGCTTGTCCTGCTCGGCGAACTCGAGGTGGTACCCAACCTCGGTCAGCACGTCGGTGAAGTCGCCGCCCGAGAGGAAAGTCTCGAGGATGGTCGTTCGGTCCGTGTCGTAGGCCTCGACGATGCGCGCCGCGAGGAGGGCCATGCGCTCCTCGAGGTCCACTTCCTTCGCGGCCGCGTCGGCCACGATCTTGACGAGCTCGGTGTCGAGCCGGCCGGCGGTCGCGTTGAGCTCGTCGACCGCGTTCTCGCTGCGGGCGACGTCGACGACCATGCTCACGATCTGGGTCTTGACCGTCAGCAGGTTCGCGTTGATGTCGCTGAGCGAGCGCTTGGTGCTCGAGATTCGCGCAGAGAGGTTGACCTGGCTCGCGGTGAGCGAGCGGATCGATGCCTTCTGCTTCGCGATGAGCTTCTCGAGCGCCCGTTGCTTGTCGTACGCGTCGGACAGCTCGTCGGCGTATGCGCTCGGGGGGGTCGAGGACGTGAACAGGCCGCCGAAGGTACTGAGGGCCAGGAGGAGGACGACGGCGCGGCGCCCGATACGTGTCACGGGGCTGGCGGACCAGCCCCGGCGATCAGGCATGGAGCGGCGACTCGAGTAGCTTTTTCATATTGCGGGCGTCTCCGTCGCGCTGGGATTCGCGTTGGTTCCGCTCGCCGGTGCAGAGCGCCCTCCCGACGGGCACGATCCGGGACGACTACCGGTGAACGTTTGCGATACTACTGCAAGGAGTCCAGCCCGCGAACCCGTACAAAGGTCACGGCCCGGGGAGGGCAAGGATGGCCCACAGCGATCCGGCGATCAAGAAAGGACCGTACGGAACGAGGCTTTTCAGCGTCAGCCGTCGGATAAAGACCAGGATTGCGACGATGACGCCGGCCAGCAGCGCCCCCGCCACCAGGCCGTAGAACAGGTTCACGGCGCCGGCCAGCAGGCCTACGCTCACGAGGAGCTTGAGGTCCCCCTCCCCGATCGCGCCGGCCCCGAATGGGATGGCCAGCAGGTAGAGCGCGACGGGCACTATGAGCGCGGCGGCGGCGGCCCAGGCGAGGTCCTCGGGCGTGTTCACGAACGGGCCCCAGCCCGTCACGAATGCAGCGAGCGCAAGCAGGATGAGCGGCAGCGTGATGACGTCCGGCAGGAGCTTCTGGTCGAGGTCCGTCGCGAAAAGCAGCACGAGGGCGACGACGTACAGGCCCACG
Source organism: Candidatus Limnocylindria bacterium (assembly GCA_035513775.1). Classification (GTDB taxonomy): domain Bacteria; phylum Chloroflexota; class Limnocylindria; order Limnocylindrales; family CSP1-4; genus UBA5189. The sequence goes on from DATKBR010000046.1 coordinate 10,900, forward strand.
AACAGGAGTGCCTGCGGGTCGTTGCCGAATCTCGCCGCCGTGGCCCCGAACGCCGCCCCGCCGAGGAGGACCACCAGGAGCGTGCGCCAGTCGCGGGCCCGGATCGAGCCGTCCTCGTGGACCGGCCAGCGCGCCGCGATCCGATTCGCGGCATAGCCCCACCCGAGCCCGAGGACCACGGCGAGGGTGATCAGGAGGGCCTCGTCCATCAGGCCGCCCCGTCCATCAGGCCACGGTGTCCGTCACGCTGAGGTGTCCGTCACGCGCCGGCACCGGCGGGCCGGTCAGGCCTTGGCGCCGGCGAGGGCCAGCTCCACCAGGGTCGCGTGCGAGACGCCCGTCGAACCGCGCGCCGCGAACGGGGTGACCTTGCGGAAGTACCCGGTGCCCGCGATGTCGAGGTGGACCCAGGGCTTGGTGACGAACTCGCTGATGAACAGCGCGCTCTTGACCAGGCCGCCCTCGTTGTTGCGCGAAAAGTTGACGAGGTCGCCGTACCAGCTCTCCATGTCGGCGCGGTACTCCTCGACGAGCGGCAGCTGCCAGTACCGCTCGCCAGCTCGAGCGCCGGCGGCGAACACGTCGTCCACGAACGCCTGCGGCGTTCCGAACGCGCCGGTAACCAGCTCGCCGAGGGCCCGCGAGACCGCCCCGGTGAGGGTCGCCACGTCGACGAGGTGCGTCGCCCCGAGCTGCTCGGCGTAGGTCAGCGCATCGGCCAGGATCAGCCTGCCCTCGGCGTCGGTGTTGGTGATGTCCACCTTCTTGCCGTTCAGCGCCTTCACGATGTCGCCGGGTCGCGTCGAGTGCGGGCCGGGCATGTTCTCGACCGCGGGCGCGACCGTGAGCAGCGGCGTACCCGGCGCGAGGCGGGCAACGGTGACGGCAGCGGCGATGACCGTTGCCGCGCCGGTTTTGTCCATCTTCATCTCTTCCATCCGGTCGGATGGCTTGATGGAGATGCCACCGGAGTCGAAGCAGACGCCCTTGCCGACGATGGCCAGGTGGCGACCCAGGGCGTCCTTCTCCCCTGCCCGGCCGGAGCGCATCACGATCATCCGGGGCGGGTTGTCGCTGCCGCGGCCGACGGCCATCAACAGGCCCATGCCGAGGTCGGTCGCCTTCTCGGGGCCGATAACGTCGATCCACAGGTCGTGCTTCTCGGCGAGGCTCCACGCCTCCTCGGCCATGACCTCCGGGCTGACGTCGTTGGAGGCGCGGTTGGCGAGCGTCCGCGCGAGGTTCGAGCCCTCGCCGATGATCACGCCCCGCTCGGCGGCCTTGGTCAGCCGCGCCGCGTCCTCGCCCGGCGCGACGATGATCAGCTCGTCCAGCGCGGGCGGGGCATCGGTGTAGTCCTCGCGGTAGATCGTGGCCGGGTCGTAGCTGCCCTCGACGACACCGCGGCCCAGCAGCTCGGCGACAGCCTCCGCCCCGCCTTCGAGATTCGCCAGGGGCGAGGCCCAGATGGCCAGCGAGCGAACGGTGCGGCCCGCGAGCCGGCGCTCCGCCGACGCGCCCAGCTTGACCACCGTCTCGCGATCGATCGTGGCGGGGTCGCCGGCGCTGATGGCCATGAGCCGGCCGGACTTGGCCTCGCCCGACCCGGCGAGGACGCTCTTGAAGCGCGTGTTCTTGAGCTCGCCGAACTTCGCGAGCGAGGCCAGCTCGCCGCCCGCTCGCTTGTTCAGCTCGTCGAGCGGACCCGAGAACTCGGGCTCGCCGATGAAGGGGACGACCAGGACGTCTGCCTTGACGTCCCACGGCTGATCGACGACGACGCGTACCTGCACCGGATGCACCCCTCCGTAACGGCGACGGGCCTGGGCGACCCGGCGCGAGTGTAGTGCGGCGCAGCCGCGGGGGTGCCGTCGGCCCGGCTCGGGATGCCGTCAGGCCGGCTTGGGGATGACCCCGTTCGCCTCGGCCAGCGCCTCGTCGACGTGGGCGCTTGCCTCCTCGATCGCGAGTACGGCCTGGGTCAGGCCGCCGCGCGCGACCTCGGAGATGATCACGAGGATCGTCCGGCGATCCGGCGGCAGTTGGTCGAACGCGAGCTCCACGTCGCGGTTGGCCGACTGGACCGCGAGCGTAACCTCGCCCCCCGAGCGGTCGAGCGCGGCGTAGAGCCGCCGCAGGGCGCGGTCGAAGTTCGTGTTGCGCTCGATCCACTCGTCCAGGACGGTCTTCTCCGAGCTGGCGATCAGGCGGACCCGCAGGAGCTGGATGTCCTCGATCTTCAGGAGTGTCCCGTCGAGTATCTCGACCGCCTCCGCGAACTCGTTGGCGCGCCCCTTTGAAGCGGCGTTGAGGACCGTGAGGTCGTGCAGGCCGATCAGCTCGGTCAGAAGCGCTGCATCGGCGGCCCGGCCGGAGACCTGCTGCCAGCGACCGGTGAGCCCGGCCGCGGCATCGATCGCTGCCAGGATCGCGGCGCGGCGGACTAGCGTCGCGTTGCTGTACTCGATGGCGGCGGTGGGGCCGTCGCCCGGCAGGCCGATCAGCGACTCGCGCAGGTCGCCCGTGGCGGTGTCGATGGACGCCGCCGCGTCCGCGCCACGCTGGAGGGCCTCGCGAAGCCTGGTCGGATCCGAGCTGGCGACCTCGCCGAGGGCGGTCTTGGCCTCCTGGGCGAGGCTGGCCATGTCGGCCGCGATGAGCTCCAGCTCGGCGGTCGCGACATCGAGCGTGACGCCGAGGGCGGCGTCGCCCGGGTGGGTGAGCTCCGCGCGGGCCGGGCTGCCGGGGGCGTGCCAGACGAGGTCGACGACACCGGCGGCGCTGGCCGCCACAACGGCGAGGACGGCGGCCCAGGCGAGGCCGCGGAGGACGGGCCCGACGAGTGGCAGGATGCGGGCCGGCGCGCTGGACATGCGGCGCGGATCGTAGCATCGGCACATGCGCACCCTCGAACCGGCCATCGACCGCCTCATCGAAGCCATGCCCAAGGCGGAGCTCCACCTCCACCTCGACGGCTCACTGCGGATAGCGACGGCGCTGGAGCTCGCCGGGGCGCGCGGCGTCGAGGCGCCGACGACGTGGCGCGGCATGTTCGACGCGCTCGTCGCGCCGATGCCGTGCCGGGACCAGGCGGAGCTCCTGCGCGCGTTCGACCTGCCGATCGCACTGATGCAGGACGCCGAGGCGCTCGAGCGGATCACGGCCGAGCTGGTGGAGTCGAAGGCCGCGGAGGGCGTCCGCTACGTGGAGATTCGCTGGGGACCGCTGCTCCACGTCGCGCGCGGCCTCTCCCTCGCGGACGGCATCGAGGCGGTGGTCCGCGGCGCCGAGGATGCGGCGACCCGGACCGGGACGGTCGTTCGCCTGATCGCGACGGCGCTCCGCTCCCATGACCCGGACGACAACCTTCGCCTCGCCGAGACGGCGTCCCGCTTCCGTGCCCGCGGCCTGACCGGCTGGGACCTCGCCGGTCCCGAGGCCGCGTTCCCGGATCCCCTGACCCACGGCCGCGCCTTCGAGGCGGCGCGCGCCGGCGGCCTCCGGATCACGGTCCACGCCGGCGAATGGGGCGGCGCCGCGCAGGTGCGGCGCGCGCTGCAGGTCAACCCGGAGCGGATCGCCCACGGCGAGGCGGCGTCGGACGATCCGACGCTCGTCGCGGAGCTCGCGGCGCGCGGCGTGTGCCTGGACCTGTGCCCGACCTCGAACGTGCAGGCCGGCATCGTGCCCTCGCTCGCGGAGCACGCACTCGTGCGCCTGCACCGCGCGGGCGCGCCCGTCACCCTGTCCACCGACGACACGACGGTCTCCGACGTCTCGCTCACCGAGGAGTACCGGCGCGCCGTCGGCGAGATCGGGCTGACGCTGTCGGAGCTGTGGGCTATAAATCGGTTCGCGCTCGACGTTGCCTTCGCGGACGAGGAGACCCTGGCGCCCCTTCGGGCTGCCTTCGATCAGTGGGCCTCGGGCGTGCCCGAGTTGGGAACAGTGCAGGCGTGAGCTTCCTGCTCGCCTGATCCGTACGAGATCGGGCCGGAACTCAGGCCGCGGCGATCTCCGCGAGGAGCCGGTCCAGTTCGGCCGCGTCCCCCGCGACCTTGAACGGCTGCCGATCCGTGGCGAGGGCCTCGAGGGCCGCGCCGGTGGTCACGCCGGTGAGCATCAGGACCGTCCGGGCGCCGACGGCGTTCGCGGCGGCGAGGTCCGTGAGGATGCCGTCGCCGATGACGATCGCCTCCTTCGGGTCGCGGCCGACCGCGCGGGCGGCCTCCTCCATGAGCAACGGCTCGGGCTTGCCGATCACCACCGGCGTCACACCCGAGGCGACCTCGATCGCCGAGACGATGGCGCCCGCGCCCGGCCTGAGCCCGCGCTCGACCGGGTAGACCGGATCCCGATTCGTGGCGATGAAGCGGGCGCCGGCACGGATGCAGTCCGCCGCCGCCGCGATGCGCAGGTACGTCAGCTGCGGGTCCACGCCCGCGACCACGGCGTCTGGCCGGCCCGCCGCTGCCACCCCGTCGATGCCCTCGCGGGCCATGCGCTCCGCGGCAAAGCCGGCGTTCACGACCTCGATGCCGACGTCGCGCAGCTCTCGGTCCAGGCCCGATGCGCCGACCGCAAGAACGCGCCGGACCTCCGGATGCCGCTCCTGGAGGTACAGCGCCGTGGCGCGCGGGGCCGAGACGATCCGATCCGCCGCGACCGGTGCGCCGAGGTCCGTGAGGCGGGTCACGTAGTCGGCGCGGTAGTGCATCGAGTTGTTGGTCACGTAGACCACGTCGTCGCCGGCGGCGGCGCGCGCGGCGAGAACCGCCGCAACCCCGGGGACGGGGTCGGCGCCGCGATAGACGACGCCGTCGAGGTCGACGAGGAGGAGCAGGGACATGGCGGCGAGCGTAGCGGCTCGAGTGCCTGCCAGGCTCCGGTACCGCCCTCAACCTGCAGCCCCAGGGATTGGCGGTCACTCAACGATGCCCTTCGTCCGTGATGCCTGTGGGAGCATCAGGCACGCTGCCGCGACGACCAGGGCGGCCGACCCAGATCCACGCGGCGGCTCCCGCTTCCCGAGCTCCCCCCCATGATTACCCCACAGGCATCACAGGCATCACGAAGCGTAGTCAGGGGCGGACGGCATCACTCGACGAGGGCGAGCCGTGGCAATCGGGGCTAGCATCGGCAGATGACCGATACGAGCGACGCACAGGGCTCCGGTAGCTCCTCCACGACCTGGATCGACGTGCCCGGCGGCCGTCTCGCCGCCGACGACCATGGGCCGCGCGACGGCTCGCCGATCGTGCTCGTCCACTCAGCCGTGGTGAACCGGCGGGCGTGGGACGGCGTCGTGCCGAACCTCGTCGAGGCCGGCTACCGCGTCATCGCCTACGACATGCGCGGGTTCGGCGAATCGACGAGCGAGGACGTGGAATTCACGGGCCACGAGGACGTGCTCGCCGTCCTCGACCATTTCGAGCTCCGGCACGCAGCGATCGTCGGCAACTCGATGGGCGCCCATTTCTCGCTCGACGCGCTCCTCGCAGCGCCGGACCGCTTCGTGGCCTACGTCTGGGTGGCCGGCGGGATCAGCGGCTTCGACAAGGACCCCTCGCCGGCGGAAGAAGCCCTGTTCCAGGCCGAGAGCGACGCCGAGGACGCAGGTGAATGGGACCTCGCTGCGGAGCTGGACGCGCAGATCTGGATCGACGGCCCCGGCCAGCCGACAACGCGCGCCGCGCCCGAGGTGCGAGAGGCATTCAAGGCGATGGACCGTGAGCTGCTGGAGCCGGGTCGGGTCTTCGGCAAGCGACGCCCGGCGGAGACCCCGGCGATCGACCAGCTGGGCAGCGTGCGCGTGCCCATGCTCGTGGTAGTCGGCGACCTCGACACCGAGGGCACGCGAGCGAGCGCCGAGCGGCTCGCCGCGGACGTTCCCGCGGCGCGGCTGATCCGCATCCCCAACGTCGCGCACCTCATCGGCATGGAGGTGCCCGACGAGCTCGCAGCGCTGATCGTGGAGCACCTCTCGTTGCTGCCGCGCTGGAGCTGACGCGGTGCCGTCGCGGCGCCGGAACGTCCCCGGTGCAGCTCTCGGGAGCCGGAAGGGGCGTCCCAGCCGGCCGAACCTCCACGGCGCGACGCAGCCCGGCCCGCTCCGGACCGACTCGCCCTTCGGTGCCACCCGCATCCTGATCGACGGGCGAAACGTCCAGCGCGCGCTGGAGCGCGGCGCCGCACCCGGGTCGATGCCGACCGCCACCCTCATCGCCCGCCTTCGCGCCGCCTTCGCGCCGCCGACCGAGGTCGAGCTGATCCTCGACGGCCACGCCGGCCCGACCCCGACCGGGCGCATCGCCACGGGCTTCAGCGTCGTCTTCGGCCGCGGCGTCAGCGCCGATCACGTGATCGGGGAGCGCGTGGTCGAGGCATTCCGGGCGCTCGGCCCCGTCGACTCGGACTCGGTGCTGGTCGTGTCCGACGACCGCGAGGTGCGCGCCCAGGCGCTGCGCAACGGCTGCCGGGTGCAGGGAACGGCGTGGCTGGCGGGGCACCTCGCGGCCAGGGCGGTCGCCGACGGCGCCCGAGGCGCCTCTATCGGGCACGGCCGCGCGCCACGCCCGCCACGGGACGTCGGCGGGACCCGCGACGGTGGCGCATCGCGCGATCGGTCGCCGCGCTAGGATTTCGCCGATGTCCGACGCGATTGGCCAGGTGTTCCAGGGCCTCCTCGATCTCCTCGAGCCACTCCTCATTCCGGATTGGCGCGCGCTCATCGACCTGCTGCCTGTCTTCCTCCTGATCGGGGTGGTGGGGCCGCTGCTCAGCCTGCTTATCTTCGGCTGGGTGCTCTACTTCCTGGGCAAGCCGCGCTCGCGGATCCCGTACACGGAGCCCGCGCCGCAGCCCGCGCAGATCGTCGAGGGCGAGCCCGTCTACCCGTCCGGCGAGCCGTACTGCGCGTTCAACCAGCTCGTCTTCCCGTTCGGCACGACGCGCTGCTCCGAGTGCAACCGCGACCTTGCGGTAACCTGCCCGAAGTGCGGCACCGGACGCCAGGCGTGGATCGACACCTGCGGGACGTGCGGCCTCGTGCTGCGCATCGATAGAGCGGTGCCCGCCCTGCGGCCCGCCGGCCCGCCGCCCGGAGGCGCCGCCGCGGCCTGACGCGCGGGCTCCGCCCGATGGCGGAACCGGCGGCGTCGACCCGAGCGTCCTAAGAGGCACCGTATGGAAACCGCAACCCAGGCGCTGTTCACCACCGGCACGATCATCCTCGCCTTCGCGTTCGCGGCGACGATCGGCCACGCGGTGATGCTCGCCAACGGCCGGCGCGCGCTCGCGGGCGCCCTCGCCGCCGGCGCGACGGGTGTCGTCCGGCCCGCCTGGGCCGGCGTCGCGACCGGGTCCTTCGTCGAAACTCGCGCCGCGACCGCGTCCGCAGGCCCGACCGACTTCGCTGCCCCGTCCCCGCTCTCCGGCGCCTCGCGCTGGCTGACCATCGGCGCGTTCGCGGCGCTCGTCGCCTCGATGGTCATCCGCGGCGTCATCGTGGGCCGTGGGCCGTGGGGCAACATGTTCGAGTTCTCTGTCGCGTTCGCGACGTCGATCCTGTTCGGGTACCTCGTGCTCTCGCGCCGCTATCCGATCCAGTCGATCGCATTCGTGCCCGTCGGCGTGGCCCTCGGGCTCGCGCTCTACGCGTCGTCCCTCCCGCACGCGATCAACGAGCTGGTGCCCGCGCTCCAGAATCCGCCGCTGCTCACGGTTCACGTGGGGCTGGCCGTGGTCTCGTACGGGATCTTCGCGACGTCGTTCGCGGCCGGGGTCGCGTACCTGGTCCAGGGCAAGAGCGACCGGTTCTCCTGGCTCCCGTCGCACCGGGTCCTGGATGCCGTGGCGTATCGCGCGGTGATCATCGGCTTCCCGATCTTCGCCACGATGATCATCCTCGGCTCGTGGTGGGCGTCGATCGCCTGGTCCCGCTACTGGGGCTGGGACCCGAAGGAGACCTCCGCCCTCGTGACGTGGCTCGTCTATGCCATCTACCTGCACGCCCGCAACCAGCGCGCCTGGGCCGGCCGGCCGGCCGCGATGCTGCTGGTTCTCGGCTTCGTGATGGTGCTCGTGACCTACTCCGGATCGCTCTGGTTCACGGGGCTGCACGCCTACAGCGGGCTGTAACCCGGCGGGGACCGCGGCCGCCACGCCGATCCGGCATCATTCAGGGGCCTTCCTGAGCAATAGATCCAGAGGTGACAACGTGGGGCGAACTCGCCACGAATCCAGCGTGACGGCAATCTCGTGGATCCCGTCGGAGGCGATCGAGGGCCTGTCGAAGGTCCCGTTCGAGCTCGGCATCACGCACTACGACCAGCCGCCGCCGGACAAGATCGACGACATCGAGGCGCTCCGCAAGGCCGACCGCTTCCGCGAGGCGAACGAGCTGCGGGCGTTCGTCGACGTCGAGGACGGCCGCATCGTGGACCAGGGCTACCTCGCCGGCGGCCACATCGGGTCGACGACCGTCCGGCTCGGGCCGGCCGCGATCCGGTTCGCCGCCGTCCACCTGCCCGACATCAAGCAGCCGCCCGAGGTGGGCCCGACGTCGGTCCGCTTCGTCCAGACCGTCGGCGGCCGGATGGGCATCCCGACGCCGCGACCCGTGAAGCGCCGGCCCTTCGTCCAGTTCTGGCCGTCGATCGCGTGGTCGACGCTGGAGCTGACGATCAACGCCGACGGCACGTCCAGCCGGGGCCTCGCGGGTGCGAGCCCGTTCCCCCGCCACTGGGTCTACGACGAAAACGGCGAGCTCATGGAGAAGTCGGGGCTCATCGACTTCAAGTCGTGGGCGGACCACTGCTTCGGCCAGGGCACGCCGTGGGGCTCCTACGACTCGCCCGCGCTCACCACGTCGGTGGAGTCCGCGCTGGAGCGCGAGCTGGCGACGACCATCATGCGCGGCGGCGCGAAGCCGAAGATCCGGACGCTCGACGCCGGCGCGACCCTGACGACGCAAGGCGAGTCGGCAACGGACGTGTACCTCGTACTGGACGGGATCTTCGCGGTCGAGATCGACGGCGAAGGGGTAGCCGAGATCGGGCCGGGCGCGGTCGTCGGCGAGCGAGCGGCGCTCGAGGGCGGGCTCCGCACCGCGACGCTCCGTGCGACCACGCGGGCGCGCGTCGCTGCGATCGCGCCGAACCAGCTGAGCGCCGAAGGGCTCGAGCGACTCGCGTCGACCCGCACCGCGAAGGACACCTAGGACTGAGGCCCCGCGAGCCGTTCGCGAGGCGGCCCCGCTTCCGCGCGCTCCCGCGCGCTCCCGCCCGCTCTCGCCCGGTACCGCCCGGATCTTTGCCAAATCACCAACCGACGCACGTTATCGGGCTCGAGCGCCGATTCCTTCGCCAAATCCCCAACCGGCGGGGCTTAGCCTCCTTGGAGCGGTCATCCGGGGCCTGGAAGGACGGTCACGCCCGAATGGCGGCGGTCGGCTGAGTTCAGCCCTGTTCGCTCTTGGGCCGCCGGACGCGGCGGACGGTGGCAGGGCTGTGGCGAACGTTCGTCGATTGGGGATCTGGCAGGAAAGCGAGGGCGGCCAGCGGGCCCTGCGGGACCTGGAGCCACGCACGGACCCGCCGGCCGTCATCCGGCAGCGAGGCTCGAAACGTCAGTGCGTGCGCGGCAACACGCCGCCGATTGGTCCGGCCCTCATCGATCAGGAGGCACGTCCCGATCACGTCCGGAACCCAGCCGAGCTCCGCGGCGATTCGCGCCGCGAGGCGACTCTTCTTGCCGAGCGTCCCGAGCAGCTCCCCGACGTCGACGATGTCGGTCTTGAGCTCGATGATCATGAGGGCGCGGCGGTCGGGCCACCACGCGACGAGGTCCACGATGCCGCGTTCTCCACCGAACGCGAACGAAACCTCGGGACGCGTCACCCACGGACCCAGCCCGTGGGTCCACGCGATCGCGCGCTCCGCAAGCGCCGCGTGGCGGGAGTTGAGCATCCGGTCCAGGTCGCCACCTCGCCATCGCGCGACGATCGAGAGTTGCATGTCCAGCGCGGTCGCTGCGCGCTCGAGGGCCTCGAGACTGAGCTCGGCAAGCCGGCCATGCTCGATCCGTGAGACCACCGTCGCCGAAACTCCGGCACGCTGCGCGAGGTCGGTCTGGCGCCAGCGGTGCCGGTGCCTGACGGCCCGGAATATGCGCCCGAGGCGTTCGCCATCCATCGAAACCAATGTGCGTCGAGCCGCTCATCTCCGGATTGCGTAATAGCACGCTTGTTCGATATCATCGGGGCCCTGGCGGGCTCGCCGGCGCTCCGCGGTGGACAACCGTCACCGGCACGTGGACAACGCGAGCGGCGATGTTGGCAGCAGGCCGTCGGACGGTGGATGGAGGGCCCCGGAGCGTGGGTTGAGCGTGTATGGGCGCAACTGGCAATTCCACAACATGTAGCGATCCGAGGACCTTGCAAACCACTAGATGTTGTGTTTTGGGCTTGACTGGCCCAGTTGGATCGCGGTATCGTTCGTGTCTCGCTTATCGCTGCCAGGAGCCCCGGATCGACCGTTCGGACACCCCATACCGAGTCCCGAACAGGAGCCGTCGATCAGCAAGCGACGGGACGCCACGATGGCAGATCAGATGACACGAGAAGCCACCCCGCGCAGCTACGCGGTAGCCCCGGGCGAACCGGGCGCAACAGCCCGGCCGAACCGGGCGGACGAGGAGAGGACGACGATGGCCCGAGCGACAGCGGATCCGGTCCCGGTCATGGTGACGAACGAAGGGACGACGGGTGCGACTGGCCGCAGGGCCGCGGGCGCGCAGGGCGCCACGCCGAAGGCCGCGAAGGGCAAGGGTGCCGGCAAGGGCAAGGCGAAGCGCGTCCTGGGCGGCGCGTGGGGCGCGAGCTTCACGGGCCTGAACGAGGACGGCAGCCGGGTCACGGGCCTGACCTGGGAGCGATGGTTCACGCGCCCGGACATCCACCCCTACGACGAGATCGAGTGGGAGTACCGGACCGCCGCGATCTCCAGCGAGACCGGCAAGACCGTGTTCGAGCAGAAGGATGTGGAGGTTCCCAAGGCGTGGAGCCAGCTCGCGACCAACGTCGTCGTGAGCAAGTACTTCCGCGGTCACGTAGGCACGCCGGAGCGCGAGAACAGCGTCAAGCAGCTCATCGACCGCGTCGTCAACACGATCGCGGCGTGGGCCGACACGCAGCGCTACTTCGCGACGGACGCGGACCTCAAGTCGTTCCAGGCTGAGCTGACCCACCTCCTGGTCCACCAGAAGATGGCGTTCAACTCGCCGGTTTGGTTCAACGTCGGGATCGAGCCGAAGCCGCAGTGCTCCGCGTGCTTCATCAACTCCGTCCAGGACAACATGGGCAGCATCATGGACCTCGCCAAGACCGAGGCCATGCTCTTCAAGTTCGGCTCAGGTGCCGGCAGCAACCTCTCCCCCATCCGCTCCTCGAAGGAGCGCATGAGCGGCGGCGGCATCGCCAGTGGCCCGGTCAGCTTCATGAAGGGCTACGACGCGTTCGCCGGCGTGATCAAGTCGGGCGGCAAGACGCGACGCGCGGCCAAGATGGTGATCCTGGACGCAGGCCACCCGGACGTCCTCGACTTCATCGATTCGAAGATGCTCGAGGAGAAGAAGGCCTGGGCGCTGATCGAGCAGGGCTACGACCCGAGCTTCACGGGCGAGGCCTACGCCAGCGTCTACTTCCAGAACGCCAACCACTCGGTGCGCGTGACGGACGAGTTCATGAAGGCGGTCGAGGACGACGGCAGCTGGACGACCCACGCCGTCCGCGGCGGCGAGCCGGTCGACACCCTCAGCGCCCGCGACATCTTCCGGCGCATGGCCGACGCGGCCTGGATCTGCGGCGACCCGGGGATCCAGTACGACACGACCATCAACGACTGGAACCCGGTTTCGAACTCCGATCGCCAGTACGCGACTAACCCTTGTTCAGAGTTCAGCTTCCTGAATGACACCTCATGCAACCTGGCCTCGGTCAACCTCATGAAGTTCGTCGATGCGGACGGCGAGTTCAACGTCGACGCCTACCGGTACGCCTGCAAGCTGACGATCACGGCTCAGGAAATCCTCGTTGACAACGCGGGCTATCCCACGCCGAGGATCGAAGAGAACTCGCACAAGTTCCGGCCCCTGGGCCTGGGCTACGCGAACCTCGGGGCGCTGCTGATGTCACGCGGCCTTGCCTACGACTCGCAGGAAGGTCGCAACTTTGCGGCAGCCCTGACCTCGATCATGACGGCAGAGGCCTACAGGCAGTCTGCATCGATCGCCCGCGATCACGGCGGTGCATTCCTCGAATATCAGAAGAATGAGAAGCCGTTCCTGCGCGTCATTGAGATGCACCGGAATGCTGCGTACCAAATTCCGAAAGAGGGTGTCCCGGCTGACGTGCTCGAGCAGGCCCATCTAGTCTCAGATGAGGCCCTCGAGCTCGGCCGGGAACACGGCTATCGGAACGCGCAGATCAGCCTCCTCGCGCCCACGGGCACGATCGCCTTCATGATGGATTGCGACACCACCGGGGTCGAACCGGACATCGCCCTCATCAAGTACAAGAAGCTCGTCGGCGAGGGCTTCATCAAGATCGTCAACCAAACGGTCCCGGCCGCCCTGCGCAAGCTGGGCTACGGCCCGGACGACGTGCAGGCCATCCTCGACTACGTCAACGAGCAGGAGACGATCGAGGGCGCGCCCGGCCTCAAGCCGGAGCACCTGCCAGTCTTCGATTGCGCGTTCAAGCCGGTCAACGGCGAGCGCTCCATCCACTACATGGGCCACATCCGGATGATGTCGGCTGTCCAGCCGTTCCTCTCCGGGGCGATCAGCAAGACCGTGAACATGCCCACCGCCGCGACGGCCGAGGAGATCGAGTCGGTCTACCTGGAGGGCTGGAAGCTCGGCCTGAAGGCCATCGCGATCTACCGCGACGGCAGCAAGCGCAGCCAGCCCCTCTCCACCGGCAAGAAGAAGGACGAGGGCTCTACGCCTGAGCAGCAGGCCGTCGTCGCCGCGCTCAAGGAGCAGCTGGCCAACGCCACCGTGGAGGCGGGCAAGCCGCACCGGCGCCGGCTCCCGGCCGAGCGGTCCGCGGTCACCCACAGGTTCGACATCGCCGGCCACGAGGGCTACATCACCGTCGGGCTGTACCCGGACGGCCAGCCCGGCGAGATCTTCCTGAAGATGGCCAAGGAAGGCAGCACCGTCTCCGGGCTCATGGACTCGTTCGCCACG
>DATKBR010000047.1:0-33806 GCA_035513775.1 Candidatus Limnocylindria bacterium
TGGCGGAGCCGCGCCGCAACTCGGCAACTGCGGCGACGTCCGCTTCATTCGCAACATGAATGGGAACGTCGAGGCCCAGCGCCGTGGCAAGTCGCTCGCCCAGCGGCGCATCCCGCCAGCCGAGGTTCGGCGCGCTCGAGACGGTGCCATCCGTGCGGCGGACCAGCCCGGCCATGGCAACCCCGATGCCAACGATGGATTCCCGGTGCGCGTCGAAGCCGGGCAGACTGCGGGCCAGGTCCCGAACGTCATCGACGATCTCGTCGAGCGTCAGGTGGCCGCGTGGCCGCGGGATGCGGACCCGGGCGAGCGGCGCCCCGCCGACCTCGACGAGCGCAGCCGCCAGCGAGTCGACGGCGATCATCAGCGCCAGCACGACGACGCGGCCGGACCGGGGGCGGACCAGAGGTGACGGCCGACCGGGAGCGCCCGCCGGCGCGCCACGCTCCTCGACGACGAGGTCGCCGGCGGCCAGCTCCCCGATCAGGGCCCGGATCGCGGTCCGCGTGAGGCCCGTCCGGGCAACCAGCTCCGAGCGCGACTGCGGCCCGCGGAGGTGGAGCTCACGCATGATCGCGCTGAGGTTCGCGCGCCGGACCGTTTCGCTGCGCTGACCGATCAGGTCGGGACCAGGGGGCATTTGTAGTCCTATATTCCAAACTGTCCGTGCTAGGCTCAGGCATCCCCCGGCACGTGTCAAGAACAGTTCGGCGCCAAGGCTCGCCGCGGCGCTCGGGAGGACCAGTCATGGGCAGGCTTGACGGCCGCGTCGCGCTCATCACGGGCGCCAGCCGCGGGATCGGCAGCGCGATCGCCGCGACGCTTTCCGAGGAGGGCGCGCGGCTTGCGCTCGCGTCCCGGAGCGGTGACGACCTCGGTATCCCGGGCGCCTTCGGTGGCCCGTGCGATGTGCGGGACCGCGCCTCGGTGGAGTCCTTCGTGGCCGCCGCAGTGGAGCGCCTCGGGCAGATCGACATCCTCGTCGTCAACGCCGGCGTCGGCGCCTACGGGCCGTTCCTCGACCTCGACATCGACCACCTGGAGGAGATGATCGACGTCAACGTGAAGGGCGCGATCTACGCCGTCCGCGCGGCGCTCCCCCACCTGCTGCGGAGCGATGCCGCTGACTTCGTCATGATCGCGAGCGAGGCCGGCCGGCGCGGGTTGCCGTTCGAGGCCGTGTACTGCGCCTCGAAGTTCGCCCAGGTCGGCCTCACGGCCGCGCTGGACCACGAGCTCCGTGAGCAGGGCGTTCGGTGCACGAACATCTGCCCCGGCGGCGTGGCCACCGACTTCGCGATGGGCCGCGGCCGGACGCCGGACATGCCCCAGCTCGCCGGCATGATGCAGCCGCAGGACGTGGCCGAGGCGGTCCGCTTCGTCGTCACGCGGCCGCGCACCCACCGGATCCTGGAGGTCGCTTTCCGGCCAGTGACCGAGACGTCCTGGGGTTGACGGCCATGGCACAGAAGCGGCTGCGTTGGGGCGTGCTCTCGACGGCCTCGATCGCCCGCGCGAAGTGGATCCCGGGCGTCCGCCGTGGCCGGCGCGGCGAGGTGGTGGCCATCGGCTCCCGGGACGCGCAGCTTGCTCACCGCGTCGCCGCCGAGCTCGAAATCCCGCGCGCCCACGATTCGTACGAGGCGCTGCTTACCGACCCGGACGTCGATGCCGTCTACATCCCGCTGCCCAACCACCTGCACCTGCGGTGGGCCATCGCCGCCGCGGAGGCCGGCAAGCACGTCCTGTGCGAGAAGCCGCTGGCCCTCACCGCCGCGGACGCACAGCGGATGGTGACCGCCGCGGAAGCTGCCGGCGTGCTGCTCATGGAGGCCTTCATGTACCGGCTGCACCCGTCGTGGGTGGCGGTGCGCGAGCTCGTGGCCGGCGGGCGCATCGGGCGGCTCGAGGCGGTGCAGAGCTGGTTCTCGTACTACAACGACGACGCCGCGAACATCCGGAACATCCGGGACGCCGGGGGCGGCGCCCTGATGGACATAGGGAGCTATTCGATCAACCTGTCCCGAATGCTGTTCGCGGCGGAGCCGGACCGGGTCGAGGCGGCGATCGTCCGTGACAAGACGTCGGGAGTCGACACGCTGACCAGCGGCCTGCTGACATTCCCCGGCGGCGGTGTCGCCTCGTTCACCTGCTCCATCCGGGCCGAGCCCGATCAGCGGGTGCACATCTACGGCACCGAGGGCCACATCTCGCTCGGCATCCCCTTCAACATCCCGCCCGACCGGCCGACCCACGTCTTCGTCACGCACGGCGGCGAGCCGCCGGTCGCACCCAGGACCGAACGGATCACCTTCGAGACGGCCGACCCGTACGGGGTCGAGGCGGACGCGTTCGCCGCGGCGGTCCTCGATGGCGCCGCGCCGCCGATCCCGCCAGGGGATTCGGTCGCGAACATGCGGGTCATCGAGCGGGTGGTGGCGGCCGCCGATTCCCGCTGATGGTCCCCTGAACCACGATCTGTTGAACCAGGATCGGGCTCGTCGGCCGCTGCTGCTCGGTCTCGCCGTGGCCGTCGCCGTGGCGGTGATCGCGGGAGGGGCGCTGGCGCTGCGCCTCGTCCTCCCCGGGACATCCGCGCCGACCGCCGCCGGGCCCGTCCCCCGCTTCGCCGACGAGGCGGCGTCCTCCGGCCTCAACTTCAAATACGACGGCCCGTTCACCTACGCCCTCGGGGGCGGGGTGGCCCTGTTCGACTGCGACGACGACGGCTTGCCCGAGGTCTACCTCGCCGGGGGCGAGGGGCCGGCGGCTCTCTTCGGCAACGACAGCGAGATCGGCGGGCCGCTCCGGTTCACGCGTCTAGCCGCGGCGGAGACGGATCTCACCGCGGTCATCGGCGCCTACCCGATCGACATCGACGGTGACGGCGTCACGGACCTCGTGACACTCCGCTACGGCGAGAACGTCGTCCTGCGCGGACTCGGCGGCTGCCGGTTCGAACGGGCCAACGAGGCCTGGGGCCTGAACGGCGGCGCAGCGCTCACCGAGGCATTCAGCGCGACGTGGGAGGGCGACGCGCACTGGCCGACGATCGCGTTCGGCAACTTCGCCGATCCGGAGAGCGACGACTTCGAGACCTGGTGCCAGCCGAACGTGCTCGTCCGCCCGGCCGACGAGGGGTCCGGCCAGGGCTTCGGCCCGCCCATCGAGCTCATGCCGAGCTTCTGCACGCAGTCGATGCTCTTCAGCGACTGGGACGGATCCGGGCGAAAGGACCTGCGCGTGAGCAACGATCGGGCGTACTACCCGGCCGACGTTGGCGAGGAGCAGCTGTGGCGAATCACTCCGGGCGAGGCGCCGCACCTGTACGGCGTGGATGACGGCTGGGTCCGGGTCCAGGTCGAGGGCATGGGCATCGCCGCGCACGACGTGACGGGCGACGGCCTCCCGGAGATCTACCTGACCAGCCAGAACGCCAACAAGCTCCAGGCGCTTGCCGCGGCCGGGGCCGGGACCGTGCAGCCGAGCTACCGGGACATCGGACTCCGGTACGGCGTCAACGTTGCCCAGCCGTTCACCGGCCCCGACACCAGCCTGCCCTCGACCGCGTGGCACCCGGAGTTTGACGACGTCAACAACGACGGGTTCATCGACCTCTTCGTCTCCAAGGGCAACGTCACCTCGCAGCCGGACTTTGCGCTTCGGGACCCAAGCAACCTGCTTCTCGGCGGGCCGGACGGTACGTTCCGGGAGGCCGCCGACACGGCCGGAATCCTGAATTTCGAGCGCGGCCGCGGTGCGGTCCTGGCGGACCTCAACCTCGACGGCAAGCTGGACATCATCCTGGCGAACTACCAGGCGCCGGTCCGGGTCTGGCGCAACACGAGCCAGGACCTCGGGGGGTGGCTCGCGGTCAGGTTGTCGCAGCCGGAGCCGAACGTCGATGCGATAGGAGCGGTGGTGGAGGTCCGGCTCGGCGACGCCGTGGATCGGCGCGAGCTGGTCGTCGGCGGGGGCCACGCGGGTGGCGAGCTGGGTTGGATCGCCTTCGGCCTCGGCCCGAACGACACCGCCGAGATCCGTGTGACCTGGCCCGGGTCGGGCCCGGGCGAATGGCATCGTGTCGACGCGAACCAGCACGTCGTCATCGACCATAGCGTCGGCGAGCCTCGACCCTGGCCCGGCGAGGGTGAGTGACATGCCCGGATCACAGGCCGCTATCGTTTCGGCCGAACATTGTCAGGAGGAGGCAGCGTGACGCCATCGGGATCGGGATCGAGACGCGCCCGCACCATCCTTGCGCTGGTCGCGGTCGTGGCGATCGCCAGCGGCGGTGCCTTTGCCTACAACCGGCTGGCCGAGCCCACCTGCCCCGCTCCCGCCGAGCATCCGGACTGGTCGGTCGCGCGCCGCTGGGACGAGGCGCTCCTCGACGCGATCCGCCGCTCGCTCCCCAACCCGCCGGTCCACGCCCGCAACCTGTTCCACACCTCGGTCGCGATGTGGGATGCCTGGGCCGCCTACGACGACACCGCGGCCGGCTACGTCTTCAAGGAGAAGCTGGACGCCGGCAACGTGGCCGCCGCCCGCGCAGAAGCAATCAGCTACGCGGCGTACCGGATCCTTACCCGTCGGTTCCTCAAGGCCGTCGGCTCGGAGGAGACGCTCGCCGAGCTCGATGGCGTGATGGCGTCGCTCTGCTACCCGCTGACCGTCACCGAGACCGCGGGCAATGACCCGGCCGCGGTCGGCAATCGCGTGGCGGCAGCCGTTATCGCGTACGGGCTGGCGGATGGCTCCAACGAGGCCAACGGCTACACCTCCGACTACGAGCCGGTGAACCAGGCGCTGATCGTGAAGGATTCGGGCGCCGAGATGGCGGACCCCAACCGTTGGCAGCCGCTGCAGCTGGAACAGATGATCAGCCAGAACGGCATCCCGGTCACCAACGGTACGCAGCAGGCCGTGGGCCCCTTCTGGGGACACGTGACGCCGTTCGCGATCCCTGCCGGAGGCGAGGCCGGCGTCCCGATCGACCCGGGGCCCCAGCCACGGCTGGGAGACCCGGCCACGGACGCGGCCTTCCGGGAGGAGGTCGTGGAGGTGATCCGGGACAGCAGCCTGCTGGACCCCGCGACGGACGCCCTGATCGATATCTCGCCCGGCGCCCGCGGCAACAACCCCCTCGGCACGAACGATGGCACGGGCTACGCGGTGAACGGCGTGACCGGCCAGCCCTACGCCGCGCAGCTGGTGCGCATCGGCGACTTCACCCGGTCCATCACCGAGTACTGGGCGGACGGCCCGAAGTCGGAGACCCCACCGGGGCACTGGAACGTGCTCGCCAACGAGGTCTCCGACGCGATGGGCTCGGACCCGGCCAGTCTCCGGGTCGGTGGCGAGGGACCCGCCGTCGACCGCCTCGAGTGGGACGTCAAGCTGTACCTGGCGATCAACGGCGCCGTCCACGACGCCGCGGTCGCGGCGTGGGGCCTCAAGGGCTACTACGACAGCGCGCGCCCGATCTCGATGATCCGGTACATGGGCGGCAAGGGCCAGTCCAGCGATCCGTCCCTGCCGTCCTACGACGCCGAGGGGCTGCCGCTGGTCACCGGCCTCATCGAGCTGGTCACGGACGCGTCAAGCGCGCCGGGCGCGCGGCACGAGGCGCTGTCCGACCACGTGGGCGAGATCGCGATCCGTGCATGGCAGGGCAACCCGGCCGATCCGAAGGCGGGCACCAGCGGCGTCGGCTGGATCCGTGCCGTCGACTGGGTCCCGTACCAGCTCCCCACCTTCGTCACGCCGGCCTTCCAGGGCTACGTCTCGGGCCACTCCACGTTCAGCCGGGCGGCAGCGGAGGTGATGGCCGCCTTCACCGCCAGCGAGTGGTTCCCCGGTGGCCTGGGCGAGTGGCGAATCGAGCCGGGCGAGCTCAAGGTGGAGGTGGGGCCGAGCGCGGAGGTGGTGCTCCAGGCAGGCACGTACTTCGACGCGGCGGACCAGGCCGGCCAGTCCCGCCTCTTCGGTGGGATCCACGTGCGGGCCGACGACTTCAAAGGGCGCGCGATCGGCTCGCAGTGCGGCAAGGACGCCTGGAACCTGGCCCAGCGCTACTACGCCGGGCTGGCCGGCTAAACGTACGCGGCGAGGTTCTCGAACAGGAGATCCCAGAAGCGGGCGTCGTCGACGCCGACCGCGACGTCCGCGTTCGGCGTCGTGGCATCGCTGCGACGCGTCCCCCGCGGACGAAGGTTGGGCCCGAAACCGCGACCGTCGCACAGCGTCATCCCGGCCGTGAGCTTGCCCGAGAGCTCGACGGCGACGTGCATCGGCACCGTCTCCAGCAGCGACGGGTCGAGCAGCGCCGCGATGACCAGCGGGTCGTGGAGCGCGCCGCCGGGCAGGCCGGAGTACTGGCCCTCGCCCACGGCGTAGTGGTCGAGCATCTCGGCGGCCGCGGTCGCCGCGCGGCGGCCGGTGGCGCGGAGCTGCGCTCGCCGCTCTGGCGTCGCGATGCACTGCATGGTCACGTTGAGCCCGACCATCGTGATCGGGACGCCGCTCGTGAACACGATGTGGGCCGCCTCCGGATCGCACCAGATGTTGAACTCGGCGGCAGGCGTGACGTTGCCCCAGGTGAGCGAGCCGCCCATCAGGCTGATACGGCTGATCCGTGACGCAAGCGAAGGGTCGCGCCGGAGCGCAACGGCCACGTTCGTCAGCGGTCCGACGGCGACGACGTGCAGGTCGGACACCTGACGCGAGAGGTCGATGATGACGTCGGAGGCATCGGCGTCGGCCAGCGGCATCGTCGGCTCGGGGAGGTCCGGCCCGTCCAGCCCGCTCGCCCCGTGCACATCCGGCGCGTAGCTCGCCTGCCGCACCAGCGGCGCCGCGCACCCGGCCGCCACGGGGATATGGGTCAGCCCGCCGAGCTCCAGGACCTTGCGCGCGTTGACCTGGGTCCGCGCCAGAGGCGCATTGCCGTGGACGGCGGTGACGGCACGGACGTCGAGCGTGCGGCCTGCGAGCAGGATCGCGAGCGCGTCGTCGTGACCCGGATCGCAGTCGATGACGATGGGCGAGGTCGTTGGCATCGGGCAGCCTCCCTCAGGCGGTCGCCGACGCACGCACCTGGCCGCCGTCGCGAGCGGTTATCGTACGGCGGCTCGGCGCTGCGTGCGGCGCTACGACGCTATCCCGTGTCCGGTGGCCCGCCCCGTTGCTGCGCGAACCACTTCGGGACGTAGACGGCCGCCCCGAAGGCGAGCAGCAGCACGAACAGGACGATCACCAGGAGGACCGGCAGCGACAAGCCGCCGCCCTCGCCTGTCGAAGGATCGGGCGCAGGCGTGACGCCCGGCTCGAGGGACGGGCTCGGCGCCGGTTGGGCGGTCGGGGCCGGCGACGCGCCGGGTTCGAGCGATGGTGGCGGCTCGGCCGACGCCGACGGCTCGGCGATGGTGGGCTCCGGCGTCGGCGCGGCAGTGGGCGCCACGCTCGGGAAGGGAGTGGGCGTGTTGATCGGCGGGACCGTGCTGACGGTGAGGGACACGACGCGGGTGGGGCTAAACAGCGAGCCATCGGACGCGCGGTACGAGAACGCATCCGGACCTTCGTAGCCGGTCTGCGGCATATAGCTGAACGAGCCGTCGGCGGCGAGCGTGACGACACCATGCGCCGGGTTCGAGACCTTGACCGCGCTTATCGACCCGCTATCGATGTCGCCGTCGTTGATGAGCACCCCCGGCGCCCCCACGTTGAGGGTCCGGTCCGCCAGGGCGAAGAAGCTGTCGGCGACCGCCGTCGGCGCGTCGTTGACCGGCGTTACCGTGATGTTGAACTGCACGGGATCGCTGAGGTCAGCGCCGCCATCCGCGGTGCCGCCGCCGTCGCGGCCGCGGACCGTTACCGTCGCGGTCCCGTTGGCGTTGGTCGCGGGCGTGAAGTGGAGCCGCCCGAACGTCCCATCCACGGCCGTGATCGACGCCTCGCTTGAGAACAGCCCCGGATTTGTCGAGGAGACCACCCACTCGTCGAACGACAGGCCGGCATCATCCAGCGGCCCGAAGTCGGACATCTCCACGCAGTGGCCCGGATCGGCGAAGGCCCCGGAGTCCTCCGCCACGATGACGTCGCCCCAGCAGACGGAATCGAGCACGACCGTCGGAGGGTCGTTGACCGAGCTCACCGTGATCGTCACGGTCGCGTCGTTGCTCGGCTCGCCCTCGGGGCATCCGCCACCCTGATCGATGCCCATCTTGTATTTGAAGGTGGTCGCACCATGGAAGTTCGGGGCCGGCAGGAACTCGAAGCTCCCATCGGCCTGGATGTTGAGAGTGCCTTGCAGCGCGGTCGCGTCCACGCTCGCGAGATCGACGCACGTGTCGCTCTCGGGTATGTCGTTGTCCAGGACCCCCAGCAGCTCTGCTGTGGGAACGCTGAGCTGGGTGTCTTCCCTCGCTGGGTACTCATCGTCCGCAGCGGAGTGGATGACGGCGAGCGCGACGGGCACGCCGAGCAGGGCGAGCACGAACGCCAGTGCGGCGGCGGGTGGGACGGCGGTGGCGCGTCGGATCAGGCGGCTCCCATGGCGAACATCATGCCGTGTCCCGCGCGCGGCGGATCGGCGACGTGTCCTCAAGCTGCGACGCCGCCCACCCTTGCGTGGCGCGGGCGGCGTCGGCGTGCGACCATCCGGGCGTCGCCCAAGCACCCGTGGAGGCCGTCCCGTTGACCCGCTCCGAGCCGAACCTGCGCATCCCCGGCCCCACGTCGCTCCCGCCGAGCGTGCGCGAGGCCGGCGGGCGGCAGATGATCAATCACCGGGGTCCCGAGTTCAAGGAGCTCCTGGGGCGGCTCCAGGCGGGCATGAAGCCGTACTTCGGCACGACGGGCGACATCGCCATCCTGTCGTGCGCGGGCACGGGCGGACTCGAGGCAGCGGTCGTCAACACTCTGTCGCCCGGTGATCGCGTCCTGGCCGTGTCGATCGGGGCGTTCGGTGATCGGTTCGCGAAGATCGCGGAGGCCTACGGCGCCGACGTCGACCGGGTCTCCGCCGAGTGGGGCTGGGCCGCCGCGCCGGACGAGGTCCGCGAGCGGCTCGCCGGCAGCGGCGATATCAAGGCGGTCCTGCTCACCCACAACGAGACCTCGACCGGCGTGATGAACCCGATCCCCGAGCTCGCCGCGGCCGTTCGCGAGACCGCGCCGGAGGCGCTGATCCTGGTCGACACCGTGTCGTCGCTTGGGGCCGTCCCGTTCGACATGGACGGCTGGGGCATCGATGTCGTCGTGACGGGCTCGCAGAAGGCGTGGATGGCCGCTCCCGGGTTGGCCATGGTTGCAGCCTCACCGCGCGCCTGGGCGGCGATGGAGACGGCGAAGATGCCGCGCTTCTACCTGGACCTGCGCAAGCACATCGACGCGATGGCCACCGGCGAGACGCCGTGGACGCCGGCGATCGCCGTCGCGTTCCAGGTCGACGAGGGCATTCGGCTCATGAACGAGGAGGGCCAGGCCGGCGTGTACGCACGGCACGTCGCATGCGCCGCGGCTGCTCAGGCGGGCCTCCAGGCGCTGGGCTTCGAGCTGCTCGCCGAGCCCACCCGCCGATCCCGGACCGTCACCGCGGCGTGGGTGCCCGAAGGCCTCGACTGGAAGGCGTTCAACGGCGAGCTCAAGCGCCGCGACCTCGTCGTCGCCGGCGGACAGGGCAAGCTCACCGGCAAGATCTTCCGCCTGGGCCACCTCGGCTCGGTGGCGGTCGATGAAATCGTCGAGGCGATCGCGACGATCGAGGCCGTCTCGATCGACTCGGGCCGGGATGTGGCGGCCGGGGTAGCGGTTGCAGCCTCGCAGCAAGCGGCCGCAGATGCCGCGCTCCAGCCGGCTTGACCGACACCGCGCCAGTCGCCGCACCACCAGGGCCCGCACCGGGTAGCGCGGCCGGGACCATGCGCATCCTCGTGGCCGAGACGATCGCGTCCGAGGGGATCGATGCGCTGCGCACGCGGCACGAGGTCGACGTTCGAACTGGGCTGAGCCCTGAAGAACTGCTCGAGATCGTGGGTGGCTATGACGCGCTCGTGGTGCGGAGCCAGGTCCCGGTCGACGCGGCGCTCATCGCCGCGGCTGGTCGCCTGCAGGTGATCGGCCGCGCCGGCGTCGGGGTGGACAACGTCGACCTCGACGCGGCGACGCGGGCCGGGATCACGGTCGTCAACGCTCCAACCGGCAACACGATCGCGGCTGCGGAGCACACGATCGCGCTGCTGCTCGCGCTGGCGCGCCGCGTCCCGGCCGCTGACGCCTCCATCCGCCGCGACGAGTGGGCGCGCGGGCCCCTGCAGGGCGTGCAGCTTCGCGGGCGGACGCTGGGGATCGTCGGGCTTGGCAAGATCGGGATGGCCGTGGCGGAGCGGGCGCGCGGTCTCGGCATGACGCTGCTGGGCAGCGACCCGTACGTCACCGCGGAGCAGGCAGCGCTGCGCGGCGTGGAGCTGGTGAGCTTCGAGGCGTTGCTGGAGCGCTCGGACGCGGTCACGGTCCACGTGCCACTCACTCGCTCCACGATTGCGCTGCTGGATGCGAAGGCGATCGCCCGGATGAAGCCGGCGGCGTTCGTGCTCAACGTTTCGCGTGGCGGGATCGTCGACGAGCCGGCGCTGGCGGCGGCACTGCGCGAAGGCCGCCTCGGCGGCGCCGGGATCGACGTCTTCCAGGTCGAGCCGCCCACCGGGTCGCCGCTGCTCGATGCGCCCAACACGGTCCTCACGCCGCACCTCGGCGCGTCGACGGCCGAAGCACAGATCGCCGTCGCCGAGGAGATCGCCGAGCAGGTGCTCGACGTGCTCGACGGGCGACCCGCCCAGTACGCGGTGAACGCGCCGCTGCTGTCCGCCGAGGCGGAGCAGACGATCGGCCCGTACCTGCCCCTCGCGGAGACGCTGGGCAGGTTCCTCGCCCAGTTCGCCCGTGCCGGCGTCGGGACGTTCACCGTGGAGCTGGCCGGCGACCTCGCCCAGACAGAGTCGGCGCCGTTGACCGCGGCCGCGCTGCGGGGCCTGCTGGAGACGGGCACCACGGAGCGCGTCAACCTCGTCAACGCGGCGATCCTGGCCAAGGCTCGGGGCATCGCCGTCGTGGAGCGGAAGACGTCTGACGCAGGTGGATTCAGCGCCGCGATCACCGTGTCGGGCTCGGTTCGAGGCGGGAGCGTCACGGTCGGCGGGGCCCTCGCCGGCGGCGAGATGCGGATCGTTCGCCTGAACGACTATCGGCTCGACATGGCGGCCGAGGACATCATGCTCATCACCCGCCACCGGGACCGGCCGGGGACCATCGGGCGCATCGGCCAGCTGCTCGGCGCGGCCGACGTGAACATCAGCGCGATGCACCTGGCCCGCTCGGCCCCGCGCGCCGACGCCTTGATGATCCTCTCGGTCGACGACGACGTCCCGCCCTCGCTCGAAGCGGCGATTCGCGCCGATGAGGGCGTCCACGACCTGTGGACGATCCGCCTCGGGGCGCCGCGGTGAGCAAGGCCTCGGCACCGAAGACCGGCGAGGGCCCTGAACTGGTCGCGGATCCGGCGCCGAGCGACGACCCGGCTCCCGGCGAGACCCCGACGCTGATCCCGGCCGGGCTCGATGCGGTCCTCACCTTCGTGCGGCACGGCGAATCCGAGTGGGTCGCGGAGGGGCGCTTCCAGGGCCAGGGCGAT
Source organism: Candidatus Limnocylindria bacterium (assembly GCA_035513775.1). GTDB lineage: Bacteria > Chloroflexota > Limnocylindria > Limnocylindrales > CSP1-4 > UBA5189. The sequence goes on from DATKBR010000047.1 coordinate 11,693, forward strand.
TCGCCGCTCACGGAGCTCGGGCGCCGGCAGGCCCTGCTCACCGCGCGCCGGCTCGCACGCCGTGCCCGACGCCCGATGCTGCCGCTGCCGGCCGGCCCGGCCCACGCCGTCATCCACTCCCCCCTCGCCCGCGCCGCGGAGACCGCGACGTTGATCGGCCGGGCGCTGAGCGGGGGCCGCGGGGACGACGCGGTCACCGCCCCGATCCCGTTGCACCCGGAGCCGGGCCTGCTCGAGATCGGGCAGGGCGAGTGGGAGGGCCTGCCGGGCACGGAGGTCGTGGAGCGCTGGGGCGAGGTGCTGGAGGCGTGGCGACACGATCCGTTGACGGCCTGGGCGCCCGGCGGAGAATCGGTTGTGGTGGTGGACGCCCGCGTTCGCATCGCGCTGCGCGGCCTGCTCGCGGATCTCGCCACCGTTGCGTCGGTGCCGGTCGCCGGTCGGTCGCAGGTCCTGGGCTACGGCGACGTCAAGGCGGACGAGCCGTGGTCGATAGTCGTCGGCCACGATGGCGTGTTCAAGGTTGCACTGCTGGCGCTCCTGGACCTGCCCCTGGCGAGGTTCTGGACGATGCCATTCGCCCTGTGCGGGATCACGGTGGTCGAGATCCGGAACGGCCGGCCACGCCTGCGTCTGCATAACGCGACGGACCACCTCGCGGATCTGCAGACAACCGAATCACGTCAGCGCGACGACACGCGCCGGCAATCGGGCGCGCTCTAGCAAGTCGGGCGCGCTCTAGCAAGTCGGGCGCGCCCCAGCCGGGCCTGACCCTCGTCGGACCTAGCGGCCGCGGCGGCGCCGGAAGCCGCGCCGCAGCACTACGCCCAGGATGGCGAATCGGAGGCGGCGATAGGCCTCGGCGATGCGGCGCAGCCCATCGCTCTCGAGGTCGCGCTTGCCATAGGCCACCTCGACCTTCGCCCGCGCGATCGTGGTCAGCTCCACCCGTGCCGCCGGCACCGCGTCGCCGAGGGAGCCGGCGTACTCGTAGACGGTCTGCGACGCCCGTGGGCCGAGCCCGAAGCGCGTCGCCAGCCGCGACACGGAACCCCAGGCCTGGTCGGGATCCATGGGCTTGCCCGGGATCCGCCGGTACACCGCGAACACCAGCGCCCCGATCCCGATGGCCAGGATGAGGGCGATCGCGATGAACGGGCCGATGGCCGCGCCGGGTGAGGCCGCCGGCGGCGTCGGCTGGGTGACCGGCCCGTCGGTCGGCTCCGGGGAGGTGGCGGGCGGCAGGCTCGGCGGCGGAGCCGTCGCCGGCCCTACGGAGCCCGAGGGGATTGGCTGGACTACGCCGACGCCGCCACCGGTCGGATCGAACTCGATCCAACCGGCGCCCGGGAAGTACACCTCGACCCAGTAATGGGACCTCCACGCGCCCACGACCTCGAGGCCGTCGGTGCCGCGATCTCCGGGCAGGAAGCCGTAGGCGACTCGGGCGGGCACGCCGGCAGCCCGCAGCAGCACTGCCATCGTGCTGGCGTAGTAGTCGCAGTATCCGACGCGGATCCTGGCGAAGCACTCGACCGTCGACAGACCCGCACACTGGGCGTTTCGCTCAATCAAGACGTTGTCCTGGTAGACGAAGTTCGCCTCATTGCGCAGGTGGGCCTGCATGGTGCGCGCGAGGTCGTATGGGTTGTCCGGCTCCGCGTACTCGGGGACGGTTACCTCGGCACGGATCGCGGCGAGCAGGTCGGTGGCCGCCGGCCCCAGCGCGTCGTCCGGCAGCGCCGTGTAGATGCCCTCGAGCCCCGCGGGATAGTCCGTGCCCGCGAGACGGAGCCGCGGTTCCGTAATCCCGTCGGCGGCGTCACGGAAGACCGGGACCAGCGCGGTGACGTTGTAGGTGCCCAGCGACTCGGTCGCCTCGACCGTCGTGTACCAGCCGTTCGGACCGACGCCAAGCGTGGTTGTGGCGCGATCGACGGAAACGAGGGCGTTCGGGCTCATCACCGTCGGGTCGCGGAAGGCGTCCGGGATGACGCGGATGGCGACCTCGCTCCTGCCGGCGGTGGATGGGAGATCACCGCCCGGGTCGGGGCCAACGAGGACGCCGCCGGCGGCCGTCGCCTCGCTGCTCGTCGTGCCCCAGACCCAACCGAAGGTCGTGTACACGGCATACGTCCCCGCCCGCCACTTGAACTCGCGATCCTCATCCGGCGAGACCTCGGCTCGGAATGCCACGCGGTCGCCCGGTTGCCAGACCCCGCTTGTCACAGCGTTGTCCCCGAACGTGATCGCGCCGAGGCCCGGGTATTCGCCACCGGGCGGCGCAATCCGCTGGAACCACTGGGACAGGGATTGGAGGTGCCGGGGCAGGTCCTGCCAGAGGCCCTGCAGGGGGGCCGAGGACGCCGTGGCTGTCAGCAGCACCGCGCCGAGGACGGCGACGGTCACGAACTGCGCGCCGGCAATCAGGTACAGCTGGCCCACGGACGCGGGATCGCCGATCCGCCGGCGCGCCCACATCACCTCCTCCTCGAACACGTGCGTCCGGATAAGGAGGAGCAGCGCCGCGGCGCTGAATGCGATCAGGATCAGGAACTGGTCGCCCGAGAAGGCCATGTTGGCCAGCAGGAGGAGACCCAGTACGACGACGGCGTCCAGCGGCCGGCGATGGCCGAACACCGTGAAGCCTGCGAGCAGGCCGGCGCCCCAGACGATCGCGCCGAACACGAGGTAGTAGTGCGCGACCTCGGTGGTGAGCGGCCGGCCGAAGACGACCAGGTCCAGCCAGACGTTGCGCCCCACCTCCCTCATCGCATCGAGCCGCGCCAGGAGCTCCTCCGGCGCCCACCCCGCCGTGTGCCCGAGGACGATCCCCCCGGCGATGAGCGGCAGGAGCAGGCCCGCGAACGTTGCACCGACCAGGTGCGTCCGCCACCGACCCCAGCCGACCTTGGCGCCGGCGACGCCGAACGCCAACCCGAGCATCGCGACCCAGGGCAGGAAGTTCCAATCCTCGGCCGAGCTGAGCGTCCAGTTCGTGTCCTGGAGCGACGAGGCGACCATCACCAGCATCACGCCCGTCGCCAACAGGCTCAGCCAGCCCTCGGTTGGGCTCCTGGGCAGCTCTCGGATCACGTCTGCCATGGAGCGGCCGGGCACGGTCGCGGAGCGCGCGGTCACGACGCGAGGGCCTCGGAGAGCGGCGTCGTCGGCCCGACTCGGTAGACCGGGATGTCGAACTCGGCGAGGGCGTGCCGCAAGGCGCGCCATTGCTTCGCGGACGGCGATTCCTGGTGCGGGACCTCGGTTTCCGGCAATCCGTCGCGCCGCGCTGAGTCCTCCAGCTCGCGCCGCTCGAACGCGGGGATGTCGAGGGATACGACCACGCACGCGACACCGCGGGATCGCAGCGTTGCCAGCGGCTTGACCCACTCTCGGTCCAGCGAGGCGGTGATCACCACCGCCGTCATGCCCCGTCGGATCCGCGCCACGCTGGCCACGAGCGCCTCCGCCAGGGGCGCCGCCCCGTCCCCGTCGACCGCCGCGAGCAGCTGCATGACCTTCAGGTGCTGCCGCCCGCCGCGGTCCGGCTGGAGCTGGGCGAGGCGGTGCGCGTTCACAGTCATGCCCACGGCGCGGTTCTCGACGAGCGCCTTGTCCGCGACCGCGGCGGCGGCGCGAACGGCAACCTCGACGGTCGATTCGTCGCCGGTCCCTCGCTGGACGGCGCGCTCGAGGTCCAGCAGGACCCACGCGTCGGCGGTCTGCTCGAGGTCGAACTCCTTCACCTGGATGTCACCATGCCGCGCGGTCGACTTCCAGTGGATCCGGTTGAACGCGTCGCCGGGCGCCCACGGCCGCACGGTCGTCGCCAGCGGCGTCGACTGGAGCGTGCGTTCGCGCATGGCGTGGCTGCCGTCGAGATTCGATGCCGGCAGCCGCCATAGTGCGATCGGCTCCAGCCGCGGATAGACCGTCACGTTGATGCCGGAGCCGACGGACGCCGACGATTCGAAGAAGCCAAAGGGGTCGCCCGTGCGGATCTGGAGCGGCTCGATCCGGTAGTGACCGCGCCGCGTGAGCATGCTCTTGATAAGCCACGATCGCTCCGTCCTGCCGGGCAAGGAGAGCGCGCGGCCCGGGAGCCCCGCCGGCAACGACGTGGGGTTGTGCACCTCGAGCCACGGCTTGGGGACGCGGCTCGTGTTCCGGAGTGTGTACGTGACCCGGATCCGGTCACCGACATGGCCCGAAAGCTGGCTGACCGCGTAGCCGGCCTCCAGGTCGGCGAGGCCGAGCCTCGTAAGGACGTAGGAGCCACCGACGACGAGCACGCCGAGGTAGACCAGGTAGAACAGGAATGGCTCGCCCGTCGAGAACGCCGCGATCACGAGGATCCCGGCGAGGATCAACAGTTGCAGACGGCGGAACATGCTGCCCTGCTCCTAGCTGGCTCGGTCTCCCTGCGGCCTGCGTCAGCCCTGGGCCGCGTGCGTACGCACGCTGGGCTTGGACGGGTTGATGCCCGTGACGGCCGGCTCGCGTGTCGACCCCACCGGCGTCGTCTCGAGGAGCTCGGCGACGACCTGCGCCGGCTGCACGTCATGGATCGACGAGCTCGTCTTGATGATCAGCCGGTGGGCCAGGGCGGCCTCCGCCAGCGCCTTCACGTCGTCCGGGATGACGTAGTCACGGCCCAGCAGGCCGGCGAGCGCCTGCCCGGCGCGGTACAGCGCGATCGAGCCGCGCGGGGAGGCGCCCAGGTAGATGTCGCCGTGGTCGCGTGTTCCGCCGACCAGCCGGACGATGTAGTCCGCCACCGCTGGGTCGACATAGATCTCGCGGACCGCACGCTGCATCTCCTGCAGCTCCTCGACCGAGCACACGACCTCGATGTCGTCGATGGGGTGCTGGCGCTTCTGCTCGTCGAGGATCACGACCTCCTCGACCGGCTGCGGGTAGCCGAGCTTGATGCGGAGCATGAACCGGTCGAGCTGCGCCTCGGGCAGGGCGAAGGTGCCCTCGTACTCGATCGGGTTCTGGGTGGCGATGACCAGGAACGGGTCGGGCATCATGTAGGTCGTCCCGTCGACCGTTGCCTGGCGCTCCTCCATGCACTCGAGCAGGGCGGACTGCGTCTTCGGCGTCGCCCGGTTGATCTCGTCCGCCAGCACGACCTGGCTCATGATCGGGCCCGGCCGGAACTCGAACTCCTGGGTCTTCTGGTTGTAGATCGAGAGGCCGGTGACGTCCGACGGCAATAGATCCGGGGTGAACTGGATGCGCCGGAAGGAGCAGCCCAGGCTCTTCGCGATCGCCTTGGCAAGGACGGTCTTGCCCGTGCCCGGGACGTCCTCGATCAGCACGTGGCCGCGACACAGCAGGGCAACGAGGGCGAAGCGGACCTCGTTGTGCTTGCCGACGATCACGCGCTCGACGTTTGCGAGAACGCGATCCCCGGTTTCCTGGATCCTGGTCATCTGGCTCCCCATAGCCGCCCGCGAAGTGTCACGGGATGGTACGCCGCGTTCGCCAGAGAGGTTCTCAGAGCGGCACGTTCCTGACACTCACCCGCGCAGGAGGGTGATGGCCGCCGCCCACAGCGTCATGAGCGCGCCGGTGCCGGCCATCACGCCAAGGAACAGCTCGCCCCCCGCCAGCGCGGCGACGGAGATCACCCCGAACGCCACAGCCAGCACGAGAGCGATCGCGCCCAGGCCGATGCGCTCGATCAGCGGACGCGGGTTCGACTCGGGCGCTGGGCGGGGCGCTGGGTCGGGCATCTCGGTCGGTCGCCGGTTCATCCGTCGCGCCAGGCCCGCCACGCCCGCAGCAGGTCACCGGCGATCGGCGACGCCTTGACCGAGCCGCCACCGGAGTTCTCGACGAGGACGGCGATCGCGACCTGCGGATCGTCGTAGGGCGCGAAGCCGATGAACCACGAGTGGGGTCGTCCCGAATCGAGCTCCGCGGTGCCGGACTTTCCGGCCACCGCCAACCCGCGCACCGCGGCACCGGCCGTGAACACCCGCCCGATCTCGCCGCTGACCGCGAGCCGCATCGCGGCGGCGATCTCGCTCGCGATGCCCGGTGGGACCACGCGCTGGAAGATCTCGGGTCGGATCGCGGTCGTTCCGGACTTGCCGGTCGCCTCGAGGACGAGGTGGGGGCGCATGAGCTCGCCGTCGTTGGCGATGGCCGCGGCGACCAGGGCCATCTGCAGCGGCGTCACGAGGGTCTCGGCCTGGCCGTAGGCGGCGTTGGCCAGCTCGACGCGGTCGTCGAAGCCGCCGCCGATCGAGCCGCCGCCGTTGGTGACCTGCGAGGCCGCGGTGGGCAGGTCGAAGGGAAGCTCGGCGCCGAAGCCGAACCGGCTCGCCCAGGACGCCAGCTCCTCGCCGCCGGTCCGGACGCCCGTCTGCGCGAACCAGATGTTGCACGACGCCTCGACGGCCTCCGCGAAGTCCAGGGCCCTCGCGCCCGTGGCCGAGTGATGGCCGTCGCGGACCCGGAAGCCGTCGATGAGCCAGCCGTCATCCTCCGCATCCGGCTGGTCGGCATAGGTCGTGTCCGGCGTCACGGCACCGCTGCCGAGCGCCGCGACGGCCGTGACGATCTTGAACACCGATCCCGGAACGTACAGGCCCCTCGTCGCCCGGGGCAGGAGCGGCAGCCGCTCATTGGCGCGGAGCCGGTCGAAGGTGCGGGTGGCCGTCGCCGGGTTCGCGATGTCGGACGCGTCGAACGTCGGCGTCGAGGCGAGGACGAGGACCTCGCCGGTCCGGGGGTCGAGCATCACCACGGCGCCGCGGTTCTTGCCGAGCGCCTCGACGGCCGCCTGCTGCAGTGCCAGCACGAGCGACGTCCGGAGGTCCTGCGGGTCGGATGGGTCCGCGCGGAACTTGCGCGTGAGCTCGCGGAGTGGGTCCGCGGATGCAGCGCCGCTGATCTCCGCGTTCCAGGTGTTCTCCAAGCCGGCCGTCCCGTATTGCCGGGATGCATAGCCGATGACGTGCGCGAGCGAGTTCGAGGCGTACACACGATATGGCTCGTCGTTCTCGTCCCGCCGGTTCCAGGCGAGCCGCTCGCCGTCCCGGTCGAAGATCTCGCCGCGCAGGACGTTGCGTGCCGCGGCGATCACGGCCGCGTCGTCGCCGGAGGTGCTGAGATTGCTCGATTCGATGACCTGCCAGTACCCCGCCCCGGCGGCGAGCCCGCCGAAGGCGATGGCAAGGGCGAGGGCGACGCGACCGAGCGCCGCGCCGATCCCCACCCGGCGCCCGGCCCAGGAAGGTGCCGAGCCCGTAATCGGGTACGCGTGGGAGGCCGGCCGGGAGCCCGGATTCGGCCCGGCCATCAGGCCGCCCCCCGGTCCAGGAGTCGCCGGACTCGCCCGGCGCGGCGGGGCAGCGGGAGCGGCTCGCGGGTCCGCTCCGATAGCGCGATCAGGAGCCCCACGATGACCCCGTTGGCCAGCAGCGACGAGCCGCCGTAGCTTACGAACGGGAGCGTGATGCCTGTCAGCGGGATGAGCTTCAGGTTACCGGCGGCGATGATGAACGCCTGGACCCCGATCACCAGCGACAGGCCGGCGGCGAGAATCGCTCGGAACTCGTCCTGCGCCGCCATGGCGATCCGGAGCCCTCGTTCCACGAGCACCAGGTACAGCCCCAGGATCGCAAGGATGCCGACGAGCCCCAGCTCCTCGCCCAGCGCGGCGAACGGGAAGTCGGTATGCAGCGCCGGGATGGGCGGGCGACCGCCGATCGTCGGCAGCCCGGCGCCGAGACCCGTCCCGATCAGCCCGCCGCGGGCGAAGGCGTGGAGCGCCTGGACCACCTGGTAGCCGGCGCCCGACGGATCGGCGAACGGGTCCAACCAGATGTCGATGCGCGTCTGGACGTGGCCGAAGAAGAAGTACAGCGCCCCGGCACCGAGCACGAACGCCCCGAGGCCAAGGACCACGAAGCTGACGCGGGCGGTCGAGATGTACAGGAGCAGAAGGAACACCGCGAAGAAGAGGAGCGCCGCGCCCAGGTCGCGCTGAACGATCACGATGCCGAGCGCGATCGCCCACATCGCCACCATCGGGGCGAGGTACGGCAGGGGCGGCAGCCGCAGCGGCCCGATCCGCGTGGACTCGTCGACCAGCAGCGGCCGGTTCTCCGACAGGTAGCCGGCCAGGAACACGACCAGGATCACCTTCAGGAGCTCGGATGGCTGGCCGCTGAACGGGCCGATGGTGAGGGACAGCCGGGCACCATTGACGTCGCGCCCGAACAGGAAGACGAGCAGGAGCAGCGCGACTCCGGCCGCGGCCCACGTGTACTTGTAGCGCCGAAGCCACACGTCGTTCCGGACGACGACCGCGAGGCCGGCGATGATCGTGAACCCGATCAGAAGCCACACGAGCTGCGTCTGGGCCAGCCCGCCGAGCCCGCCGGCCAGGTTCTGGGGCAGGCGCTCCATGAGCAGCAGCCCGATCCCGGCGAGGAGCCCGACCGTCGGCAGCAGGATCTGGTCGGTGCGCCGGCCCGCAAGGACGAGGGCGAGATGCACCGCGAACAGCGCGCCCAGGTAGACGACCAGCCGGCCCGGCTCGGCCGGCGCGAGCAGGTTCAGGGGTCCCTCGTCGCCCTCGAGCAGCGCCTCCCGGAACCGTTCCGTCGCCCCGAGCGACAGGTTGCCGACGAACAGCCCGACAGCGACCAGGATCAGCAGCGTCAGCTCGCGCCCGCGCGGGCGCGGCGTGATCCGGAGGCGCCGGATCCGGAGGCGCCGGGCCTCGCGCCTGACCGCGCGGAGTCCGCCGATCGCCCTCCCAGCCGTCATCCCCGCGCGCGCTCCAGCCGGAGACGCACCTGGCCGATCTGGATCTCGTCACCGAAGGCGATCGGTGCCAGACCGTCGACCTGGCTGGCATTGACGAACGTGCCGTTTGTCGAGCCGAGGTCCTCGACGTACCAGGCGCGGCCGCGGTAGGTCAACGCGGCGTGGGTGGTAGATACGAACTCGTCATCGAGCACGATCGAGTTGTTGACGTCGCGGCCAAGCGACGTGATCGCGTCCAGCGCGAACGCGGTTCCGGCCGGCGGCTCGCCGCTGGGCGAGGCCACGACCACGAGGCGGCCGAGCTCCCGCGTGGGCTCCCGGGCCGCCGCCCGGAGGTCGCGGATGAGCGCCCGGACGACCAGCCACAGGAAGGCGTAGAGCATCGCCAGGAAGATGAGTCGAAGCACCCAGATCGCGAGGACGGCGGCATCCATGGCTCTTGCGCGCGACTACGAGCGCGCGCCCGCCTCGGCCGGCGCGGACTCGACGACGAAGCTGGTCTCGCCGATCTGGATCCTGTCGCCCTCGCCCAGCACCAGCTCGGTGATTCGATTGCCATTCACGCGCGTGCCGTTGGTGGAGCCGAGGTCCGTCAGGAGGAGGACGCCGTCGCGGGCGTGCAACCGGGCGTGACGCCGGGACGCTTTCGAGTCCCTGATCACCAGATCGCACTCCGGGGCCCGTCCAATCCGGATCGGCGCGCCGGTCAGCGGGATGCGCCGAGCGGGGCGACCCGGCTCGCGGACTTCGATGACCACCCCGGGCGCTCGCACGACCGGGACCTCGTAGACGCGCGTCCCGCTGTCCGCCATGTCGGCGTCGACGACGGGTTCATTCACCGGGGACAGCGCCGCTTCCACCTCTGCCTCGCCCGGGCGCAGCGCGGGATCGGGCTGCAGCGTCACGCGCGGCCGATCCCGCAGGGCGTAGCCATGGGCCCGCGCGAAGCTCAGCGCCCCCGACGCCAGCTCGCTGGCGACCTCGTCGGGCGGGATCAGGCCCGCCAGGTCAGCGGGGTGAAGGCGAACCGTGAATTGGTCCGGCACCAGGCCGCGGGTGCCGTCGGCGCCACGCCCGGCATCCATCGCGCGCTCGATTCGCCGCAGCACCTGGATCGGCTGGAGCCGCGTCCGGAACAGCCGCGCGCTGGGGCGTTCGACGAGGCGCTCGAAGAAGCGCTCCACGCGTGACATGGCCCGCACGGGCGAGAGCCTAGCAGAGGCCCCCGTTCTTCCCCGTTCCCCTGCCATCGGTACCCCTGTCACCTTCCGGGGGTACCAGCGGTTCGCATGAGTCCGCTCGGGCGGCCGGTATGATCTCAATGGAACCCGCCGGAGGCGACGGGTATCCGACCACGGGGAGCCGATGACCGAGATCCTGACGGAATCCTTCTGCGAGCGGTGCGGCACGCGCTACACGTTCGAGCCGGTGGGCAGCCGGCGCAAGAAGCCGTTGTCCGCCATCGGCACCCTCGGGCGCGGGATCCGCAACTTCGTGAGCGATCCGGGCAGCTCACTCGACGAGGCCTTCGCGGTGGCACGATCCGAGCAGGAGCAGCGGACGACCGCCACCGCCCTGGAGGCGTTCCACCGGACATTCAACTTCTGCCTGTCGTGTCGCCAGTACACGTGCGGCGACTGCTGGAACGCGGTCGAGGGTCGCTGCCTCAGCTGCGCGCCCACCGCCGAAGCCGCCCCGCCCGAGACACGCCTCGACACCGCTGTGGCGCTCCCGCCGATGGATCTCGCTCCGGCGCCCGCGCCCGTCCCCGCCCAGGCGGAGGCCGAGTCCGCCGCGCAGGCCGAGGCGGCGGCAGAGGCGCTCGCCGCTGCGGAGGCTGATGCCGTCGCGCAGGCCGAGGCGGCGGCGCAGGGGGCGCTTGACGCCGCGGAGGCCGAGGCAGCGGTACTCGCCGCTGCGGAGGCGGAGGCCGCGGAGGCCGAGGCCGCGGCGCTCGCCGAGGAGGAGCTGCGGGCTGCGGCCGAGGCGGAAGCTGAGGCCGCGAAGGCGGCGCTCGCCGAGGAGGAGGCAAGGGCCGCCAGCGAAGCCGTCGCGACGGCCGAGGCGGAAGCCGAGGCGGCGCTCTCCGCCGCGGAAGCCGAGGCCGCGGAAGCCGAGGCCGCGGCGCTCGCAACGGCGCAGGCCGCGGCGCTCGCCGAGGAAGAGGTCCGGACTGCCGAGGCCGAGGCCGCGGAGGCGGCCCTCGCCGACGAAGAGGCAAAGGCCGCCAGCGAAGCCGCCACGACAGCCGAGGCGGAAGCCGAGGCACGCGCCGTAGCAGAGGCAGCGGCCGAGGAGGCAGCTCGGGCTCACGCCGAGGCGGAGGCGGCGGCCGCGGCGGAAGCCGAGGCGGTCGCGATCGCATCCGCGATGGCCGAGGCTGAAGCCGCCGCTCTTGCCGCGATGGCCGAGGCGGAGGCGCGCGCGATCGCGGAAGCCGAAGCGAGGGCCGCCGACGAAGCAGCCGCTCGCGCGGCCGCGGAGGCCGACGCCGCAACAGCGGCGGCAGCAGCTGCAGCTGCGGCCGCGGCCGCGTCTGCGTCCGACGAGGGCGATCCGCTGCTGGCATTCCAGCCCGGGCTGAACCTCGATGACGAGATCGCCGCATACGAACGCCAGCTGGCCGCGCCACCGGAAGAGCCCGAGGCGGTCGTCGCGGAGCCCGAGGCAGGTGTCGCGGAGCCCGAGGCAGTTGTCGCGGAGCCCGAAGAGCCCATCGCCGCGGCGCCAGCCGAGGCGCCAGCCGAGGCGCCCGCTGCGGCAGCGGTGGAGCCGGTGGCCGCCGCCAACGAGCCCATCCCGACCGCAATCGGCCAGCCGCTTCCGGCATCGGTCGTCGATGGCCCCGTGAGCTGGCCCGAGCCGGAGGTCGCCGCTGCGTCGTTCGAGCCGCACTGGCCGGACATCCCGGTCCCCCATCGGACCGGCGCCGGGCTGCCGTCGGTGCAGCAGGCACCGGCGCCGCTCGCAGCACGAGCATGCCCCTCGTGCGGGCTGTCGCTGTCGGCAAGCGCACGTTTCTGCCGGCGCTGCGGGACCCAGCAGCAGGTCGGCGACTCGCCCCGCTAGCTAGCGGCTCTCCTCCCCAACGAGCCCGAGACGGCTCAGGGTTCAATCACGGCTCGAGCGCGCGCGCCCCCGGCGGAGTCATGCGCTCGCCGCGATCACGGACCCAGGCGGCCCCGATGAGGATCGCCTGGAACGACAGTGCAAGCCAGGCGAGCGCCGCGAACACCGTCGCCAGCGTGCCGATAAGCGCAGCGGCGCCGATGAGCTTGGGCGCCAGGAACGCGAACAGGCGAGCGACCACCGTCAGCGCGAGGCCGACGGTGATACCCGGCGGGATCGCCGCGCGCCAACTTGGCGTCGGGCTCGGCACGATGCGGTAGACGAGCACCATCGCAAAGAGCGTGGCCACGACGGGCAGGACGCCGAGGGCGAGCGACAGCGCGGTGCTGGCCACCTGGATGATCCCCAGCTGCTCGCCTATCTCGAGGAAGGCGACCATGGCGGACAGGACCGCGCTCACCGGGATCACCGCGACCATCAGCACGACGGCGCCGATCGCGGCGAGATTCGAGACCAGGAGGCCTCGCCGTTGCTCGCCGCCCATGACCCGCGCGATCGCGCCCTGGAATCCGACGACGAACCGGCTCGTGCCCCAGATGAGGGCGATGCCGCCCAGGATCGAGACCGGTGCCGCGTCCCGCGCGACCTCCGTGAGCACCGTCTCGATCAAGTCGCGCATCGGCGGCAGCACGCCCACCAACACAGCGACGACCTCGGCCCGCTCCGCTGGATCGGCGTACACCAGGCCCCCGACCCCAGCCAGCAGGAGCACGGCTGGGACGATCGCGAAGAGGGCCGCATACGCGAGGCCGCCCGCGAGCAAGCCGCCCTCGGCCGCCGCGTACCGGTCGATGATCCGGCGACCTGCCGCGACGGCGGGCTGGTCGAGCAAGACCGTGGCGCGCTCGCCCAGCCGTTGCCGCCAGCCGGACGCCGACGATTCGCTCAGTCTCGAAGATCCTCGAACAGGCCCGGCTGCAGGTCCGCGGCGCGCACGCGGCGAGGCGCTGTGATCAGGGCCTTGATCTCACCCCGTCGGACGAAGCGCCGCCCGCCGAGCTTGATGCTCTGGACCTTGCCCGCCCGCGCCCAGGCACCGATCGTCGCCGGGCGGAAGCGCACGTTCGCCGCCGCGAGGATCACGGCCGCCTCCTCGAGGCTGATCCAGTCCGTGGCGGCGGGCGGCATCGTCAGTCCTCGGAGGCGGGCGACTTCGCCGCCGAGGCCGTCCCAGACTCCGCCTTGGCGGCGTCCTTGCGGGCCGATGCGCTCTCGGGCGAGCTGCCTTCACGGGAGCTGCCTTCACGGGAGCCGGTGTCACGCGAGCTGCTGTCGGACGAGTCACCATCGGCCCCGCCGGCGGACGACCCCTCACCGGATCTCGCTCGCGCACGACCCGCCGACGATCGATCCTTCTTCGCCCAGCCGGAGCCCTTGAAGTGGACCGCCGGGCTCACGAGCGCCTTGAGCATCGTCGCCTCCTCGCCGCAGGCCGGGCAGAATCGCGGGCCGGCGTCGTGGATGCCGTGGATCACCTCGATCCGGTGCCGGCAGGACGTGCAGACGTAGTCGTAGATGGGCACGACTTCTCGGTCAGGAGTGGAGCATGCGCATGCCGCACTTCGGGCAGTAGACGGCGCGCGGATTGGCGGCCGGGTAGCCGCAGTGCTGGCAGGTAATGCTCTCCCCACCCGGACCAGCCCCGGGCCGGTCCACGCCGGTGAAGCCGAGCGCGCTGCCGCTTTCGAGCACGTTGGCGAGCAGGCGGCCGAGGAGCCGGCCGGCGATCCGGTCGGTGTCGCCGCGCGCGCCTCGACCGCCCCAGCCGACGATCGCGCGGACGATGAGATCGCCGGTGGATTCATCCCAGTGGGCGGCCACGCCGCCGACGACGGCGGCGTACTCGGGGTAGCCGGACGTATCCAGCTCGCCGTCGAGAAGCGCGCAGGCGAAGGTGTCGTAGGCGGGGTCGATCGCGTCGAGTGACTCGAGCACGTACAGCGCATGACGCGTGATCGGCGAGCTCTCGCCGTGGGCCCTAAGCCACTCGGCCGCCTCGACGGTCCGGATGATGCTCGGCGACGCTGACGCCAGGGTCGTGACCCGCGGCTCGACAACCTCGATTTCGGTCATGGCGATGTCGTCCAGCATCCTCGGGAGCGCGGCGAGGAGTTGCGGACCGCCCTGCATTCGGACGCCGTTGCTCGTCTTTGCCCCGTAGGTGAGGCGGAGCTGGTGCTCCTCTGCGACGGCCTCCTCGGGCACCGGCGCGGGCCCTCGCGGCTCGGAAATGGTGGCCTTCGACGCCCGGGTTACCCCGCCCTTGCGTCGCAGGAATTCGAGTGGCACGACCCTCTCCCCGATCGATAACGATGCGAAGGCTCAATCGTAGGCGATGAGGGCCTCCAACGGCGCGAGTGTCACGGACCCCGCCAGCGGGTCGCCGACCGTGCGCGGGTGGGTCGACAGCGCGATTCGCCACGGGCCGCTGGACCCGGGCGTGGGCAGCGAGGCCGTCGCCGGCCGCGAGGCGAAGTTCAGGACGACGAGCGCCGACCGCCCATCAGCCTCGCGTCGGTAGGCCAGCAGGTCCGGGTCGCCGAGGTTGAGAAGCTCCTGCGAGCCACTGTTGAGCGGCAGAGTCTCGCGCCGGAGCCGGATGAGCCGGCGGTACAGCGAGAGCACCGAGTCGGGGTCGACGGCCTGGCGCGCTACGTTTCGCTCGTCGACGTCGGGCGGGAGCGGCAGCCAGGGCCGTCCGGTGGTGAACCCACCCGTGGGCCCGGGCTGCCACGGCATCGGGCCGCGGGCCTGGTCCCGGTTCCACCACGGGAAGAAGAAGCTCGCGCGCCGGGCAGGCGGGTCGGCCGCTTCGCGGTTCGGGATCGACAGGCTCCGGAGGGCCAGCTCCTCGCCGTAATACAGGAAGGGCGTGCCGCGCAGCGTGAGCAGGAGCGTCGCCGCGACCTTCGCGCGGGCGTCGCCCAGGCGGCGGGCGCCGCGCAGGGTCGGGTCGTTGCCGGCGGCGTCGGCGCTCCCTGCCTCGTCGTAGCGACCGGCATGGCGGGGCTGGTCGTGGTTCGAGAGGACGTTGGCCGGCCACCGGTCCGGGCCGAACGCGGTGGCGCGGCGCGCGATCGAAGCGGCGAACGCCCGCGCGTCCCACGGCAGGCCGATCAGCGCCCAGTCGAAGGTGAGGTGGCGCGGGATCGTGAACGCGGCCGCATCGCGGAACGAGCCGTCGAACAGCTCGCCCACCGTCATCCGGCCCGGCGCCTCGTCGACGAGCGCCCGCAGCTCGGCGAGCGCGCCCGCCAGCTCGGGCTGGTTGCGGTCGTGCACGTGACGCTGCCAGCTCCACCAGCTGCGCCGCCCGATCCGCCATGGGTTCGATCGAAGCGCCGCGTCCTTGAAGAAGACGTTGAATACGTCCAGGCGGAAGCCGTCCACACCGCGGTCGAGCCACGTCCTCACCGTGTCGAGGAGCGCCTGCCTGGTCGCCGGGTTGCGCCAGTTCAGATCCGGCTGCTCGGGCAGGAAGGTGTGCATGTAGAACTGGCCGCGCCGCTCGTCCCAGGTCCACGCGGAGCCGCCGAAGAAGGACCGCCAGTTGTTGGGCGGACGGCGCCGGCCCGTGATGGAGCGACCGGGCGAGTCGCCCCAGATGTACCAGTCGGCGTGCGGCCCAGCCCGGCCGGATCGTGACGACTCGAACCAGGCGTGGCGGTCGCTGGTGTGGTTGAGGACGAGGTCCAGGATGACCCGGACGCCGCGCGCATGGCACGCCTCGAGAAGTCGCTCGAAGTCGGCGAGCGTGCCGTATTTCGGATCGACGCCGACGTAATCACTGACGTCGTAGCCAAAGTCCCGGTCCGGGGAGGGATAGATCGGCGAGAGCCAGATCGCGTCGACGCCGAGCGAGTCGGGCGTTCCGTCGTTCAGGTCGTCGAGGTGGGCGAGGATGCCCTGCAGGTCGCCGATGCCGTCACCGTTGCTGTCCGCGAAGCTCCGCGGGTAGATCTGGTAGACGACGCCGCGCTGCCACCAGTCGTCGGGCCGCGGTCGTGCTTCCGGCAGAGCGCCTGGATCCATCGAATCGAACGCCTCGCGACGAGACTGTGTTCGGGTCAACAATTCGGGTTGTGCCGCAGGCTCGACCCCAATGCTTGGCGCTTGACGACCGGGCCGGTGTCGAGATAATTCGCGTTACTAACGCGTGTTAGTGTCCCCCGTCGAGGACCCCCCGGTCAAGCCCCGAGTCGAACTGCGGGCCATCTCCGGCCCGCCCACCGGGAGGCTGGCATGGCCCAGCGCCGAAGACGTCCGACCAGCGCAGACGTGGCCCATCGTGCGGGCGTTTCGCGCACGACCGTGTCCTTCGTCCTGACCGGCCGCGCCGGCGTGAGCATCCCGTCCGCGACGCGGGAGCGGGTCGAATCGGCCGCGCGGGACCTGGGCTACCACGCCCATGGGCCGGCTCGCCAGCTGGCCGGCGGCCGGAGCCAGACGATCGGCTTCGTCCTTCGGCAGTCGGCGGAGCAGGTCGCCTCCGACGCACTGCTCGCCGAGACGATCCACGGTCTCGCCGCGACTGCGCGGAGCGGGGGCTATCGGGTCCTCATCGAGCCACTGGCGCCGAGCGAGGGCACCTATTCCGAGCTGCTGCGGTCCCACCGAACCGACGGCCTGGTACTGTCCGGACCTCGCAGCGACGACGCCGAGCTGGCGACGCTCGTGGAGGACGGGTTCCCGATCGTCCTGCAGGGCTCACGCCCGGATCTGGAGGTCCAGAGCGTCGACGTCGACAATCGGGCGGCCGCACGCCACGCGGTCCGGCACCTCATCGACCTGGGCCACCGGCAGATCGCGTGCATCACGAACGCACCGCTCGCGTACACCGCCGCAGCCGAGCGGTTGGCGGGCTATCGCGACGCGCTTGATGCTGCGGGCATCGGCTTCGACGAGCGCCTCGTCGCGGAGGGCTCGTTCGACGCCGGGAGCGGGCACCTGGCAGCCGCGAAGCTTCTCGACAGGACCTCGTTCACGGCCCTCTTCGTGGCGAGCGACGTCGTGGCCCTCGGTGCGCTTCGCGGCATCCGCGAGGCAGGACTGGAGGTACCTCGCGACCTTTCCGTGGTGGGCTTCGACGACGTGGCGCTGGCGGAGCATTTCGACCCGCCCCTGACCACGGTCCGGCTGCCGGCGAGGGCGCTCGGAGAGACCGCCGGACGGATCCTTCTCGATCGGCTGGCCGGCCACATCGTGGCCTCCAGGACTATTCTCCCGACCGAGCTGATCGTCCGCGAATCGACCGGCCCCATCTCAATGGAGCGCGCGTCCGGCCCTGGAGGCGCGATGTAAGACGTCTCGGGAATCAACGGGCCCGACGACCTGTTGTCGACGGGCCCAGGTGGAGTACAAGGAGGAGTCATGAGTCACGGTAATTGGAGGAAGGTGCTGGTCCTCGTCGGCGCACTTGCCGTCGTCGGCGCGGGCTGCAACACCGGCGAGACCGGAAAGGACAAGGAGGTCACGGTCATCGGCTCGTGGGGTGACGCGGAGCAGGATTCGTTCCTGGCGATGGTCGAGCCCTGGGAGACCCGAACGGGCAACACCGTCAAGTACACGGGCTCGCGTGGCCTCGGGGCGTACCTGACCACCGCGGTCGCGTCCGGCACGCTGCCCGACCTGGCCGGCCTGCCCGGTCCCGGTGAGATGGTCCAGTTCGCCGCTTCCGGCGCGTTGAAGCCGCTTGACGACGTTCTCGATATGGACACCTACCGCGCCGACACGGTCCCGGCCCTCGTGGAGCTGGGCTCGTCCGGCGGCAACGTCGTCGGCGTCTTCATGAAGCTCTCCGTGAAGGGCTTCATCTGGTACAACACCGCGAACTACACCGGCGAGCGTCCCGCCAACTGGGACGCGGTGATGGCCGTGGACCCGAGTCCGGCGGACTCGCTGTTCTGCGTGGCCCTCGAATCAGCCGCCGATTCCGGCTGGCCCGGCACGGACTGGATCGAGGACTTCGTGATCCGCCAGTCGGGACCGCAGGTCTACGACAGCTGGGTCGCCGGGACGACGAAGTGGACCGACCCGGCCATCAAGCAGGCCTTCGAGGCCTTCGGCGAGGTGCTGGAAGTTTCGTTCGGCGGCGCCGCCTACCAGAACAGCACCTACTTCGGCGACGGCGGCAACGAGCTCTTCTCCGATCCGCCGGGCTGCAAGTTCCACCACCAGGCGAGCTTCATGAGCTCGTTCTTCAAGGAGTCGGGCGGAGCCGCGGATGGCGACTACGACTTCTTCGTCATGCCGGAGATCAACTCGGAGTACGCCGGGGCCCTCACGGGCGGCGGCGACCTGCTCGGGCTGTTCTCCGACAAGGCAGCCGCCAAGGACCTGCTGAAGTACCTCGTCAGCGCCGAGGCCCAGCAGATCTGGGCCGATCGCGGTGGCTTCGTCTCCGCGAACACCAAGGTCACGACCTATCCCAATCCGGTCGAGCAGAAGTCGGCCGATGCCATCCATAACGCCACGGTCTTCCGGTTTGACGGCGGCGACCTCATGCCCGGGACGATGAAGGCGGCGTTCTTCACCGCGATGGTGGACTTCGCCGAGAACCCGGGCAACCTCGACCAGATCCTGGCCGAGCTCGACACGATCCAGAGCACCGCGTACACCCCGCAGTAACGCCAGCTCGGAGGGGCCGCCTCGGCGGCCCCTCCACCGCGACCGGAGGCGCCCATGAACGACCTCGTCACGGCTGCCATCGTGGTATTCGGCGTGCCAGCCGTGCTCGTCGGCTACATCCTCCTCACGGAGCGCATCATCGGGGCCCTGCCCGAGCAGCGGCAGGGCGCCATCCGGCCGTGGTTCTGGATTGCGCCGGCGGTGGCGTTCCTCGTCGTCTTCCTCATCTACCCGACGATCAACACGTTCGTCCTCTCGTTCATGGACGCCCAGTCGAAGAGCTTCGTCGGTCTCGACAACTACCTGTGGTTCATCCAGGACCCAGGCACCATCGAGGCGCTGCGAAACAGCCTGTTGTGGGTCGTCTTCATGACCGGCGGCGTCGTGGGTCTCGGACTGCTGATCGCCATCCTGGTTGACCGCGTGCGGTATGAGCCGGTGGCCAAGTCGGTCATCTTCCTGCCGCTCGCGATCAGCTTCGTGGCGGCCGGGATCATCTGGAACTTCATGTACGGCTATCAGGATCCGAGCCGGCCGCAGACCGGCACGCTCAATGCAGTCATCGGCATCGTGGGCCTGGGCCCGGTGCGCTGGACCCAGGAGGAGCCGTTCAACAACCTCTCGCTGATCTTCATCGGCGTCTGGATGTGGACCGGCTTCGCGATGGTCATCCTGTCGGCGGGGCTGAAGGGCATCAGCCCGGAGCTCCTGGAGGCTGCCCGCGTCGACGGCGCCACGGAGTGGCAGGTGTTCCGGGGCATCATCGTGCCGCTACTGACGCCGACCATCTTCGTGGTGGCCACGACGATCGTGATCACGGCGCTCAAGTCGTTCGACATCGTGTTCACGGTCACGAACGGCAACTTCGGGACGGACGTGATTGCCCGCGAGATGTGGCAACAGATGTTCACGCCACCTGGCAATTTCGGACGAGCGAGCGCGGTTGCCATCGTCCTGCTCCTCGCCATCATCCCATTCATGCTCATCAACATACGGCGCTTCCGCGAGCAGGAGGCGATCCGATGACCAGTCTCCTCAAGGCCCGCGACCAGGCCCCGTCCGTCGCCGGCCAGCGACGCGGGCCGAAGTTGTCACGACTGCTGCTGCACGGGGTCGTGATCGTAATCGCGTTCATCTGGATCGTCCCGACGCTCGGGCTGCTGGTCAACTCGTTCCGCCCCGCCGAGGAGGTGTCGAGGTCCGGCTGGTGGACCGCGCTGTTCCCGCCCTGGGACTTCACGCTCGCGAACTACGCCCGGGTCATCGACGCAAACGACCTTGGCGATTCGTTCATCAACAGCCTGTTCATCACGATCCCCGCGACCATCATTCCGGTGATGGTGGCGGCCTTCGCCGCGTATGCCTTCGCGTGGATGAGCTTCCCGTACAAGAACGCGATCTTCGTGGCGATCGTCGGGCTGCTCGTGATCCCGCTCCAATCGACCCTCATCCCCGTGCTCCGGCTGCTCGCCAGCACGGGCATCGCCGGCGAGTTCCTCGCCGTCTGGCTGGCCCACACCGGCTACGGCCTGCCGTTTGCGATCTATCTGCTCCGGAACTACATGGGCGGGCTGCCCAAGGAGGTCTTCGAATCGGCCGCGATCGACGGCGCGAGCCCGGCGACGGCGTTCTTCCGGCTGGCGCTGCCGATGAGCGTGCCGGTGATCGCCTCGCTGGCCATCTTCCAGTTCCTGTTCGTCTGGAACGACCTGCTGGTCTCCCTCATCTATATCGGACCGACCGATCCGGAGAACTTGCCGATGACCGTGCGGGTTGCCAGCCTGGTCAGCTCGATCGGCGGCCAGACGCACATCCTGACGGCGGCGGCCTTCCTGACGATGATCCTGCCGCTGTCCGTCTTCCTGCTGCTCCAGCGCTACTTCGTGCGGGGCATCACCGGCGGGGCCGTCAAGGGCTAGGCCCTGGCGGTCGCGTCGGCCGCTCCCGCGCAGGCCGTGGCGAGTCGGTCAATGGCTCGTCACGTCACTGGCCGCCGAAGCGCCCCCGGAGGCGCTCGACCGTCTCGGCCAGCTCGAGGGCGCGTGTCCGCGCGCCTTCGACGATCGATGGCGGCGCCTTGGCGGTGAACGCCTCGTTCGCGAGACGGGCGCGGGCTGCCGCGAGGTAGCCCTCGGCCTCCGCGAGCTCGGCCTCGAGCCGCGCCCGGTCACCGGCCGCCCCGTCGCCGCTTACGGCGGCCACGATGGTCGCTTCGAAGTCGCCCGCGGCAGCGATTACCTCCAGGGCGCCGGCGGACCGGGGCAGGTCCTCGCGGCCGTGGTGCAGGTGGAGCGGCCGCGCCCGCGAGAGGCGCCCTATCGCCGGCGCCAGCGCCGCTGCCGTCTCGAACGCGTCGCCCGGCACGGCGACGTGCGTCTCCAGCCATGCACTCGCGGCAATGCCGGCCGTCGCGCGCGCGTTTCGGATCGCGACCACCAGCTCGTTCAGCCCGTCCAGCTGCCGCTCGACTGCCGCGTCACGGGCCCCGGGCCGCGGCCAGCGAGCCACGATCAGCAGGCCGGGGTCGTCGGCGGCGTGCGGGAGCGCCGCCCACAGCGCCTCGGTCACGAACGGCATCATCGGGTGCAGCAGGCGCAGGTACGTGTCGAGCGCCTCGACGAGCGTCCACCAGGTCGCCTCGCGCTCCGCGTCCGGCAGCGCTGCGTCGGCGAGGCGGACCTTGGCCAGCTCGATACCGCGGTCGCAGAACCCGCTCCAGATCGACTCGTAGAGCAGTCGCGCGGCCTCGCCGTAGTTGTCGTCCGCGAAGGCGCGGTCTGTCGCCTCGATCGTCGCGGCTGCCCGCGACCTGATCCAGCGTTCCGCCGGGCCCAGGAGGGGCATCGCCGGCGCCTCGCGATGGGCGGCACGGGCTGCGTCGATGGAGGCCGGGCGGGCGCCGAGAACGAAGCGCGTGGCGTTCCACAGCTTGTTGGCGAAGTTGCGGGCGTCCTCGAGGCGCTCGCTGCTGAACTTCTGGTCGTTGCCCGGCGACGTGCCGTTGAGGAGCGCGAACCGCAGGGCGTCGGCGCCCGCCGTGTCGATCGCCTCGAGCGGGTCCACCACGTTGCCCTTCGTCTTCGACATCCGCTTGCCGTACGGATCCTTGACCAGGCCGTGCAGGTACACCTTCCCGAATGGCACGGCGTCGGTCAGGTGGATGCCCAGCATCATCATCCGGGCGACCCAGAAGAAGATGATGTCGTAGCCGGTCTCCATGACCGCGCCGGGGTAGTAGCGGCGCAGGTCGTCGGTCTGGTCCGGCCAGCCCCGCGTCGAGAACGGCCAAAGGCCGGGGCTGTACCAGGTGTCGAAGATGTCCGGGTCCTGGGTCAGCTCGCCCGCCCCGCGGCCGCAGGTCTCGCACGCGCCGGGCCCGGCAACCTCGGCGGACACCGTCACGTGGCCGTCCGGGCAGTACCACGCCGGGATGCGATGGCCCCACCACAGCTGCCGGCTCACGTTCCAGTCGTGAAGGTTGGTCAGCCAGCTCTCCCAGACCTTCTCGAAGCGCGCCGGCACGATCGTCGTCTCGCCGCTCCGCGTGGCGCGGAGGGCAGCCTCT
>DATKBR010000048.1:0-16062 GCA_035513775.1 Candidatus Limnocylindria bacterium
CGACTTCATCGCCCAGGCGGTCGGCGGCCTGATGTCGGTGACCGGCTTCTCGGCCGACGCCGGTGGTCAGCCGACGAAGGTCGGCGTGGCCATCAGCGACATCGTCACCGGCCTGTTTGGCGCCATCGGCATGCTGGCCGCGCTGCGCGAGGGCCGCGGCCAGCGGATCGACGTCTCGCTGCTCGACTCGACCCTGGCCGTGCTGATCAACCAGGCCCAGAACGCCTTCGTCAGCGGCGCCTCACCCGGTCGGCTGGGCAATGCCCATCCCAATATCGTGCCCTACGAAACCTTCGCCACCGCCGACGGCGAGATCGCGGTCGCCGTCGGCAGCGAGCGCCAGTGGCCGCGGCTGTGCGCCGCGCTCGACCTGCCTGACCTGGCCGACCACCACGACTACGCCGACAACGAGCGCCGAGTGCGCCACCGGGCCACGCTTCGACCGATCCTGGCCGAACGCTTCGCCGGGCTGCCATCGGCCCAATGGCTGGCCCGCCTCGACGCGGCGCAGGTGCCCTGCGGGCCGGTCAACGATGTGCTCGCCGCGTTCGCCCAGCCACAGGCGAGTGCGCGAGGCATGGTCGTCGACGTGGTCCACCCACAACTAGGCTCGATCCGGCAGGTGGCAAGCCCGATCAAGTCGTCGGCTTCGACCGCCGCCGTGCGCAGCGCGCCGCCCACCTTGGGCGAGCACAGCGACGAGATTCTGGGCGAGCTCGGCTACGACGAGACCAACATCGACCGGCTGCGCACGGACGGCGTCATCTGAGTGACCCGACCCAACCTCGTTGAGTGGAGCGGCTCAAGCCTTCCGCTAGACTAGCCCCGGCGCCGACATAGCTCAGCGGTAGAGCAGCTGTTTCGTAAGTCTCCCGCCCTATGCGCAGTGCTACAAGCGTGAATGCCCGATACAAACGGGCACACTTATTAGCTATTCGTTTCGAGGGGATCTCCGCCTAGGATCGCCGCTACGGCCCGTTTCCCGCCGAGCCCGATCCCTAACCACTCGAAATCATCTCATAAGGCGGCCGTCAGGTCCATCGTTTCCTGCCCGAAAAGGGGCCTCGGAGACCCGGACCGGGCGCCGACCATCAGGATGCTTGGGCTCCACGTGAACACCCGGGTCCGTGAAGGCTCCGACGCACACGTCCTCGCGCGACCGCCTGCATCAGAGGCTCGCGGAGGCATTACAGCTGATGATTCCGAGCCTCGCACGCTCAATAGAGCTGATAACTTTGCCTTGACCAGCTTCGAGCTTGGGCAAATCGCGGTGAGGCACGTCTCACCCCCGATCGGAGGCCGGCGCGGCTCGGCCGGCTGTGGTCGATCGCTGCACACCTTCGGTCGCGAAGGCAACCGCCTCCGCCGGGGTCATCGCATGGCCCGTGGCCCAAGCCTCGGCCACCGCCTGCTCGCCGATAGCCTCGGCCGCCGCCGGGCGCGGATCCACTGTCTGCATCATCTCTGACGGGGCGCCACCGCCGACTCGCTCCTTGATGGCCTGTGCGGCTGCCCAAAGCCGCACAGCCCGTGGGAAGTCCCGCTCGGCAGCGTCGAGGTTCGAGAGCGGCTCCAGGACCATCGCGACCTGCGGCTCTGTGCCCGCATCGAGCGCGATTTCTAGAGCCTCGGCGTAGTGGCCGCGGGCCGAGTCGAATCGGCCCGTGAGCTGGTCCAGATAGCCCAGGCCGGTGATGGCCTCAGTCAGCCAGAACCGATCTCCGCGCTCGCGGATCATCGGCAGAGCAGTCTCCCAGGATCTGAGCGCCTCGTCGTACCTACGGGCGAAGAAGTCCACCTGTCCGATGTTCAATTCCGCGAGGGTCGCCTGCCATGCGTCGCCCTGGGCCTGGAAGAGGTCGCGCGCCTCGGTGAAGAACGAACGGGCCAGCTCGAGCTCGCCCATCAACATCGGCAGATAGGCGAGATCGTTGAGCGCGGCGGCCGTCCCTGCCCGATCGCCGAGCGCCCGGTAGATGGCCACAGACTCCTCGTACAGCTGACGTGACCGCGGCAGATCGTTCTGCCAGTAGACGATCCCACCGGCGCCGCGTAGTGCCTTTGCCCGTCCGGCACTCGGCGACCCCGGATCCGCCCGGGCGAGCAGCCGCGCGTTCCAGTCCGCCCCCTCGCGCAGGGCGCCCGTCAGCTGCCAGAACCGCCACAGCGCGCCGGCCGTCAGCAGGCCGGCCTCAAGGTCGCCGGGATGGCCCGAGTCGATCGCCCAGCGTAGTGCGCCGCGGATGTTCGGGACCTCGATGCCAAGCGTTTCCAGCCAGCGCTCTGAGTCGGGACCGGTGAGGTTCGGCTCCGCGGCTTCGGCAAGATCCCGAAAGTGCTCGGCATGGAGGCGTCGGACACGGTCCGCTTCGCCCGAATCCTCGAGGCGCTCGCGAGCGTATTCCTGGATCGTCTGCAGCAGATCGAAGCGGACGTCATCGTCGCGTGCGGTCTCCCGCCGGACCAGGCTCTTGTCAACGAGCGATGCGAGGCCGTCCAGGACGTCGATCCCAAGATCCCCGGCGCAGATGGTCTCGGCGGCCTGACGCGTCCAGCCTCCGGCAAAGACGGACAGCCTGGCGAACAGTCGGCGTTCGGCCGAGTCGAGCAGGTCGTGGCTCCAGTCGATCGTCGCCCGAAGCGTTTGTTGCCGTTCCGGGAGGTCGCGCGCGCCCCCGGTCAAGGCGGCGAGGCGTCGATCGAGGCGCGCGACGATCTCGACGAGCGGGAGGATGCGCACCCGGGCCGCCGCGAGTTCCACCGCAAGCGGCAGGCCGTCGACGCGGCGGCAGATCTCGGCCACGATCGACAGGCTCTGCTCCGTCAGGCGGAAGTCCGGCCGCACCGCGGTCGCCCGCTCCAAGAAGAGCACGACGCACGGGTTGGTGGCCATCGGCTCGGCCGGTCCGCCGGAAGGTGGCACCGGCAGTGGTTGGACTGGATAGCCCTGCTCGCCGTATACGTGCAGCAGCTCCCTCGAGGTCGTCAGCGCGGATACGGCCGGCGCACGCTCGAGCAGCTTGGCGATGATCGGTGCCGCTGCGGCGAGGTGCTCGAGGTTGTCGATGACGAGCAGCATCGACTTGTCGCGCAGGTGCTCCTCGAGAACCTGGACGACCGGCTGTTCCGGTGCCTCACGAAGACCCAGCACGGTCGCGATCGCGGCGGGCACGCGCTCGGGATCGTCGATCGGCGCCACTGGCACGAAGAACACGCCATCGCTGAAGCGCGGCAAGAGCCGGTCCGCGACCGCAACCGCCAGCCGTGTCTTGCCGGTGCCGCCGGGCCCGGTGAGCGTGACGAGTCGCGACCTCCCCAGCAGGTCAGCGATCTCACCCAACTCGCGTCCGCGGCCGATGAAGCTCGTCAGCTGCGCCGGCAGCTGCTTGGGGCGGGTGTCGATCGTCCGGATTGCCGGGAAGTCCTCCCTGAGCCCGGGCGCGGACAGCTGGACGAGGTGCTCTGACTCGACCAGGTCCTTGAGGCGGTGAAGACCCAGGTCGGTAAGCCGGACCTGCTGTGCGAGCGCGGGGTCGATGGCTTCGGTGGTGACGGCGGACAGTAGCACCTGTTCGCCGTGCCCGGCGGCCGCGATGCGTGCGACGCGGTTGAGGTCGACTCCGACATAGTCCGCGCCATTGACCTCGGGCGTGCCGGTATGGATACCCATCCGGACACGCACCTCCGCGTCGGGCGGCCAGGGACGCGCCGCCAGCGCGCGCTGCGCCTCGATCGCAGCCCGGACCGCCCCGCTGGCCTCGCGGAAGACGAAGAAGTGGGCGTCGCCCTCGGTGCCGAACTCGCGGCCGTCATGATCGCCGACCGCGGCCCGCAGGATCGTCGAATGCTCGCCGAGCAGGCGGCGGTACTCACCCGCCCCCAATTGCTGCACGAGGCGGGTCGAGCCCTCGATGTCCGTGAACAGGAACGTCACCCGGCCCGTGGGCAGATCCGTCATCGCCACGCCCGCCTCGAATGGATCGGAAGGTGCGCGAGTGTCAGCCCCAGTATGGCCGGTCGGGTTCACAGGGTGGAAGCCTACGGATTCCCGTATCCGAAGTCCGCTCAAGCGACCGCCGGCACGCCTCGACGCACCACGCGGCCGTCGAGCACGATGAGGCGGGGCTCGGCCAGAACCGTCGAATCCTCGAGCGGGTTCCTGTCGAAGGCGACGACGTCGGCCGGGGCAGACTCCTCGAGGCCGGGCAGACCCAGATAGGTGCGCGCCCCCCACGACGCCGCGGCGATGGCGTCGATCGGGGGGATCCCGGCGGCGATCAGCGCCTCCACCTCGAGCCGGACGAGGCCATGCGACACGAGCCCGGCATCCGTGCCGGCGAGGATCGTCACGCCCGCCTCCCAGGCCGTCCGAACCGCGTCCGAGTAGCGGCTGAGGGCCTTCGCGACGCGATCCTTCTCCTCGGGCGCGGTCGGCACGAACTGCACGATCTGCGGCCACATTTCGAGGCCCGTCCGGAGGGTGGGGACGAGCGCCATGTCGCGCGCAGCCATCGCCTCCACCTGGTCCTCGCGCAGCATGACCCCGTGTTCGATGCAGTCGAACCCCGCGTCGATCGCGGCGTCGATCGTGTCGTCGAGGAAGGCGTGGATCGTGATCCGGCCGCCGAGCGCGTGGACGCGCCTGGCTGCGTCGGCCAACGTCTCGGGCCGGAAGCTCGTGGCCATCCGTCCGGACGGATCGATGAAGTCGCCGATGAGCTTCACCCACGAGCCGCTGGACGCGAACTCCTCCTCGGCGGCGTCGGGGATCTGCTCTTCGGGAAGCTCGCGCTGGCCGTGCTCCGGGAACATCATGCCCGGGGCGGCGAGGAACCGGCCGGCCGTGATCGTCCGCGGCAGGCCGTCGCGGGGGCCCAGCCCCGTTGGTGTCGGCCCGCCGGGATCGCGGACGGTAAGGACCCCGGCGTCGAGATGCACGCGCGCGCTCGCGACGGCCTTCTCGGCCCAAGATGCTTCCTCCGGCGCCGGGCTCGCGAAGGGCAGATGGGCGTGGGCGTCCACCAGACCCGGGATGAGATAGCCGTCATGGACGATGGTTTCGAAGTCGTCCTGAGGCTCGAGCGTCAGCTTTCTGTCGACGATGAACAGGTCGCGCTCGACGAGGTCGGGAAGTACCACCCCGTGTAGATGCTGGGTGCGAGTCATCGTTGGGTCCTCCGCGGTTGTCGTGACACCCGGGAGGGTGGCGCCCGCGATGGACCGCGCACATCCGCCGTCTGGCGGAATTAGCGCGCCCTACTCGCCGGTGAGGTGGAACGTCTCGATCTGAAGCGCCCGCGAGCCCGGCCGCCACTCGGCCGGTAGCCCCCGGATCACGTCCTCGGCCGAATGGCCCTCGACCACCATGTAGAACGCGTGGACGCCATACGGGCAGGTGCAGTGGAAGTCGCGCCCCACCAGGTGCCGTGGCAGGTGGGCGAGGCCGGCGTCCATCGGGTCACAGTCCTCTGGGCGATGCTCGTTGACGACCATGTACCTGGGCATCACGCGGGGAGGCCTCCGACGTCGCTTCCCGGCGGCGTGACATGTGTCGGTGCGTCGCGCGCGGGCAGGCCGTCGAGCGGAGCCGGGAGCCGGCCCGCGTGCGCCGCAAGCTCCGACTTCGACTCGAGGCCGAGCTTGCCGAGGATGCTGATCACGTGAGTCTGGACGGTGCGCGGCGACAGGTACAGGCGCGCGGCGATCGAGCGGTAGGTGAGGCCGTCTGCCGCCAGGCGCAGGACGTCCATCTCCCGGCTCGTGATCCCCGCCACACGGAGATCCGGCGGGACCTGCGAATCGCCGCGCCCGCGGCGCGGGACCTTCTCGCCGGCCCGGCGCAGCAGCCCGCGGATCGCCGCGACGACCCTGTCGTGACCGGCGGCGTCGAAGAATTCGAGCGCGTCATGGAGCCACGCGCCCGGCATCCCCCAGCGATCCTCGATTGCGGCTGGCGCGACGAGCCGGATCCCCAGGGCTCGATAGAACGGGAACGGTTCGAGCGCCCGCTCGGCCGCGCCGAACGCGGCCTCCGCCTCGGCCACCCGACCAGCGCGGCCGTGCCAGACCGCTCGCGCCAGATGCACGAGACCGTTGGTGGCCCGGTAGGCCGCCTGACGAGGCGGAACGGCTGTGCCCGGGTCGATCGGCACGGTTTCGACGAGCGCGAGAACGAGGACGCGCAGCCCCGGGAATGCCCACGGCACGAGCTCGTCGGAGCCTGCGGCCGGGGCTTGCTCGAGCGCTCCGAGGGCCTTCGTCGCATCCTCGGCAAGCAGGTACGCGACCGCCCGCGCCTCGCCGGCCAGGATCGCATCAAGCGGGTCGCGCGCCGGTGCCGACGCGCGTGCGTTGCGGATTGCGTCGGCCAGGTCGCGTCTCCTGCCGCTCCGCGCGAGAAGCACGGCGCGCGCCACGAGCGCTTCCCGGTCGGTCGGAAGACGAAACTGGCGGCGGATGGCAATCGCCCGATCGATCGCCTCCTCGGCTGGGGCGACCTCACCGCGCGCCAAGAGGATCCGGCCGAGCTGGAGTTCCGACCTCGCCTCGAGCGCGACCGCCCCGGAATCGGCGGCGAGCGTGCGGGCGAGTGATGCCCGCCGGACATCGGCGCCCGACATCTCGTCGACGGCGGCCAGATCGAGCAGCAGGCGAGCGCGCCACACCGCCAAGCCGGCGGTTTCCGCGAGCGCCCGGGCCTCCTCGAGCGCCGCGGTCGCCGCAGTCAGCTCGCCGGTTCGACGGCGCGCCACGCCGAGGACGCGTAGCACGGCGCAGCGGACTTCGGCCGCGTCGCCAGGGAAGCCGCGGTCAATGAGGGTCGTCGCCATCCTTTCCGCCGTCGCGAGGTCGCCCGCCTCGAGCGCCAGCTCGGCCGTGAGGGCGTCGCACGCGAGCAGGATCGAAGCGTCCCCGGCCGCCTGTGCCAGCGGGACGGCGTCGGCGAGGTGCGCTCTGGCAATGTCGACCTCGGCGCCCTCCAGGAGGCCGCGCGCGAGCCGCAGGTGGATAGCCGCCACGCGATCCGGCGTGCCCAGCGAGAGCCGCCCGGAGACAGCCGGCACAAGCGTCGCGCCGAGGGCTACCAGCCGATCGACCCTCCCGGTCGACGACAGGACGTCGGCCAGAAACATGCCCGCCCCCATCTGGAGCCAGGGATCGTCGCCTGCCAACACGATCGCGCGGTCCAGCGTGGTCTCGGCGGTGGCCAGAGCTCCGCGGACGAATGCGCGGCGAGCCGACTCCATCGCGAGGCGGAATGCACCCTCCCGATCACCGCCACGCCCGCGGAGGTCCGCCGCCAGTTCGCACAGCTCGGCCGGCAGCCCCGGCCGCGCCGACTCGAGTGCATTGGCTGCGGAGATGCACAGCTGCTCCCGCTCCGGGGGCAGGAGGTCTGCCAGGACCGCGTCCCGGGTCAAGGCATGCCGGAACGCGAAGGCGCCACGACCGGCGCCGTTTTCGGCCGTCACAAGGTGCGCGACCGTGGCGCGTCGCAGCTCGGCGAGGACCTCCTCGTCGTCAAGCCCGGTGATCGGACCGAGGAGCGGCCAGTCAAATGTCCGCCCGAGAATGGCCGCGGCATCGATTACCGAGCGACCCCGGCCGCCGAGCCCCTCGACCTGCCTGTGCACGATGTCGGCGTAGGAGGGTGGCACCGTCGACGCGACCAGGTCGGTCGCGGCACCGTCCGATGCGGCCGAGAGCGCGGCCGTCAGCAGCTCCTCGACGAAGAACGGGACGCCCTCTGCCCGGCGGCCCACGACCTGAACGGTGTCATCGCCGATCGTCGATCCAGCGACACACGCCCGAACCATCGCGCCAACATCGTGATCCGGCAGTCGCCGGAGCTCGACTTGTGTCGCCAGTCGAGCGGCGGTCAGTCTCGCGACGAGGGCAGTGACCGACGACGCCTCATCCGACCGGGCGGTGCAGAGGCAAAGGATCGGCCGACTTGAGAGCGAGTCTGCGAGGTACTCGACGGCCGACATCGTGTCGGCGTCCGCCCAGTGGAGATCCTCCAAGACGACGACGAGGCCATCGTCGGCCGCAAGTGCGCCGAGCAGTCGAGAGATGCCCTCGAGTACCGCCATCGGCGACCGGGCGCGCCGCGGGGTGCCGTCCGCCGAACTGCCCGCCAGGAGGTGGCGGAGTGCCGACCGATAGGCGACGAGCTCGGGTCGAGCCAAGAGGTCGGACAGGCCAGGCAGCGTCGAAAAGGCCTGCGCCAGGGGCCGGAACGGGACCGCAGGAGCTGTCTCGACTGCACGGCCTCGGACCATGCGCATGGTGTGACGCTCCGCCTCGACCACGGCCTCCCGCGCCAGGCGCGA
This sequence comes from Candidatus Limnocylindria bacterium, assembly GCA_035513775.1. Classification (GTDB taxonomy): domain Bacteria; phylum Chloroflexota; class Limnocylindria; order Limnocylindrales; family CSP1-4; genus UBA5189. The sequence goes on from DATKBR010000048.1 coordinate 8,334, forward strand.
CTTTCCGATGCCCGCCTCGCCGACGAGAAACACGAGGCCCCCCTTCCCTCGCCGCGCGTCCCGCAAATGGTCCGTGAGGACCGCGAACTCTTGGTCGCGGCCGACGAGGATCGGGCAACGTGCCTCTCGCATCGCTCCAGTATGGTCCATGAATCACGTGCGTCGCGAAACGGCCGGGCCCCCCTTTCTACGGCATCGACCGGCGCCGCGTGGGTGCTACGCGACCACGGGCCCGCCACGCGTCCGCCGCAGCGACCGCGCGGCCAGTACCGTCCGATGGCCCGCCGATCTTGCCTCGTCGCCCATGCCTCGACCTCTGCTGGTCGCTGCAATCGCGTCGCGGCCTGGCTGAACAGCCCGCCCAGGACCCGCACCGACGTCGGGAAGGGATGGATCGTGTCGGCCAGGACTTCGATGCGCTTTGGTCGTCGGACCGCGAGCGAGCACGCACAATAGGACGATCGTTCTAATCTCCGAGAAGGCCGTCGGCCTCTCCGTCCATCGTTATCAACTGTCCGAGCGCTGTGCGAGGGTATTGAGCACGATCTCGAGTGTGATTGCGTGAGGGGGAATAGCTGATGTTCATGAGCATCGGCTATTCTTGATCGGCGCCGACATAGCTCAGCGGTAGAGCAGCTGTTTCGTAAACAGCAGGTCCTCGGTTCAAATCCGAGTGTCGGCTCCAGCCCTCTCTCCCTTGCGGTCCCGACTTTCGCACCACCCTGTGGCCCGACACTGCCCGGGCCTCGGATCTGGCTAGGCTAGACGTCGCCGACGACCTCGTAACTGGCGAAGGGCTGGTCGGCACGCGCGAGTCCGTCCACCCCGACGTACTCGGCGAGTTCCTGCTTCTTGTCCCACAACTCGACGATGACCGGGTCTGCGTGCGCCTCGTCCACCGAGCGCGCCGTGCGCCACTCCACGATGGCCAGGTAGTCACCGCGCTCCGTCCGGCACACCGGCACTCCACGCTGCGTGATGTAAGCGCGGGATCGCAAGGTGGCGATCTCCAGCGGCAGGAACTGCTCCAATTCCGCAGCCCGCCCGTCCCGCGGGCGATAGACGCAGAGGGCCAGGCGACGCCCCTCCGACATGTCGCTTCTCCTTGGGGCTGGCCAAATGGGCCACGCGTCAAGGGTATCCGTCTCCCGGCTGACAACCTCGTGCCCGTCCCAACGCCCTCGTGCGGGAGACGTCAAAACGGAGTGCTTGCCGTGGACAACCGCGCGCATACTGCACGTTCGCGCCACACCCATCAGGGCAAGGGAACTCGTCCACGTGGCCGGACAGGATCGGACTCCCACGATCGCGAACGGATGGCACATCGAACGTGCGCGGCTGCGGGCGCTGCTGGTCGAACCGGCCCGCGCGCGGCTGACGATCATCCAGGCCGGAGCTGGCTACGGCAAGAGCACGACAGTTCGCGAATGGCTAGCCGGCCACGTCGGCGCGTCGTTGGAGCTGAGTCCCGCTGATCGCGAGGCGGAGGCGTTCGCCCGACGGGTTGTCGCCTCCTTGGCGGCCGTCGAGGGTGGGCTGGAAGTCGATGGCCTGCGCGTGGCGGCGACGGCGCGCGACGGCACGAACGACGTCGAGCGCGCCAGTGCGATTGCCACCGTCCTCGCCGAGCTGCTCGAGCGCACGGCGCGAAGCGGCGAAGTTCGGCTAGCCCTCGACGATTTGCACGAGCTCGCCGACAGCTCCGCCGAGGCGGTCGTGGCGGCGCTCGTGCGCCAGGTACCGGCGGCTGTACAGCTGATGATCACGTCGCGAACGGCGCTGCCGTTCCCCATCCAGCGTCTGCGTGCCCGCGGCGAGGTACGCGACCTCGACGCGCAGGACCTTGCCCTCACCCGGGCCGAAGTCGAGCGAGTCATCGACACCGCTCTCGGCGGCGGTGGGGTCGAGCTCGGCAAGGCCGTGCTGGAAACGACCGGCGGTTGGCCGGCGGCGGTCCGCCTGCTCGTCGAGTCACTTCGCGACTTGCCGCCCGACGAACGAGTGCAGGCCCTGGACACCGACGCTCCGGCCGGGCGCGCTGTGTTCGACTACTTCGCGGAGGAGGTCTTCAGCCGCGCGCAACCCGCGGAGGTCGTGCTTGTGCGGCGGCTGTCCCCATTCGACGCCTTCGACGCTCACCTGGCGGCGACCCTCGACGTCGCCGACGCCGACCGCCTGCTGGAGGACCTGGAGCGGCGGGGAATGTTCGTCCGGCGAACGCGGGACGGATTGTGGACAATTCACCGGCTTGTTCGCGACTTCGCGCGCCAGCGACTGCCGCTGTCTGCCGAGGAGCTCCGGGACGCCCGACGCGCGGCCATTGACTGGCATGAGCAGCGGGGTGATGTGGAAGCCGCGATCCGGATGGCGGCCCTGGCCGGTGATCGTGCCTCCATCGAGAGACTGCTCGTGCGGCATGCGGGCGACCTGCTGCAGCGCGGCCGTGCCGAGGCGATCGTCGACGCCGTGGGCAGGATCCCGCCGGCGGAGCGGACGCTGGAGGTTGATCTGGCCCAGGCCGACGCGCTCGCGTTCCGGGGGCGACCGGAGGACGCGCTGGCTGTTCTCCAACGACTTGTCGCCCACAGATCCTCCGCCCCGGCGGCCATCGGCTGGCGCATGGCGCGCATCCATTACGAACGCGGCATGCTCGGCCAAGCCCGAGCCGCCGTGGCGGCGACGGACCCGCCGTTGACCGCGTCCGACGAAGCGCTGTTGCTGGCCTACGACGCCTTGACCAGGCTGTTCACGGGCGCCACGGAGGCCGCCGACCACGCGCGCCGCGCCACCGCGGCCGCCGACGCCCTGGGCGACGACAGCGTTCGCTCCATGGCGCACATGGCGGCCGCGTACGCGCTTCGCGAGAGCGATCACGAGGGCGCTCGGCGCGAGCTCAGAATCGCGCTCGAGGCAGCGGAGCGCGCCGGCGACGTTATCCAGATCGTACGGTTGCGCGACGCCGACGACGAGCTGCCATCGATGGTCGAGCAGTTCCAGCGAGCCGGAGAGGCGGTCGCGCTGATGGAAGCCGCCGGCAACCCCGCCTGGCTGTACCGCGTGCTGGTCAGCCGAGCCGTTTATGCGATCGATCTTGGCCGGTACGAACTCGCAGCGGCCGACCTCGAGCGGGCGCGGCAGGTGAGTGGTCGCCTGGGACTGGTGGCCGAGCTCTTTCCGATCGCATTCATGGCCGAGCTATCCCGCATCCGCGGCGACATCGGCCAGGCGGAACTTGGGTTCCGGCGAGCGCTCGAGGGAGCCGGGGCTGCGGGCGACGAGTATGTCGCGGCGTTCGCTCGATCGGGTCTGGCGCGTGTCCTCGCGCGAACCCAGCCCGGAACAGCCCGTGAGCTCGCCGAGCGATCGTTGACCGACCCGGGTGCTCTCCACCGGCAGGACTACCTCCTGAGCGCCGGCTGGGTCGCCGCGTGCCAGGGTCGCGTGGACGACGCGCGCCGCCTCGTCGCCGAGGCCATGCCGGCGCTGGCGACGACGCCCGGAGCGATGGCTTCGCTGGCCTCGGCGATCGAGCTCGACGCGATGGTCGGCGGAGGCGGCTCCGGCAGGCGGCTCGGGCGGCTTGCGGAAGCGGCCACCGTCTGGGCACGCCTCGGCAATGAGCCGGCGGTCGCGCAGACCAGCCTGGCGATCGCCGTCTTCGAGCACGGGCCGGCGAGCCCTGAGGCGGCGTCGGCGTGGGCGCGGCTGGAAGCGATGGGCATCCGAGCGTCGGCGGCCGAGGGCGCCGGGCTGTTGGCGGTGCTGCCCGTCGCCGACGTTGCCCCACTCCGCGTACGGGTGCTGGGTGGTTTCGCGGTCATCCGCAACGGCCAGCCCGTGCCGCTGGGCGACTGGAAGAGCCGCAAGTCGCGCGACCTGCTGAAGCTCCTCGTGACGCGCCGCGGTCCGATCACGCGCGACGAACTGATGGAGCACCTCTGGCCGGACGAGCCGCCCGACGCGCTCGGCAACCGGCTGTCGGTCGCCCTCAGCCTGCTGCGGTCCGTGCTCGATCCCGGGCGCGCCCATGCGCCCGATCGTTTCGTCACCACCGAGCGGCAGGCGGTTGCTCTACGCGCCGCCGAGCTCTCGGTCGACCTCGAGGATTTCATCTCCGACGCTCGCGCAGGGCTGGCAGCGCACGCGCGCGGTGCCGCCACCGAAGCCGGCGCGCGGCTGTCGGCGGCTGAGGCGTCGTACGCGGGCGATCTGCTGCCCGAAGATGCCTTCAGCGAGTGGGCCGCCCCCGCGCGCGAGGAGGCGCGATCGCTCTATGTCGATGTCGTGGCGGCTCTGGCCAGCCTGGTCTCCGCGCGGGGCGACCACCCGGCGGCAGTCCGGTACCTCATGCGCGCCGTCGCTGTCGACCCGTTCCACGAGGGTCTCCATCTGGCGCTGGTCGAGGCGCTCGCGGCGGCCGGCCAACGTGCTGAGGCGCACCGCGCTTACCGACGTTACGTCGCCCGCATGAGCGAGCTCGAGGTCGAGCCGGCATCGTATCCGGTGTAGCGCTGACCGCCCCCCGGGCGGGCCTACGCTCGCTCGTCGTCGGTAGTCGCGCGGCCACCTGCGTCCTAAGGTTTCTGAAAGCGTCACCCGCGACCGTCGCGCCATGCACACGTTCGTCGTGCGAGTGTTCGTTGCCGAAAACCTCGAAGGCTTCGACGGCGTCGTCGAGGAACCTCTGACCGGCGACCGCCGGACCTTCCACGATGCCGCGACGCTCGTCGCCTGGCTGCTCGGAGCGACCGAGCGCCACGCCAGCCGCAGCCGACTGGGCGAGCCGTTCGAGCCGGCCAGGCGGATGCACGACGAAGGTGACTTCCGGTCATGAGATGGCCCGGCGGCGCTGTGCCGCCGGCCGAACAGAGCCGGCCGAGGACGGCCGGGGAGAGGAGTCACATATGAAGCGGTTGGGCCTGGCATTGGTGCTCGCGACGGCGGTCGGATCAGCCCTCGCGGCTTCGGCGGCGAGCCTCGGAGGGATCACGTCGACCCTGGGCGCCGATGACGCGGCGGTCAGCTCCTGTGACAGCGACGGGGTGATCGCCACGTACCGGCTGGCGTTCACGAGCGGACTCGGGTTCACCGTAAGCGAAGTGCACGTCAGCGGGACGGCCGCGGCCTGCAACGGAAAGTGGATGGACGTCGTTCTCACACGGGACGGCGCCCAGCTTGGCGCCGGCTCAGCCACCGTGTCGTCGACCGGTCTGACCGTCGTCACGATGCCGGCTGGCATCCTTGCCCGGGACGTCAACGACATTCACATCGCCATCAACTGAGAGGGCAGCGGCGATGAAGGCGGGTCGGTCGAACACTCGGTCCGGCCCGCCGGTCGCCGTCGCACTCGCCGGCCTTGCCGGCATGGTCTCGCGTCGCTCGCTCGCACTGTCGGGGGCGGCGTTACTACTGTGCACGCTGTGGCTGCTGCTCCTTCGCCCCGTCGTGCTGGGTGGACCGGCCTCTTACCTGGTCGTCTCTGGGGCGAGCATGGAGCCCGCCTTGCGGTCGGGGGATCTCGTGGTCGCCGTTCGGGCCGACGCCTACGCGGTCGGCGACATCGTGGCCTTCCACACGGACGGCGGCCTGGTCGTCCACCGGATCGTCGGTAGCGACGACTCTGGTTTCGTCGTCCAGGGCGACAGCCGGGCCTCGCCGGACATCTGGCGGCCAGAAGCGACGGAGATTCTCGGCGCGGTCCGATTCCAGGTGCCCTTCGGCGGCCGACTCATCGAGATCCTGCGCACCCCGTTTTCGCTCGGTCTGGCCGCCGCGGCGGCGACCTTCCTGTTGATCGCCGGCGGGAGGGTGACGCCGCGGACGGAGGCCCGGCCTTGAGGGCGGCGCCGTGGGCAGTGGTACTCGCCGTCGCGATGGCGATCCCGGCGACGCCGAGCGCTGCCGCGTTCACGTCGTCGGCCGAGCGGAAGCTGACCGTCAGTTCGGCGACCCTCGATGTCCTCGTCCAGGCCGTGTCGATCCTGCCCATCGCGGCCGCCGTCGACGTCAAGCCGGAGACACTCGAGCAGCGCGGGACGGGTGGACCGGTGACCGTCTTCGTGGAGTTGCCTCCGCCATACCGCGTCAGCGCTATCGACACCGCCTCGGTCCGGCTGTGCATGGGCGTTGACCCGTGCGCCGACGGCCTGCGGACGATCGGCAAGGCGAAGGTCGGCGATGCCGACGGGGACGGAATCGTCGCACTCAAGCTGACGTTCGATCGGACGGCTGTGGCGAGTCTGCTAAGCAGCGTCAGCGCTCCCGCCGTCGTCGACCTGGCCGTCGCCGGCCTCGTTGGCGGCGATCACTTCGTCGGCTCAGACAGCTTGAGGGTAGTGCCCTGACGCCGCCGCGCGCCGCGCTGAGATCAGTGGCTGATGGTGCTCCGGCCGGTGCTCACCCACGAGCCGTAGATGAACGCCTCGCTCGCCTCCCGGACTGCGCCCGAGATCCGGTAGCTGCCCGATCGATTGAGAGTGATGGTCAGGCCGAACTTGGCGTCGCCGTCACGCGGCAGGCGGAAGCCCTCCGTGCTCCAGCAGACACCGGCGTTGCAGCCGTCGATCGGCTGGCCGCCGGCCAGCGCGTCGTCGAGGACGCGCCGGCCGACGAGGGACCACGAGTTGCCTTCTCTGACGCTGACGCGCACGACGCCCGACCAGGCGACGTCGCCGGTGCGGAGGATAAAGTCGACGCGGCGCTGCCCGGACGGGGCGACGAAGCGAATGCGCCAAACGCCGGTGCGCTGGCTGCCGGTGACCGACACCCTGGCCGTGTCGCCGCTGACCATGTAGTCCAGAGTGGGCGTTCGGGCGGCGAGGGCGGCCGAGGAGAGGCCTACGACGAGCGCCAGGCCCAGGCTGCCGGCGGCGGCGAAGCGAGCGGCAGGCGAGCGGGGCTGGATCATCGGTCTTCCTTTCGCTGGGCCCTGGGCATGATCGAGGCCGGGCGCGCGCCCCAGCGCAGCAAGCCCGGCCTCACTGCAGGAGAGGAGGGTCTCCTGGATCGGGTCGCGGAGGAGAGGGGGATCTCCGCGCTCGAACTCATGGACGCACGTTAGTCGCGGCCGGTTCCACCGCCTATCCGGCACAACCCGGATTGGAACCCGCGCCGGCGACTCCGTACCCCTAGCGCGCGTGCGTAGTCGACTATCGATTCAGCCGCCCGCTGCGGCCAGCACCCACAGATCGTCCAGCTCGCCCGACTGGTTCTGGCCACCGAAGAGCAGCAGACGGCCGCGGGCGGGATCGGTGATCAGCGTGGCCCCGGCACGGGCGGCCGGCGCCTCGCCCGCCGGCGCCAACTCGGTCCAGCTCAGGTCGGTCAGCGTGAGTCGCCACAGGTCGTCGAGGTAGCCGCGATCGATGTCGCCACCGCCGAAGACGTAGGCGTGCTCGCCAGCCACCGCCACGGCGTACAGCTGGCGAGCAGGCGGTGGAGCCGGCGCGGCCTCCGTCCAGGCGTTGGTCGTTGGTTGGTAGGTCCACAGGTCGCCCAGCGCGGGCAGGCCGGTTGTTTGGCCGGCGTACAGTACGAGCCGCCCATCGCCCGTCCAGAAGCAGTCGTGCAGGCAGCGCTCGACCGGTCCGCCGGCCGGCGCCAGGTCGGCCCAGCTGCCGCTCTGGAAGTCGTAGGCGCGCGTGTCGCGGAAGCGGCCCGCGTCGTCGGTGAAGCCATGGCTGATCCACAATCGGCCGTCGGGCCCGATGCCGCCACACGAGCCGTAGCG
>DATKBR010000049.1:0-7393 GCA_035513775.1 Candidatus Limnocylindria bacterium
GACGTGGAGGTGGAGCTCGAGCGTCCCGGCGCCGACTTCCCCGCGATCGTGTCGTCGCCGATGTTCGGCATCGTGCCTGCGACGGTGTGGCAGGACGGGCAGGCCCAGTTCGGCATCGGCGCAACGGTGAGCGGCGGGTACGCGGTCGCGAACGTCACCGAGGACGAGATCACCCTCGAGCGGAACGAGCGCTACTGGGCCGGCCCGCCGGCGATCCCAACCGTGCGTCTCTTCCTAGACATCGGCGGCCGGAGCCCCGTCGCCGCCTTCGAGGCCGACGACCTCGACTACACCGAGGTCTCGATCATCGATGCGCCCTGGATTCCATACGACCGCGAGCTGGGGCCGCAGCTGCGCGAGACGCCGTCGTTCGCTCTGACGTATCTGGGCATCGACACGACGAGCGCGCCCTTCGACGACGTCCGCGTGCGCCAGGCCTTCGGCGCGGCTGTCGACTGGGAGCGCGTCGTCGCCCTCGGCGCATTCGGTGGCCAGCGGCCGGCAACGAGCATGGTCCCGCCGGGCATCCCTGGTGGAGGCGACCGCAACTGGCTGCCCGTCTACGATCCCGCCGAGGCGCGCCGCCTGCTGGCCGAGGCCGGCTATCCGGGGGGCGCGGGCCTGCCGACGATCCGGTTCGCCTCGGGCGGCGCCGGGATAGCCGACGCGATCGCCGCCGAGGTGGAGCGCGAGCTGGGCATGGACGTGGAGCTGGAGATCCTCGACAACCACCTGGGCCGCCTCAACAGCGACCCGCCCAACATGTGGCTCACGGGCTGGATCGCGGACTACCTGGGGGCGAATGACTTCCTCGGCGTGCTCCTGGAGACCGGCAGCGGCGACAACTACGGCAGCTGGTCCTCGGCCGCGTTCGACCAGGCCATTGCGGATGCCCTCGCGACCCGCGATCAGGACGCGGCAGTCGTGGCCTACGAACGCGCGCTCGCCGAGATCCAGCGCGAGGTTCCGGTCGTGCCGCTGTACGTCTCGACGGACTGGGCGCTGTCGCGGACGGGGCTGCTGGGGGCGGGCGGGAACGGGCTCGGCATTCCCAGGATGGCGGGCATGGCATGGGCGCAGTGAGCCGGCACGGAGGCGAGCGCCGGCACTCGCCCTGGTGGCGCGGGCTCGTCCTGCTCGGGCTCCTCGTCGGATCGAGCCTCGCGACGGCAGCGCCGGCGGCGGCTGCCGACCCGACGTTCCAGCCCGCCTCGGCATCGGTCGTGTTCGGCGAGGCGATCACCCTGGAACAACGGATCACGCTCCCGGCGGGCGTCGCCCGGGTCGAGGCGATCGTGCGCGCCGGTGGCGATGGGCGGACGTTCCTCGCGACCATTCCCACGCCGGCGGTCGGGAACGCAACGCTGATGTACCGGCACGCGACCCCATCGGGCGCGCTGTTCCCGAACACGCGGGTGGAGCTCGGCTTCCGCGTGACGCTCGAGGACGGAACGTTCGTCGATGGCCCGACGACGACCGTCCGCTACGACGACACAAGGTTCACCTGGCAGACGCTCACGGGCTCCGTCGTCCGCGTGCACTGGTACGAGGGCGATGCCGCGTTCGGCCGCCGCGCGCTGGATATCGGCGAGCGCGCCGTGGTGGCCGCGACCACGCTCCTGGGCGTCGAGGAGCGGGACCCGATCGACTTCTTCATCTACGCCGGCCGCGACGAGTTCTACGACATCATCGGGCCGGGCCTCCAGGAGAACGTCGGCGGCCTCGCCCTGGCCGGGATCAGGACGCTGTTCGCCAACATCGGGCCGTCGTCCGTCGCCGATCCGTGGGTGGGCGTAGTGGTGCCGCACGAGCTCACCCACATCGTGTTCGATACGGCCACCAGGAACCCGTACCACGAGCCGCCGCACTGGCTGAACGAGGGCCTCGCGGATTACCTCGCCGTGGGCTACGAGGCCGGTGCCCGCGGGAACGTGGAGCGTGCCGCGCGCGACGGCGAGCTGATGCCCCTGCACGCGCTCGTGGGCCAGTTCCCGTCCACGGCGGCCCGGTTCAGCCTCGCCTACGACGAGAGCGTCTCCGCGATCGACTACCTCGTCCGGACGCACGGCCAGGAGGCGCTCGTCGCCCTGATCCGGAGCTACGCCGACGGCGTGAGCGACGACGACGCGTTCGAGGCGGCGCTCGGCGTCGACTCGGCAGGGTTCGAGGCCGGCTGGCTGGGCGACCTCGGCGTTGCCGCTCCCGCCCCGTTCGGACCACAGCCCGCCCCGCCCGGCCCACTGCCACCGGGCTGGGAGGCGGCCCCGGTGCCGACACCGGGACCGGGCGCCTCGGGACCGGTTCCGACCGCCCCGCCGGCGATCCCCCCCACGGAGACGAGCGACTTCGTAGAGCCGGTCATCATTGGCGCCATCGTGGCCATCCTGATCGTGCTTGGTGCCGGGCTGCTCGTCACGGCGCGCGGGCTCAATCGCGGTTCGCCGTTGCCGACCTCCGCCGGCGCGGGTGCCGCGGCGAACGACGACTGGGATCCCGAGCCGGAGCCGTCCGACGACAGCCAGGCGCCACCCGCGGATGACGACCCGCGGGCAAAGGGCGCGCCGTGAGCTTCATCCTGGGGCGCCTGCGCAGCCTGCCGAGCGTGCAGGTCACGCTCGCGGTAGCCCTCCTCCTCCTCGGCTTCCTGATCGCGGCCCAGGTCGCCGCCGAGGGACCGCGCGTTCGCTACTCGACCGAGGAGCGCACGCCACTCATCGACACGGCGCTCCGGCTGCAAGCGCAGCAGGAGGCGCTCAAGAGCGAGATTCTTGCGCTGCGGGGCCGCATCGGCGAGCTCGAGGCCCAGGACCCCGGTGCGGCTGAGTCGCTCCGGCGGCTGTACGCCGACCTCGAAGACGCGCGGATCGCGGCCGGCCTGATCGCGGTCTTCGGGCGCGGCCTGGCGTTCCGGCTGGAAGACAGCACGCAGGGCGGCGGCGGGCTCGATGCCCTGGTCACTGCGCGAGACGTCCGCGTGCTGGTGGAGGAGCTCTGGCTCGCGGGCGCGGACGGCATTGCCGTCAACGGCGAGCGCGTGGTGGGCTCCACCGCGGTTCTCGACATCGGCGGCTCGATCCTCGTCAACTCGGCCTACCTTGCTCCGCCGTACACGGTCACGGCCCTCGGGCCGGCGGACCTGTATGACCGGCTCCGCGCCTCGGTCGGGTTCGTGAACTTCGTCCAGGGGCGGATCGAGCCATCCGGGTTGCTCCTGTCCGTCGCCGAGCTGGACTCCGTTGACCTGCCGGCGTTCGCGGGGACCGTCGGCCTGCGCTATGCGCGCTCGGTTGACCAGGGCGCGAAGCCATGACGCCATCGAGGCGAATGAGCACTCATTTCAGCGTCGCGGCGGTGGCCGCGCTGCTCGGCATGCTCGTCGTCGGCCAGCTGCGCGGGCAGGCGGGCGTGCCCGGCCTCTCGGCCCTGTCGGCGACCGAGCTCACGCAGCTGATCGCCAACCTGACGACCCGCAACGAGCAGCTCCGTACCGAAATCTCCGGCCTGGCGCGTCAGGAGTCGAACCTCGCCGCGGCGCGCAACCGCGGCGAGACCACGGTCGGCGAGCTGACCTCCGACCTCGCGCGGATCCGCGCCTGGGCGGGGCTGACGGACGTTATGGGGCAGGGGATCGCCATCACGGTGAGCGGCCCGATCGGCGGCGACGGCATCGAGGAGCTGCTCAACGAGCTGCGGAACGCCGGAGCGGAGGCGATCGCGGTCGACGGCGTGCGGGTCGTCGCGGGAACCGTGGTCGCAGGCGCCCCGGGTGCCCTGTCGGTCGAGAACGAGGCGCTCGGCGATGCGTTCGAGATCCGCGCCATAGGCAGCCCGCAGATCCTGACCGGAACGCTCACGCGGACCGGTGGCGTCATCGCCCAGATCGGCGCCACGTACCCCGACGCCCGCCTGACGGTCAGCCCGGTGGAGACGATGACCCTGCCCGCGACGGAGCGCGATCTGGGCCCGACCGATGCATCACCGCGCCTCTGATACAGTCCCGCCGATGCCAGCCCGGCCTGCGCTCGAGCTGTTCCTTGGCGATGTCGTCCGGCTCCGGCGAACCCATCCGTGCGGTGCCTCCGAGTGGCTGGTCGACCGCTTGGGCGCGGACATCGGCCTCCGCTGCCAGGGCTGCCGCCGGCACGTCCTCATCGATCGACGCGTCCTCGAATCGCGCCTCGCCGGCTTCGTGTCGCGAGGCGATCCGGTGATGAGCGCCGCGGTCTCGCCCGACTCGGCACCGGAGGCGTGACCGGCCCGACGCGGGCGGCGACCGCGACACAGGAGCCCACAACCTCGGCGCTTGCCGTCCTCCGCAATCGCCCATTCCTCCTGCTCTGGCTGTCGCAGGTGGCGACCCAGATCGGGGTAAACATGGTGCTTTACGGGCTCACGGTCGTCGTCCTCGAGGCGACGGACGCCACGACCGCGGTCAGCGCCCTGTTCCTCACTTTCCTGGTCCCGTCCGTGCTGCTGTCGGCGCTCGCGGGCGTCTACGTCGACCGGATCGACCGCCGTACCGTGCTCGTCGTTTCGAACGCGCTCCGGGCGGTGGTTTTGATCGGCATCTTCGCGACGGGCGGCAACATCTTCCTGCTCCTGCTCCTCAACACCGTGTTCTCGATAATCACGGTCTTCTTCGCGCCGGCCGAGGCGGCGATGATCCCGGTCCTCGTCCCGCGTGAGCAGCTCGTCGCCGCAAACGGGCTGTTCACGCTCACCCTCAACGGCGCATTCGCGCTCGGGTACGCGCTGCTCGGCCCGCTGGTGGTGACGATTGCCGGCGGACCGGAGCCGCTGATCGTGTTCGTTTCGATCCTGCTCGCGCTGGCCGCGGTCTTCTGCCTCACGTTGCCGTCCGACCCGCCCGTCAAACGCCCGGGCAAGGGACCGCTCGGGGCCGTGACCGAGGCCGGCCAGGCGGTGAGCGGCGTGTTCGGCCAGCTGCGGGAGGGGATCGGCTACATCCGCGACAACCGTACGATCGCGTGGTCCCTGGCGTACCTGGCCATCTCCGCGTCGCTCATCGGCGTGGTCGCCGTCCTCGGTCCCTCGTTCGCCCGGGACACGCTGCGCCTGAGCTCGAGGGACCTCATCGTCGTAGTCCTGCCCCTCGGGATCGGGATCGTGATGGGCGTGCTGCTGCTGAACAACTACGGCAAGTACATCGCCCGCCGGCGGGCGATCGAAGTCGGCCTGGTCCTGCTCGGGCTCCTGCTCGTGATCCTTACAGTTGCCGGACCGGTCAGCCGTTTCCTGACCGGTGTCGGTGAAGAGCTGCCCGTAGACCTGTCGTCGTTGACGTCGCTCGTAAGCGTCGTGGTTGCTCTCGCCTTCCTCGCGGGCATCTGCTACGGCATCGTTGCGATCTCCGCCCAGGTCCAGCTCCAGGAGGACATCCCGGCGGAGGGTCGCGGACGGGTCTTCGGCGTGCTGAACATGCTGGTCTCCGTGGCCAGCATCCTGCCGATCATCGTCGTCGGCCCGATCGCCGACGCCGTCGGCGTGACGCCAGTAATCGTGTCGGTCGCGGCGCTGGTGCTGGTATCGGGCATTGTCTCGATCGTGGTCCGCGGCCCGATCAAGGCGGGCGAAGGGCCCGACCTCGTCCCCGAGATCGCACCGGGGTCCCACCTCGATCCGATCCGCGCGAACATGCCCGGGCAGCCGCGCGAGCCGCATGGGCACTCGCATCGCGAGGCGCATCGGCACGGAGAGGCGCATCGCGATCGCGCCGACCGGCTGGCCGGCGATCGAGAACGCGATGCCGATGGGGAGGGGGGCGCCGGCCTGTGAGTGGCTGGCCCGCGAACCGCCTTCGTCGCCCATGAGCCGGGTCGCGGTTCTGTTCACCGGCGGGACGATCAGCATGGTCGTCGACGCGGGGGTCGGCGGGAAGGTCCCGACCCTGGACGGAGCGGCGATTCTCGCCCGCGCGCCGGGCATCGAGGCGATCGCGGATCTCGAGGTCGTCGATTTGGGGCGCACGCCCGCGAGCCACTTCACGTTCCCGAAGCTGTTCGAGATCGCGAGCGAGATTCGCCGCTGCCAGGCTGACCCGGCGATCGACGGCGTGGTCGTCGTCCAGGGGACGGACGTGATCGAGGAGACGGCGTTCCTGTGGGACCTCGTCCTCGATCTGCCGGAGCCGGTCATCGTGACCGGCGCGATGCGCGCCGCCTCCGACCCGAACGATGACGGGCCTGACAACCTCAGGAACGCGGTTCGTTGCGCCGCCTCGCCGGACCTGCGGGGGGCGGGCGTCCAGGTGGTCCTCGACGGGACGATCAACCCCGCGGACGCGGTCACGAAGACGCACGCCGGAGCGCTCGATTCGTTCCAGTGCCTGGACACGGCCCCGCTCGGGCGCGTGATCGCCGGGCGTATCGTCCTGGACCGAGCGCCCGGGCCGCGGCGCCACGTGGCGACCGAAAAGGCCGCCGAGGGCGTTCTCCTGCTCACCGCCCACGTCGCGATGGACGGCGCGCTGCTGGATGCCGCCGCCGCGCTCAGGCCCGCCGGGATCGTCGTCGAGGCGACCGGCGCCGGGAACACGGCGGCGTCGCTAGTCGAGGCCGCGACCCATGCGATGGAGCAGGGGATCGCCGTGGCGTTCACGACCCGTTGTGCCGCGGGCGCCGCATCGGACGCGTATGCCTTCCCCGGCGGCGGCGCCACGTGGGTGCGCGCCGGCGCGTTGCTCGCCGGGCACCTCTCCGGCCCGAAGGCGAGGATTGCGCTCGCGCTCGGGCTCGGCGCGGGGTTGGAACCAGCGGCCCTGGCCGCCCTCCTCGCCGACCCGCCAGGGTGGGGGCCAGCCATCGAGCAGGCTCCGCGGCCACCCGCCGCGGACGGCCTCGCCGCCCTGCGCGGCTGAGCCCGAGCGTCCCAGATGCCTCTCGACGTGCTGGTCTCCGGGCGGATCGCCACGTTCGCCGGCGCCGAGGGCTTCGGCTGGGTGGAGGCCATCGGGATCCGCGACGGGCGCGTCGCCTTTGCCGGCTCGGCGGTCGATCTCGAGACCCGCGCCGACCCGCACACCCTGCGCGTGGAGCTCGAGCCCGGGGAGATCGCCATCCCGGGCCTCACGGATGCCCACCTCCACGTCGTCGACGCGGCGCTCGCCGCAAGCCAGGTCGACCTGTCGACGGCACCTTCGCTAGAGGTCGGGCTGGAGCGCATCGCGGAGGGCGCGCGCCGGGTTCCGGCACCCGGCTGGATCCTCGGCGGCGGCTGGGACCAGCGGCGCTGGGGTGGCTGGCCGTCGGCGGACGCGCTCGAACGGGCCGCGCCGGGGCGCCTGGTCGCCCTGCATTCGTTCGATCACCACGTCGTGTGGGTCAGCCCGGCGGTGCTCGCCCTCGCCGGCATCGACCGGACGACGCCCGATCCC
>DATKBR010000050.1:0-30373 GCA_035513775.1 Candidatus Limnocylindria bacterium
CAGGGCATGGGCAACAACGGCGTGCAGACCGTGCACGTGACGGTCCGCGCCGCGGGCTGATCTGCTCCGGGTAGCCCTCTCGCCTCGCATCGGAAGCGAGCAATTCTCAGAACTCTCTCAGCGGAGTTCGCTTTGCTCAGCTCTCGACGTTGCCGGCCGAGGCTGACTCGCCCAACGTCGTTGCGCGTTCCTCGACAGGGTCGGGTTCGGCGCGTGGTTCGAGGCATGGAAGCATCGAGGAGGGCGGGCGTGCGCTGGAAACTCGTCGCCGTCATCGCGTTTCTGGCGGTCGCTGCGGGAGCGATTGCGGTGTCGTTCGGCGCGTTCACGCCAGCCACCACGACCGCAACGGGGCTGCTGACCGCAACCGCAGCCGTCGCGGACGTCACCGACGAGGTCGCCGCGACAGGCACCGTAGCTTCGAGCGAGACCTATGCGGTTGGCTTCGGAACCACGCCGTGGGTCGTCGCCGATGGCGATTCGACCGCTCCTGCCGGGACCGACATCGACTGGGTGGTCGACTCGGTTGACGTGCGCGTCGGTGACCTGGTCCAGGCCGGTGACGTACTGGCCACGGCTGACACCGCCGACCTGGAGGCACGGATCGCCGACGCCAATCGCACCGCCAAGTCGGCGACGCTCCAGCTCACCCAGGCCGAGAACGACCTCGATGACGCCGACAGTGGTGCTCCGAAGCGTCAGGCGCGCGTTGCTCTGTACAACGCCCAATCCGCCAAGGCGCGGGCGGACGCGGACCTGGCAGCGCTGACGGAACAGCGCGACTACGCCGTCCTTACGGCGCCGATCGCCGGCATCGTCACCGACGTCGCCCTCACGGCGGGCTCCGATGCGCCAGCCGGGGCCGCCATCACGATCGCGTCGCGCACCCTGGTCGTCGAGACAAGCGTGGTCGAATCGGATGTCGCCAGCATCGCTGTCGACCAGGCCGCGAGCGTGACGATCGGCGCAATTGATCAGACCATCGAAGGTACCGTCACCGCCATCGCACCCAGCGCCGACGGTGGTGGTACCAGCGGCGTCGTTTCGTTCGCGATCACCGTGGAGCTCAATGAGGTTCCGCAGGCGATGCGACCGGGCATGTCCGCCGACGTCACGATCGTGACCGACTCCGCCAACGATGTGCTGACCATCCCGTCACGAGCCCTCTCGGGAGGCGGCGACAACTACTCGGTGCGCATCGTTGGAGCCGACGGCAGCGTTCAGACCCGCGCGGTCACCGTTGGCCTCATCACCGATTCGCTCGCCGAGATCACGTCCGGCCTGGCCGCCGGTGACGCCGTCGTCACCGGCACGAGCTCGACCCAGACCCTCGGTGGCGGCGGCCTTGGCGGCGGCGGCGGCATTGGCGGCGGCGGCGGCATTGGCGGCGGCGGCATTGGCGGCGGCGGCTTCCAGGGCGGCCCTCCGGGCGGCGGGATCAACCAGGGGCCGTGACATGAACCTCCTTCAGTTGGCCAATGTCGGCCGCAGCTACGAGATGGGTAGCGAACTGGTGAACGCGCTTCGCGGCGTATCCATGACCGTGAACGAAGGTGAGTTCGTGGCGATCGTGGGCCCTTCGGGATCCGGGAAGTCAACCTTGATGAACATCCTCGGCTGCCTGGACCGCCCGACGGTCGGTCGCTACGTCATCGACGGGCGCGACGTCGGGTCGCTCAACGACAACGACCTGGCTTCGATCCGGAGCCGAACGATCGGTTTCGTGTTCCAGAACTACAGCCTCCTGCCGGGGACCAGTGCCGTGGACAACGTCGCGACGCCGCTGCTCTACCAGGGCGTCCCACGGCGGGCTCGGCAGGAGCGGGCTGCCGCAGAGCTCGACCGCCTCGGCCTCGGCGCCCGGCTCGGTCACGAGCCGACGCAGATGTCGGGCGGTGAACAGCAGCGCGTTGCCATCGCCCGCGCGCTCGTGACGAACCCGGCGCTCCTGCTGGCGGACGAGCCGACCGGCAACCTCGCCGCCCGGCAAGGAGAAGAGGTCATCGCCCTGTTCGTCGAACTCCACCGTGCCGGGCGAACGGTCGTCCTGATCACGCACAACCCCGAGATCGCCGCGGTGGCCGATCGACGCGTACATCTGCACGACGGGACGATCGTGGAGATGGCGACTGCGGCATGAGCACCTCCGAACTGCTTCGCCTCGCCTTCTCCCGACTTCGCCGCTCCCGGGCGCGCGCAGCGCTCACGATGCTTGGCATCATCATCGGCGTCGCCTCCGTCGTTGCCCTCGTCGGCGTTGGGCGAGGGACGACGGCGAACATCACGGCGAGCCTGAGCTCGCTCGGTACGAACCTTCTCACCGTGAGCCCTTCAGGCCGCGGAAGCACCTCAGGCCTGACGCTCGAAGACGCGACCGCGATCGGACAGCTCGATGGCGTCCAGGCCGTGGCCCCCGAGATCCAGACCCAGGCCACGGTCGCCGCCAGCGCGACGAACTCGACCAGCACGTCGGTGGTTGGCACGTCGTCGGCCTATGCCTATGTGCGGGCCTACGAGGTCTGGCAGGGCACCTTCCTGTCGGATGTCGGGGTTGACCAGTCGCTCCGACTCGTGGTTCTCGGGGCGACCGTGGCCAGCGATCTCGGGCTCGGGGCGGAGGCGCTCGGATCCACCGTGACGATCAGCGGGCTGCCGTTCGAGATCGTCGGCATCCTGCAAGCGAAGGGCGGATCCGGTTTCAACGATCCGGACGACCAGGTCTACGTTCCAATCGGAACGGTCAGCAAGTACTTCGTCGGGGGTGGCTCGGTCCGCACCATTGGGGTCAGCGTCGTCGAAGGTGCCGACATGCAGGCTGTCCGCGACGGGATCTCCGAAGACCTTCGGATTCGTCACGGGATCGGCTCTGGCGACGACGACGACTTCTCGATCTTCGATCAAGCCCAGCTGCTAGAGGTTACCGACTCGATCAGCGGAACGCTGACCCTGCTGCTCGGGGGCATCGCTTCGATCGCCCTCGTCGTCGGGGGCATCGGGATCATGAACATCATGCTTGTGTCCGTGCGCGAGCGGACTCGCGAAATCGGCATCCGCAAGGCTCTCGGGGCGCGAAGCGGCGACATCCTCAGCCAGTTCCTGGTCGAGGCACTGACGCTCTCGGTTCTCGGCGGCCTGATCGGTATCGCCATCGGACTCGCCGCCTCGTTCGTGATCGGCCAGATCGCCGGCTGGGGCTTCATCTTCGACCCGCTCACGGTGATCGTGGCCACGATCTTCAGCCTGGCCGTTGGCGTCGTGTTCGGCGTCTGGCCGGCACGGCAGGCAGCGCAGCTCGACCCCGTCGTCGCGCTTCGCTTCGAGTGATTTCCCACCGCATGTTCCAACGAAGGGAGTTCGTCGATGTCCCAGGTGAATGATCCAAGCAGAGACGAGCCAGTCACCGAAACCGTTCGCCCTGTCGTCAAGGCGAAACGAGGGCCCAACCTGATCAACGCGGTCCTCGGGCTCGCCGTGCTTCTCGCGGTGGGTGGAGTTGCCTTCGCTGGTGGCCGGATGACAGCCCCTGCCGCGGCAGCCTTTCCGGGTGGCGGACCCGCCGGCGGAGGCTTCCCAGGGGGACCGGGAGCGAGTCCCGGGGCGGGCGGCGGCGGCTTTCAGCCGGGCGGCGCGGGCCAACCCGGCGGCGGGCTGTTCGGAGCGGGCGGGGTGACCGTCGAGGGCACCGTCGAGTCGAGATCCGGGGACACGCTCACGGTGCGGACCAGCGACGGCCAGACCGTGGAGATCACGCTGCCCGCTGATACGACCTTTCACGCCCAGGGGTCCGCCACGAGCGACGATGTCCAGTCGGGAACCGACGTCCTCGTCAGGGTCGAATTCCAGCCCGGTCAGGGGACCAACCAGATCACCGCCGACGATGTAACGATCGTTCCCTAGGTCCAGCACTGATCCGTGAATGGTCGGGGCGGTGGGATTCGAACCCACGGCCTCATGCTCCCAAAGCATGTGCGCTACCAGGCTGCGCTACGCCCCGACGCGTCGAGCGTCAAATCCTTTCGAGGCCGACGCGATGCCGGTCCAGCCTAGGCTACACCGGCCGCGGCCGAACACCGGTTTCGGCGCGAGAGGTGTTCGTGACGCCGGCGGTCAAATCGCGCGCATCGCGATGAGCCCTCGTACCTAGCCGTGCCGAGGAGCCCCTGCCGTTACGGCTTTTCCAGCGGATCCGGGACCCGGACCCTGGGCGGGCGAGCGTCGGTCTCGATACGCAGCGATCCTCGCGGCGAGTACGGGCCGAAGGCGTACGGCAAGGATCGCGATGACGAGCACGATGATCTGGGCGTACACGGTCGAGATGACGAACTGCAGAATTGAGAGCGTCCCCCCGAGGAGCGCGCCGGCGATGACCAGACCGCGCAGGGAGCCCTGGCCGCCGAGGATGACAACCAGGAACGCGTTCACCAGGAACAGCAGGCCGAATTGCGGGTCGAGGGTGTTGATGGGGGCGAGGAGCGCGCCGGCGAGCCCTGCGACTGCCGATCCAAGGGCGAACAGCGCCGCACGCATCAGGCCGACGTTGATCCCCATCGTCTCGGCGAGAGCGGGGTTACGCACCGTGGCGCGGGCGTGCAGCCCAAAGCTGGTCCTCGCCAGGATCACGGATACCAGCGCAACGAGTCCCACGGTGGCGATCACCACGACCAGGCGCCACCAGGGAACGTTGAACCCGGCAACCGCAATCGAGCCGCCGATGGCGTCCTGCACGGTCCTGGGGTTGGCGGAGTAGATCAGCTGCACGACCTGGCGGATGATCACCGCCAGCCCGAACGTCGCCAGCAGCGAATCGAGCGGCCGTTCGTAGAGGGGACGAAGGATCCCGCGTTCTATGAGGATCCCGACGGTCCCGGCCACGACCGGCGCCAGGAGGATGCCCAGCACCACGTTGCCGGTTGCCTCCTGCACCTGGAACGCGGTGTACGCGCCGATCAGCAGGAACTCGCCGTGCGCCAGATTGACCACGTTGAGCAGCCCGAAGGTGAAGTGAAGCCCGAGGGAAATGAGAACGAAGACCCCGATGAGGACGACGACATTGAACGAATCGGTCGGCAGGAAGCCAAGGGCGGCGCCCGGGCTCACAGCGCCAGCCTGCGCTCAAGCACGCCATCGTCCTGGAGGCGCCTGATGTCCCCGGACTCCACGATGGTGCCGTGCTCGAGCACGTACGCATGCGAGCCGAGCGCGAGGGCCATGTCGATGTTCTGCTCGACCAGCAACACGGCTGCGGATTGGGTCAGCATCCGAATCGCGGGCAGCAACTGTTCCACGATGATCGGGGCTACCCCTTCGGTCGGCTCGTCCATTAGCACGAGCTTTGGGTGGACGATCAGCGCCTGAGCGATGCCAAGCATCTTCCGCTCGCCACCGGACAGGGTCTGCGCCTCCTGGCCCATCCGGTCTCCGAGAATCGGGAACAGCGCTGCGGCCGCCGCCAACCCTGCATCGCCCTCGCGCCGGCCAAAGGCGATCAGGAGGTGCTCCCTCACGGTCAGGCCTGGAAACACCGAATCTTCCTGCGGCACCCAGACCATGCCCGCCGCGTTGATGCGATGGCCCTTCCAACCGGTGACATCTCGTCCGTCGAGCTGGACCCTTCCGGTCTTCGACAGGACCCCCATGAGGGCCCTCAGCAGCGTCGTCTTGCCGGCGCCGTTGCGGCCCATCAGGCACACCACCTGGCCCGGCAACACCTCGAGGGACACGTCGCGCAACACGGTGGACGACCCGTAGCCCGCGTGGAGGCCGCTGACGTCCAGCACCGCGGTCAATGACGTCGCCCAAGGTAGGAGGCCTGCACCTCCAGGTTGGCCTGCACCTCGTCGATCGTGCCGTCGGCCAGCACTTGCCCGCGGTGCATCACCGTCACCCGATCGCTGACCAGGCGGATGAACTCGATGTTGTGCTCCACCACGATGATCGCCTCCGCCGCCCCGGCCGCCTGCAGCTCACGGAGCAGAGCGGCCGTGCTGCGACTTTCGGCTCGGGTCATCCCGGACGTCGGCTCGTCGAGGAGGAGCAGCTTCGGTTGGGTGAGCAGCACCATCCCGATCTCGAGCCACCGCTGCTGGCCGTGGCTGAGATGGCGCGCTCGCCGGGATCGAACGTCCGCGAGCTGGATGAGCTCCAGCACTCGTTCCACCTCACCCCGGTCGACGGACCCATTGGTTCCCCGCACCTTGGGAAGCGCTCCCAGCAGCAGGTTCTCCTCGACGGTGAGGTCGTCGAAGACACTGGTGACCTGGAATACCAGTCCCATCCCCAGGCGGGCACGCTCGTGCGCAGGCAGATGCGCCACGTCCGTGTCGCCGAATCGGATGCTGCCGCGGTCGGCCTGCAGGCGACCGTAGATGAGATGGAGGAGCGTGCTCTTCCCGGCTCCATTCGCGCCGATCAGGCCACGCAGCTCACCGCTATTCAGATCCAGCGAGACGTCGTGGACCGCGACGAAGCCGCGGAAGCTCTTGGTGAGGCCGTTGATGGTGAGGACGCTCACGTTCCCCGCTCCCGGTTGAGGAACCCGAAGATGCCGGAAGGCAGGACGAGGATGACCCCGACCAGGATGACCCCGACGACGACCAACCAGGTGTCGAGCAGGGAGCCCGAAAGCGTGGCGGTGAGGTAGGGCAGCAGGATCGCTCCGACGATCGGGCCAATGAGGGTGCCACGGCCCCCCAGCACGACCCACAGCAACACCAGCGTCGAGGCGCTGACGCCGACGGCGCTCGGCGACACGATGCCCTCGTGCACGTAGAAGACGGCCCCGGCCAGGGCGGCGATGGCGGCAGAGAGGACGAATGCGCGGCGCTTGATCGCCGGCACGTCATAGCCGAGAAGGTCGATCCGGTCCTCGTTCTCACGGATGCCGCGCAGGATGAGACCGGAGCGGGAACGCAGAAATCGCTGGACGCCAACGTACGTGGCGATCAGGATGAGACCGGCAAGAGCGTAGAAACCGTAGCCCTGCTGCAGGGAAACGACGCCCGGCACGCCGAGGCTCGAGCTCATCAGGATCCCGTTCTGGCCACCGGTTACGGACCCACCCGCGTTCATCAGACGCTCGGCCACCACCGTCAATGCCAGGGTCACCACGGCAAACTCGACGCCGCGCAGGGCGCCTCGGCCCGAGAAGACGAAATACGAGAGCCCGAGGGCGAACAGGGCAGCCGCCACCACTGCGCCGAGGACCGCCGCCCAGAGCGGCAGCGGCAGGAAACCGGCATCGTGCGTGGTCAACAGGCCGACGATGTAGCCACCGCCGCCGAAGAACGCGGCGTGCCCGAAGCTGAACATTCCGCCGTAACCCCAGATGAGGTCGACGGATACCGCGAACGTTGCGAACAGGAAGTACCGACCCAGTCGGTCGACGAGGAACGAATCGCTGCTGACAAGCGGGACGGCGATCAACGCCAGCAGCAGGATCGCTTCTACGCGACGCCGGCTGCCGGGCGTGGCTGCGAAACCGGCGGGTCCCGGGACCCGCCAACGCCCCCTCCTCGACCCGGTCACGCTCCCGTGAGGGGTCGAGGAGGTCCCTTCGCTTCCACCTGGTTGGCGTCTACAGGCTGCAAGCTTCCTCGGGGTCCATGTCGGGGAAGCTGTCGACGAGGACGTACTTCCCGTCCTGGGCCTGCACGAGGTTGATGGTCTGCTGCAGGTAGTGCGACGGCGTGATCTTCACCGGACCCGTGGGGCCCTCGAAGGAAAGGCCGGGAAGGGCCGCGGCCACGGCCTTCGGTTCGGTCGAACCCGCCTTCTCGACCGCCATCTTGTAGAGGTAGACGGCGTCGTACGCGCCAATTCCTTCGCCACCCGACGGGATCTGGCCCGCCCCGAAGTTAGTCGCGTACGCCTCCAGGAAGGGCTTCACTCCGGGTGCGTCCGCCGCCGTGAAGAATGGGAGCGCCGTGTAGGAACCTTCGGCGAGATCCGCAATGCCTGCGAAGTCGGGGTCACCGAGGAAGATGGTGCCGACACCGACGGTGTCGAGGAGATCGGCGTCGTCAAGAGCCTTGAGAGCCGAGCCCCACACGGCTGGGTACAGCGAGAAGATGTAGTCGGGCTGCTTCTCGCGAACCGTCTTGACGAGCTCGCTGAAGTCGTCTGCGATGAGCGGCAGGTAGAGCTCCGAGACCACGGTGCCACCGCCCGCCGTGATGATCGGCTTGGCGATCTCGAAGCTGCGGCGCGGCCACACGTAGTCGGCTCCGAACAGCATCGCCTTTGGGCCATACTTCTCCTGAAGCACCGGGATCAGGGGCCGGATCTGCTGTGCCGGCACAGCCCCGAACGAGAAGTACAGCTCGTTGCACTTCCCGCCCTCGAACGTTTCGGTGTAGAAGAGCAGCTTGCTGTTATCCGTGACGACCGTCTTGTAGACGGCGTCGTTGGCATCTGACCCGATCGGGCCCATCACCAGGTCCACCTTGTCGCTCTGGACCAGCTTCTTGGCCTTGTCGACGGTGGCGGCGACGTCGGTCTGGGTGTCTTCGACGATCACCGTGATCTGCCGGCCGGCAATGCCGCCCTTGGCGTTGATCTCCTTGATCGCCAGCTGAGCGCTGTTCGCCAGGCTGGTGCCGTAGGTGGTGAACGGACCGGTCAGGTCGGCGAGGATCCCGATCTTGATGGGTTCGCTGGACGCGGGCGTGGAGCTGTTCGGCGTGCCCGTCGTGCACGCGGCCAGCAGCAACGCCAGCACGACCCCGGTGCGCGCGTAGTTGGCAGGTCGAACGACACCGCGCCCCTTGCGCTGTTGGTCGTCTGGACTGCTCAAGATCCCTTGATTGTTCACGTCCATCCCTCCATTCCTAAGTCGCACGCCTATGTGAGCGCCTGCGCCCGCGGCGCCCTCTCCGGGTTTTTCCGGTCAGGACCCCGGTTCTTGGTTCCGTCTGCAAGGTGGCGGGTCACCGGCGGTCGGCCCGCTCGAAGACCGTCAACACCTCCTCCAGGCCCGAGACCGTGCCGAAGTGCGTGTCGATGTCGTACAGGCTGGACTCCTGCTCGCGGTCGCCGGTGGCGGCGACGCAATCCTGCACGACGATCACATCGTAGCCACGGAAGAACGCGTCGTGCGCGGTGGAGCGCACGCAGATGTTGGTTACGACGCCGGTCAGGATCACGTGCGCGACCCCCAGCTCCCGCAGGCGCAGATCCAGGTCGGTCTCGTAGAAGCCGGAGTAGCGCCGCTTGGGGACCCTGTATTCGTCGTCCAGCGGTTGGAGCGCTTCCACGATCTGCGCTCCCCAGGTGCCGGCGAGGCAATGCACGGAGCGCTTGTCGAACTCGCGGTCGCCGGGCGGGTGCGCGTCGCAGACCCAGATCACCGCGGCCCCATGTGTTCGAGCGGCAGCGAGCACACGCCGGATGGGCTCGTAGAGGCGACGGCCTTCCGGCAGCGGCATTGCGCCGGCCGGCTCAAGGAAGTCGTTGAGCATGTCGACGACCAGCACTGCGCTGCGACCGGGGTCAAAATCCATGCTGCGCTGGACACGACGTTCCGAGAAGTCGATCACGAGAGGGAGACCGCTGGCACGCTAGAAGGAGCGTTGCGGCTATTGGTGAATCGCGGTTTCCCGTCGATCATCGCCGTAGCCACCACCGGGGTATCCCCGATGGCGCCGCGACCGATCACGGCGTTGCCGGAAGCGATACAGGGGCCTCGACCGTGACTACGTTCCGGATGTCCACCGGTCAACCTTCAGATGCACCGGGCTGCTCGGCCCGCCGTCCGCCGCCGACGGTAGCACGCGGCCGGCACCTTGGAGAGGCGCCACCGCGGCCGCCAGGCCACAACGTCTCGAGGCAATCCCGATACGCGACCCCGGCGACGAAGACCTATCAGGCTGCGGCGACGGGCAGACCCGTCCGGGGGGCGGCGGTGCGAGCCCTCATGCTCACGAACCGCACAATAGTCGACGCGCTGTCGCTCGCCGTTCGCGCGCTCAACTGGCCATGCCCTTCACCGCTCAAGGCCTGAATGATCCCAAAGCATGTGCGCTACCAGGCTGCGCTACGCCCCGTGGCCGTCGACATTCTAGGCGCACGACGCGTGCCACCCGTTTCGGTCACCCCCGTGGGCCAACGAGTCTCCTGGGGATAGCCGGGATCGTCGGGAACCGCCCGCCGAGCACCGGCGTCTCAGGCCGGACGCCTGGCGGGAGCTGGCAGGCTGATGGAACCGCCCGGCGTCACCTTTCCCCCTCGAACCCTCCTTGCATGACGCCGTGGCTGCAGACCCGCCGCGATCCCCTAGAGGCCGAGCTCCCGCAGCACCGGGACGATGCGCCGCGCGGCGCGTCCGCGATGCGAGATGGCGTCCTTCTCGTCGCCGGCGTACTGGCCGAAGGTGCGCCCGCCGGGGCGCTCGCGCGCCGGCTCGAACAGCGGGTCGTAGCCGAAGCCGGCGCTCCCGCGCGGCTCCAGCGCGATCCGGCCGCGGCTCGTCGCGCGGCGGGTGATCAGGCGCAACCCGCCCGGTGACCCCTTGTCCGGCAGCGCGAACGCCAGCACGCAGACGTAGCGGGCGCCGCGCCCGCTCGCGGGCACGTCCGCGAGCTCGCGCAGGAGCTTGGCGTTGTTGTCCGCGTCGGTCGCGTCGAGACCCGCGTAGCGCCGCGTCCTGACGCCGGGGCCGCCGGCGAGCGCGTCGACCTCGAGGCCGGAGTCGTCGGCGAGGGCCGGCAATCCCGTCGCCCGCGCGGCGGCCCGGGCCTTGATCTTCGCGTTCGTCTCGAACGTCAGGCCGTCCTCGACCGGGTCGCCGGCGATGCCCAGCTCGTCCAGGGACACCAGCTCCGTGCGTTCCAGCCGGAGCAGGTCCCGGAGCTCGCGCAGCTTGTGTGCGGAGCGCGTGGCGACGACGAGGCGCGGGTGCACGCTTGCGCCGAGGCCGGGTCCGGTCAGCGGCGCACCGTCGCGGGCGCCGCGCGGACCCCGGCGAGCGCGGCCGCCTGCTGCTCGAACAGCCGCGTCAGGCCCTCGTCGGCGAGGTCCAGCAGCGACCCGACCCGCGCTCGGTCGAAGGGCAGGCCCTCCGCGGTCCCCTGGATCTCGATGTACGTCCCCGCATCGGTGCCGACGACGTTCATGTCGACCTCGGCGTGGGAATCCTCGGAGTAGTCGAGGTCCAGCATGGCGATCCCGCTGACGACGCCGACGGAGATCGCGGCCACCTTGCCCACGAGCGTGCGCTCCAGGCCGGCGCCCATCAACGCGGCGGCCAGCGCCACGTAGCCGCCGGTGATCGACGCGCAGCGCGTGCCGCCGTCGGCCTGGAGCACGTCGCAGTCGACCGTTATCGTGCGCTCGCCGAGCTTCGGCAGGTCGACCACGCCTCGCAGCGACCGGCCGATTAGCCGCTGGATCTCGTGCGTCCGGCCGCCGACCTTGCCCTTGACCGATTCCCGGTCGGAGCGCTCCGCGGTTGCCCGCGGCAGCATCGAGTACTCGGCGGTCACCCAGCCGGAGCCCTTGCCGCGCAGGTGCGGCGGCACCCGATCGCCGATCGTCGCTGCGCACAGGACCTCGGTGTCGCCGGCCCGAATGCGGCACGAGCCCTCCGCCCACTTCAGGACGCCCAGGGTCATCGTCACGGGCCGGAGGTCGCCGGGCAGCCGGCCATCCGCACGGACCGACGGCGGTCGATTGCCGATGCTCATCGCACGCCCTCACTCGTGACGGCCGGCGGTGGGTCCGCGGCTGCGGCCCTCTCTTCGGCCTTGGCAGCATCCCACAGGTGGTCGAGGGCCGCGAAATCGAGGTCCCGGAGGGCCACGCCGCGCTCGCGGGCCATACGCTCGACGCGAGCGAATCGCGACCGGAACTTGTGGTTGGCGGCGCGAAGTGCGGCCTCCGCCTCTATGCCCAGCTTGCGCCCGACGTTGACCGCGACGAGCAGGAGGTCGCCGAACTCCTCGCGGCGGTCCGCGGTGGTCTCGGCGCGGGCGAGTTCGCCGAGCTCCTCGGCCACCTTGTCGAGGACGCCGTCGATGCTGGGCCAGTCGTAGCCCAGGGCGGCGGCGCGCTCCTGCATCTCCTGGCTGGCGGCGAGTGCGGGCATGGACGGGCTGATCCCGTCGAGTGCGCTCTTCGGCGCCGGCGCGGCTCCGCCGACGGCGCCCCCCGCCGCTTCCGCTCCATCCGCCGCGGCCTCGATCGCGGCTGCCTCGATCGCGGCTGACTCGCGCTCGCCGGCCTTGATCCGCTCCCATTGCCGGTTCACGTCCGCGGACGTCCGGGCGACCGCGTCGCCGAAAACGTGCGGATGGCGGCGAACGATCTTGCGGGCGATCGACGCCTGGACGTCGGCGAGATCGAACACGCCGGCCTCCGCGGCCAGCTGGGCATGGAGCACGACCTGCAGGAGGAGGTCGCCGAGCTCCTCGGCGAGGGCCGGCGTGGCGCCATGCTCCAGGGCGTCGTATACCTCGTACGTCTCCTCGAGGAGGTGCTTCCGCAGCGAATCGTGCGTCTGCTCGCGATCCCACGCGCAGCCGTCCGGCTGGCGCAGGCGGTTGCTGATGTAGGGCATCGCCCATGGCCCCGCCGCGGCAAGCTCCGGGGCGATCGGGGCAACGTACAGCGCCCCGTCGAGGTCATCGCCCGTGAGCTCGGCGACGGTGAGCTCGGCGGGGCCCGTCGAGGTCGATGCCGTGCCCAGCCTCGCCACCGTCGCGTCGCCCGGGTACAACCGCTTGAGCACCCGCACCGGGTCGCGGCCCTCGGCGCCGTGCCGGCCAGCGAGCGGCTCGCCGGCGGGGGTGGGCGCGCCGGCGATCAGCCGCTCATCAGCGGCGGCGCCGGGCTCCAGCCACGCCCGGGGCAGGAGGAGCAGCGGCCGTGACGCCTCGATCGGCGTTGCCGTCAGGCTTTCGGTCGCGACGATCTGGATCCCCGCCGAGGGGTCCAGACCCCAGCGATCGCGCGCCTCGGCAACGAGCGCGTCGAGCATCGGGCGGATCAGGTGGTACCCGTCGACGCGCCGAGGTTGTACTCGATGTCCGCCTCTTCCTTCTGGCGCGTATACCAGTAGTTGAAGCCCTTCGCCTCGAAGATCTCGAGCTGCTCCTCGGTGGGCGTGCGCGTCTCCTCGCCGAGGACGCGGAACAGGTACGTTCCATCGCCGACGACCTTGACCACCGCCGATAGCGCACCGACCGCCGCGTCGAAGACCGCCCCGTCCAGCTGGTCGTCGAGCTCGCCCATCGCGATCCAGCCGATGTCGCCGCCCTCCTCGGCGCCCGCGCCCTCGGTAGTGTCCTTCGCGACCTGGCGGAACGAGGCCTCGTCGCCCACCTGCGCCTTGAGCGACTCCAGGTAGGCGTCCTCGCCCTCGCCCGTGGGCCGCATGAACTGGATGACGTGCCAGCCGAAGGACGTCTTGACCGGCTCCAGCAGCTGCCCGGGGATGAGCCCGTCGGCCAGGATCGCAGCCTTGAACGCGTCGTCGATCGTGCTGCTCTCGTAGTACCAGGGCTGCTTGCCGCCGGTGAGCGACGCAGAGCCCTCGTCGGACAGCTCGCGTGCCAGCTCGTCGAACTTCTCCGGGTTCGCCTTGATCTCCGCGTACGCCGCGTCGGCCTCCGCCTTGGCGGCGTCCCACGCCGGGTCGTCGTCGGGCAGGTCGTCTGCCTCGCCGGGCTCGTCATTGGGCGCGAACACGATGTGCCGGACCTTGACCCCGTCCTCCACGCCGGTCGCCGGCGGGTTCGGTTCGGGCAGGTAGATCTGGAGGACGTGCCGCTGCGGTCCGGGCTTGGACAGGTCGGCCACGATCTTCTCCGACAGCTTCTCGCGGAGGACGTCGCCGGCGACGACGACGCGGTAGTCGGCGACGGTCAAGCCGGCATCCACGATCGCCTCCTCGAAGGTGCCGTCGATCGACTCGGGCGCGAGCTCGGTGAAGCGGCCGATGCGGAAGACACCGTCCTCGCCTTCGATGATGTCCGTCTGGACGTTGATCTCGGCGTCGAACACCGCGGCCATGAACGCCTCGTCGTAGCCACTCTCCTCCGCCAGCCAGCCCAGGTCGCCGCCCTGCGCCGCGAGCGCGGAGTCGGAAGCGGTTCGGGCGACGTCCTCCCACGATTCGCCGTTCTTGAGCCGGGCCAGGGCGCGCTGCGCCCGGCCGAGCGCTTCCCGGCGCTCGTCCGCCTCCACCTCTCCGGTATCCGGGTTATCGACCGGTTCGATCTCGATCATCCAGACGTGCCGCTGCTCCGAAGTCGTCGCGGACTCCAGCAGCTGGGCGCTGATGTCCTCCTCGGACACCGTGATCCCGTGCTCGGTGGCGAGCCTGGCCTGCAATGCGTTATCCACCAGCCGCTCCAGCGAGAGGCTCGCGAGCTGCTCGCGAACCTGGCCGATGCTCTGGAGCTGTTGCTGGCCGTCCGCCTGCGAGATCCGGCCCATAGCCATCAGCGTCTGGATCCGGCGCTCCACGTATTCGAGCCGGAAGTTCTCGACCCTCAGGCGGTTGCGCAGATCGTCCTTCGTGATGACCTGGCCGTCCACGGTCGCGGCGGCGCCGAAATGATCGTCGTACCAGCTCCAGGCGGCGTACCCGACGAGGATCAAGGCGGACAGGCCGATGGCGATGAAGAAGCCGACGTTGATCAGGGTGTTGCGGCGGTCACCGGAGTCCCACCCGGTGCGGCCGCGGCGTCGTGCGACCGGTCTGGCTCGGAGCGTCATGCGTTGAGGGTGTCCTGTTCGGTGGTGAGCGCGCCGATCAAGCCAGGCGCGTTGACGGGGGCCGAATGGTACCGCACGGCTCGACGACGACCGATGAAGGTCAAGGCCGCTCGTCAGCGCCTGCCGAGCCGCTCCAGCGTGAGGCCGGCGGCAGCGACGGCGGCCGGGTCGGCGATCCCTCGCGTGTCGTAGACGACCGTGCCGCGCATCACGGCCGCGATGGCAGCCCAGTCCAGTGACCCGTATTCCGGCCACTCGGTGGCGATCATGATGGCGTCGGCGCCGGCCGCGGCTTCCGCCGGCGTCGCGACCACGACCAGCTCGGGGTCGGCGCGCTGGGCCGCCGCGCTCGCGCGCGGGTCCGTCCCGGTAACGTTCGCCCCGGCGGCCCGGAGCTCCGCGGCGATGGCGATCGCCGGCGACTCCCGCACGTCGTCCGTGTTGGCCTTGAATGCCAGGCCGAGCACCCCGATCTGCGCGCCCCGGAGTGCTTCGGGTCCCTGGCGCGGCGGCCCAGACCCTTCGGCCTCCGCGATGAGCCGGCCGAGTCGCTCGGCGATGGCCCCCTGGTGCGTTCGGTTGGCGACGGCGATCGAGTCGATCAGCGGGGCGGGCACGCCCGCCGCGGCGGCGATGCCGGCCAGCGCGACGGCCTGCTCCGGGAGGCACGAGCCACCGAACCCGGGGCCGGCATCGAGGAACGCTCGGCCGATTCGAACGTCCATCCCTAGCCCGTCGGCGACGAGCGGCGCGTCGGCGCCGAACGCATCGGACAGGCGCGCCAGCTCGTTCGCGTACGCGACCTTCATGGCCAGGAAGACGTTCGAGGCGAGCTTGATCAGGGCGACCGAGGTGGCGTCGGCGACGAGGGTCGGGGCATCGATGCCGGCGTACAGCGTGATGACCTCCTCGGCTGCGGGTCGATCGCGCTCGTCGATCCAGCCGGTGATCACGCGACCGGGATTCGCGAAGTCGCGCAGCGCCGACCCCTCGCGCATGAACTCGGGATTCGTGACGATCGCCGGGGCGTCTGGGCGTGCGCCCCGCAGCGAGGCGAGCGCGGCGGGACCGGCCATCCTGAGAGTGGAGCGGACGACGATGGTGTGCCCGGGCCCCGTCACCTCGAGGAGGCCACCCACCGCGTTCAGTACGTGGTCAAGGGACAGCGGGCCGTCCGGACCCTGCGGGGTGCCTACGGCGACGAACGAATGGCGCACGCCGTCCGGCGGGCGGAGGTCGGTCGCGAAGCCGAGCCGACCACGGAGCTCGACGAGGGCGTCATCGAGACCCGGCTCGTAGATCGGCGCCCGGCCCGCGCGGAGGCCCTCTATCCGGGCTGGGTCGATGTCCGCGACCGTCACCTGGTGGCCGAGCCGGGCGAGGCCGACCGCGGTGACGAGGCCGACGTGGCCGGCGCCCAGCAGGAACAGGTGCATGTTGCCTCCCACGGCCCGCGGGTTCAGCCCCTCGCGCCGCCGCGCGGTGGGCAGGATACTTGGCGGCGACGCGGCGCGTCGGCGAGTGGAGGACTCGCGTCCCGACGGGCAGGGGCAGGACGTCGGTCTCCCCGACGCCTCCACCCGGTGAGTCGAAAACCGTGGGCTTCGCGGGCGACGGCGCCGCAGTGAGGTGCGCATCCACGATCGCGCAAGGATAGTGGCGCGGACTGTTCGAGGCCGTGGCCTGGGGGTTCGTATACTCCGTGCTCGATGCAGCAGAAGCGGGTGACGTCAGCCTCGGGACGCGGGGCGCTCCGACGAATTGCCCGGCGAGTCGCCTCCTCGGTCGCGGCGCGGCTCCCTTCGTCACAGGGCGACGCCGTCATGTCGATGGGTCGCGCTCCGGCGCGGGGTACCTTCACGATCGAGGCGGCCAAAGCGCTCCGGGCTGTCGCGGGACACGACGATCCCCTGCTCGTCGCCTACCACCCGAGCTACACGACCAACCCGTACCAGGCCCTCCTCTACGGTGCGGCGCACGACGAGGGGATCGCGCCGATCCGGATGCCCCGGATGGCGCAGCTGAAGGAGCTGAAAGCCCTGCAGGGCACGGGCCTGGCGACGATCCTGCACCTGCACTGGCTGCACCCGGTGCAGCGCGACGCCACGTCGGAGGCCGACGCCCGCCGGCGCGGCCGTGCCTTCCTGGACGCCATCGACGGCTACCTGGCGGTCGGCGGACGGCTCGTCTGGACGGTGCACAACATCCTGCCCCACGAGACACGGTACGAAGGCGCCGAGGCCGACCTGCACGCGGCCGTCGCAGCGCGTTCGCAGGTCATCCACGTGCTCACGGCAGGCACACCCGACCTCGTGGCGCCGTACTTCGAGCTGCCGCGGGACCGGCTGCTGCACGTGCCCCATCCCAGCTACCGGGGCGCCTACGCCGATGATGTGTCCCGGCTCGACGCGCGCCACCAGCTCGGGCTCATGCCGGACGAGTTCGTGGTCGCCGCCGTGGGCGCCATCCGGGCGTACAAGGGCCTGGACGAGCTACTCGATGCCTGGCAGGACGTACCCGGCGACCGTCCCCGACGGCTCCTGATCGCCGGCGCTCCGGTCGACGAACCGGGCACCGAGGCCTTGATCGAGCGTGCCGCGATCGACGCGCGCGTCCTCATCGACGCGCGCAAGCTTCCGGCCGACGAGATGCAGGTCTTCCTTCGCGCCACCGATGTCGCCGTCCTGCCGTATCGCCGCGCGCTCAACAGCGGCGCACTCATGCTTGCACTGACCTTCGGCGTGCCCGTGATCGTGCCGGAGGGCGGCGGGCTGGCCGAGGTCGTGGACCCGTCGTTCGCGCGCACCTTCACCGTCGGCGACCGCGCCTCGCTAACGGCCGCGCTCGCCGAGGCGCCCTCGCTGGCCACTCCGGAGGCCCGCAATGCCGCGGCCGAGGCCGCAGCCCGGCTCGACCCGCACGACCTGTCGCTTCGCTTCGCCCGGGACCTCCGTGCGCGCCTCCGGGGCGCGGACCGGGCACCCGCCCCCGAGCCCGCCGCCCACGGGTAGTGGCACGCCGGTGCGCTATCCGGCGGCTCGGGGAATCGCCTTGCCGACGACCTCGTCGACGAAGCGCGCGGTCGCCCGCCCGTCTGCGACATCGAAGCTCTCCGCCGCGAATCGCCGGACCCGATCCTCGTCGAACTCGCCGGCTCGGAGCCATGCGGCGAACTCCGCGGCGGTGGTGAAGATCGGGCCGGGGAGGCCGCTCGAATAGTCGAAGTAGAAGCCGCGCTCCGCCTCGTACGCGACGTGGTCGGGGGCGAAGAAGGCCATCGGCCGGCCGAGGAGCGCGAACTCGTACATCACGCTGCTGTAGTCGGTCACGAGCACGTCGGCCACGAGGAGCAGCTCGTTCATGTCCGCGTGGTCGGAGACATCGATCACGAACCCGCCGAGCGCGCTGCCCGCGGGCATGCGTGCACGCACGAAGGGGTGCGAGCGCAGCAGGACCACGTGGTCGTCGCCGATCGCGGTGCGGAGGGCCGCGAGATCGAGATCCTCCGGGTCACGGGCGCGGGTGATTCGCTCGCCCCGGAACGTCGGCGCGTACAGGACCACGCGTCGGTCGGAAGGAATGGCGTACCGGCGGCGCAACTCGGCGACCGTCGACGCGACCCGCGCCTGATCGAAGAACAAGTCGGTACGTGGGATGCCGAGGCGCGCGGTGAACCGCTCGGGCGGGAGCCGGAACGCCTCCGCGTAGAAGGCCGTGAAGCTCGCGGCCGAGACCAGGCACAGGTCGTAATTGGAGTGGATCGCGATGGAGCGGATGTACGTCTCGTCCGCGCCGAACGACTTGTCGAGCACGCTGTACCCGAACCTCTTGAACGCGCCGCAGGCGTGCCAGAGCTGGACGAAGGTCGTGCCGGCCCGAGGCCGGATGACGTACATCGGGAAGAAGTAGTCGTCGACGAGGAAGAGGCGCGCCGTGGCCAGGTGGTAGCCCGAACGGAGGGCGTGGATCGCGGTGCCGGGGAACCTCCGCAGCCCGCCGCCCGGCCGATGGGTGAGCTCGACGATCGGGACGTCTGGGCGGTCGAGCCCCAGCCCGTCGCCGATCCAGGCGAGATTGCCGCTGATCAGATCCCCGTGCCCGGTTGCGAGCACCACCCGCGACCGCAGGGGTAGGAGCCGCCCGGCGAGGAAGCCCAGCCGCACCAGCAGCTTGCGCACGGTGACGAGGGTTCTCATGGTGACGGCATGTCCGTCGGGATCATACGGGCTTCTATCGGCGTGCCCGGCTATCCTCAGTGGGCCAAGGCATGCCGAGGGAGCACGACGGATCCATGCGAGTCCACGCGCTCGTCCTCGCGGGCGGCTCGGGCGATCGGTTCGGGGCGGAGATGCCCAAGCAGTTCGTCCGGCTGGCCGGCGAGCCGATCCTCCTGCGCAGCATCCGCGCGATCGCGGGCGCGGGTATCGACCGGCTGGTCGTCGTCACCCACCCCAGCTGGCTGCGCGAGACCCGCGCGCTGGTCGCCGAGGCGGGCGTCGGCCCGCCCGTCGCCGTCGTTGCCGGCGGGTCAACCCGGAACGAGAGCACGCGCAATGGCCTGGCCGCCCTGGACGCGGCTGACGATGACATCGTGGTCATTCACGACGCGGTCCGCCCGCTCGTTCCGTCGGAGGTCGTGCTGCGCTCGATCGAGCCCATCATGTCCGGACGAGCCGACGGGACGGACACGGTGATCCCGAGCGCGGACACGCTGGTGGTCGTTGAGGGTGAAGACGTCGTCGAGATCCCCGACCGGGCTCGCTACCGCCGCGGCCAGACCCCCCAGAGCTTCCGGATGTCCGTCCTGCGCCGGGCCTACGACGCGGCCGCCGCGGCCGGTGACCTGAGTGCGACCGACGACTGCAGCCTCGTCCTCCGGCACGTGCCGGGCGCGCGCATCGTGGCCGTCCCCGGCGACGAGATCAACCTGAAGATCACCACCCGGATCGACATGGTCCTCGCCGACCGGATGATCCAGATGCGGACCCTCTCGACAGCCCCCGAGCCGATCCCGACCCGCTCGCTGAAGCGCGCGCGGATCCACGTCGTCGGGGGCACCAACGGCATCGGTGGCGCCATCGCGGAGCTCGCCCGGGAAGAGGGCGCGGCGGTCGTCGTGGATGGCCGGCGCACGGGCCTGGACGTGCGCGACTACGAGGCCGTCGCCGCGCATGTCGATGCGGCGGCACGAGAGCTCGGCGGCCTCGATCACGTTGTCTGCACGGCTGGCGTCCTGCGTGTCGGCCCCGCGGTCGAGATGACGCCCGCCGAGCTGGACGAGGTCATCGACGTGAACCTCGGCGGAAGCCTCAACGTTGCCCGCGCCGCGCACGCCTCGCTCGCCGCCAGCCGCGGCTCGCTGACGCTGTTCGCCTCCAGCTCGTTCACCCTGGGCCGCCCGAACTACGTGGCCTACTCCGCGAGCAAGGCGGCCGTGGTAAATCTCGCGCAGGGCCTGGCCGAGGAGTGGGCGGAGCACGGCATCCGCGTAAACGCGGTGAGCCCCGAGCGGACCGACACGCCGATGCGGCGCGCTGCCTTTCCGGGCGAATCGCAGATCGGCATGCTGCCCGCCCGCGACGTGGCGCTGGCGACGCTGCGACTCCTGCAGTCGGACCTCACCGGCCAGGTTCTGGACGTGCGGCGGCACGATGGCTCGGGCAAGGCGAGCCCAACGACGGCGCCCGCCGGGCCGGTGGCCGGCTGACCGCCCGACGCGGACCTCGACGCCGCGGGCGCGGGGCCCCGCCGTGAACCGGCTCGAGTATCGCGTCTCCTCGGCGGTCCTGCGCGTGCTCGGGTGGCTGTTCTCGGCCCTCCCCGTGAAGCGCAATCGGGTCGTCCTGGCCACCGCGCGGACCTCACGCCTCGACGGCAACCTGCTGTTCCTCCATCGGGCCATCCGCGAGCTCCGGCCGACGATCGACTGCGCGCTCGTGCTCGAGCCGTACAGCTACGGGTTGCTGGGCAAGCTGCGCTACGCGCTGCGGCTGATCCGGGGCACCTACCTGCTGCACACCTCCCGCCTGGTGGTCGTGGACAACGCCTGGCTGCCGGTCCACGTGGCGCCGCACCGGCGAGCAACCGAGGTCGTGCAGGTCTGGCATGCGGAGGGCGCCCTGAAGCGGTTCGGCGTCGACGCGGTGCGGCCCTTGCACGAGCCGGAGCGGACCTTCCTGCACCGCCACTACGACTGGGTCGTCACGTCCGGGGAAGCCTCGCGTGCCGCGTGGTCACGCGCGTTCCGGACGCCGCTGGAGCGCGTGATCGCGCTGGGCTCTCCGCGAACGGACCTGTTCTTCGATGCGGCCGCGCTGGCGGAGGCGCGGGCGCGGGTCCTCGCGGCGCAGCCCGAGCTCGAGGGACGACGCGTGATCCTGTATGCGCCTACATTCCGAGGACGCGGCCCGGGCAAGCGCCCGAGCCCGGGCCTCGACGCGATCCGGCTCAGGGCAGCCCTGCCGGCCGGCGACGCCCTCGTGCTCAAGACGCACCCGAACCTGGACCGGCGACTCGTCTCGACGGGCGGCTATGACGTGATCGTCGATCCGCTCGTGGACCTCAATGACCTGCTCGTCATGACGGACATCCTGATCACGGACTACTCATCTGCAATCTTCGACTTCGCGCTCACCAGGCGCCCGCTCGTGGTCCTCCTGGAGGATCTCGAGGCCTACGAACGCGACCCTGGCCTGTACCTGGACATCCGGGCGGAGGTCATCGGGACGCACGTGGCCGACACGGACGGGGTGATCGACGCGATCAGCGAGGGCCGGTTCGACCTCGAGCCATACGACGCTTTCGTGGCCCGCCACCTCGGCGCCGCCGACGGCCGCGCGAGCGCGCGCTTCGTCGAGCGCTTCCTCCCCACCCCATGACCGACGACATCCTGCCCGCCGATCGCCGGTCCCGTGTTCGCTCACCCGCACCGGGGTCGGCCCCGGACAAGCCCGTGGTCTCGGTCCTCATCCCGGCCTGGAATGCCGAGGCGTCCATCGGTCGGGCCATCGCGTCGGCGCTCGAGTTCCGCGACGTGCCGCTCGAGTGCATCGTGGTCGACGACGGCTCCAGCGACCGCACGGTCGGTATCGTCCGGGACCTTGCCGCAGAGGATCCGCGGATCGTGCTGATCGCGCTCGGGGACAACGCGGGCGTGTCGAATGCCCGCAACCAGGGCCTGGCCGTGGTCCGGGGAGCGTGGCTGACCCTCGTGGACGCGGACGATCGCTTCCTCCCGGGCGGCCTCGAGATGCTGGTGCGAGCGGCACTCGCATCGGATGCGCTGGCCGTGGTCGGCCAGCAGGTCTGGTGGGATGGCGCCCGGCGCTGGCGAGCCCCGCGCTATGACCTGCCGGATATCCGGCTGCCGGGCCGCAAGTCGCTCGCCGGGAGCCCGGGCCTGCTCAACTACGTCTCGCCGCATGCGAAGCTCTTCCACCGCTCGTGTTGGGACGGCCTGGAGTTCAGCGGCCGCGTCCTCGGCGACCAGCCCTGGATCATTCGCGCGCTGATCCGCGCCGGCGACCGGATCGACGTGCTCGGCGAGACGGTGTACGAGTGGTATCGGCCTGCCCCGAGGCGAGGCGTCCCATCGATCACGGCGACGACCAGGGCACAGGTGCGGGGCGGGGTCGAGGCGGTCGAGGTCGCAGGAGCGGCGCTGCGGATGGTGCGCGAGGAATGGCAGCGCCATCGCGGTCCGGCGGGCGACGACGGGTTGCTCGCCGCCTACGTCGACCGCCTCCTGGTGATGGACCTCGGCACCCACGTCGCGACGGCCTTGACCCGAGCCGACCCGGAGATCGGGTTGCTGTTCGACGCGATTCGCCGCTTCCTCGGCGGCGTCCCGCCGGCGCACGTCGCCGCTACCGCCGCGCTGACCCGGTCCATCCTCGAGCCTCCGCTCCGTCGCTGGCATCGCGTGGTCGGCGACGGCCGGGCGGCCTACTGGCGCCTGTTCGAGGCGTCTGTGGCGATCGATCCCGCGCTCGTCGCGCACGGAACGAGCGCGGCTGTGCGACTCGCCCTCAGGCTCGCGGCGCGCGGGCCGGGACCCGCAAATCGCGCCGCCGCAGTCCTCCTCCTGAGGGTGGTCCGCGCGATCCGGCGCCGGATCGTCCAGAGTCGGCGGACCAGGCGCTACGAGGTGGCGTCGTGACGGATACCGCAGCCGCACCGCGCTTCTCGATCGTCACCGCGGTCTACGACGTCGAGCCATACCTGCCGGCGTTCATCGCCTCGATCGAAGGCCAGCGCATTCCCCGCGAGGATCTCGAGATCGTCGCGGTCGACGACGGCTCGTCGGATCGCTCGCTGGACCTCCTGATGGACTGGGCGCGCCGCAGCCGGTTCCGGGTCAAGGTGTTCACGAAGCCAAACGCGGGTCAGGGCTCGGCGCGCAACCTGGGCCTGGACCACGCGACCGGCGAGTGGGTCACGTTCACGGACCCCGACGACATGATCCATCGCGACTTCCTGCGGGTGGCGGGGGGGTTCGCCGACGCGCATCCGGCCATCGAGGTGCTCGCGAGCAAGCCGTTCCTGTTCTTCGAGGATCAACGGCATCGGCTCGACACGCATCCGCGCAAGCGCCAGTACGAGCCCGCGAATCGGGTCGCAAACCTCGACGACGAGCCCAACGCCTTCCCCGGCAGCGCAAGCGGCAGCCTGTACCGCCGGGAGCGCATCGAGGCCGCGGGCCTGCGCTTCGACGAGCGCGTCCGGCCGAACTTCGAGGACGGTCACTTCGCCGTCCGCTTCCTGCTCCTGCTCCAGCACCTCGACGTCGGGCTCCTGCGCGACGCGCACTACCTCTATCGGAAGCGCGCAGCCGGCACCTCGACCCTCCAGCGCAGCCTGCGCGACCCGGGCCGGTACACGAACGCGCTCGAGTTCGGCTACCTCGACGTCGTAGCCCGCGCCAGGGATCGGTTCGGGCGCGTCCCGCCCTGGATCCAGCACCTGCTCATCTACGAGCTGTCTTGGTACCTCGGCGAGGACGAAAAGATCAGCTCGACCGCATACGTCGCGCCGGAGATCGCGCCCCGCTTCCACGAGCTGCTCGCCGCGGTCATCGGCGAGCTCGAGCCCGAGGTCGTCACGGAGCACCGCGTCCGGCGGCTGAGCTCGGTCTGGGTCGACCTGCTGTCCCATGGCGCGAGCGAGATCCCGTGGCACGGTCCCCATGCCGTGCGGACGCGCGTCGATCGGGTCGCCGGCCTCCAGCGCGTCAACTATCGGTTCGTCGGCCGCCCGCCGGACGAGTCGTTCGAGGTCGACGGGGTGGTGGCAGAGCCCGCGTACGCAAAGACGATGGCCCACCGCTACTACGGTGCCGACCTCCTCCTCGAGCGGATCCTCTGGCTCCCGCTCGGGAGGGCCGTGCGGATCTCCGTTGATGGCGACGTGATCCCGCTGCTCGGGCGGTGGCCGCGCCTGCCAAATCGGGCACGGTGGCGCACCCGGCGCCGGCGTCTCTCGGCCTACCGCCACAGGCCTGTGGAGCGCGCCGCGAGGAGTGCGTCGAGGCTGCTGCGGCGGCTGCGGCGGCTCGTGACCGGGCGCGCGTTGCGCCTGGCGGCTCGAACCCCGCCGTGGCGCGGGCGGTTCCGTGGTGCCTGGCTGGTCATGGACCGCATCCATGATGCCGACGACAACGGAGAGCGGCTGTTCGAGTACCTCCGGGCGGACCGGCCCGACATCAACGCGTTCTTCGCGATCGAGCGGGGCTCACCCGACTGGCGGCGTCTCGACGCCGGCGGAAAAGAGCGGCTGCTCGCGCACGGCTCGTTCGCCTGGCGGATGGCGATGCTGAATTGCGCGTGGCTGCTGTCGTCGCACGCGGACGCGCCGATCTACCGGCCGCCACAGCTCGCCCGGACCGGACCCGCGACGTGGCGATTCGGATTCCTCCAGCACGGGGTCATCAAGGACGACCTGTCCCGCTGGCTCAACCACCGCGAGCTGGACCTGTTCGTCGTGAGCACCGACGCGGAGCTCGCCTCGATCGCCGGCGACGGCGCCCCCTACCGGTTCACGACGAGGGAGACGCACCGGACCGGCCTGCCGCGGTTCGACCGCCTGCTCGCCACGGGCCGGGCCGTCCCAGAGCCGGACCGCGACCTCGTGATCGTCGCGCCAACGTGGCGCCAGTGGCTGACGCTGCCGCTCGCGTCCGGCTCTCAGCGCCGTATCGTGGACGCCGCGTTCCGGGACTCCGAGTACATCCGGAGCTGGCTCGCGATCCTGCGCTCGCCGTCGATCGCGGCTGCCATCGAGCGTCGCGGCTGGCAGCTCGGCTTCATGCCGCACCCGAACCTCCAGGGGATTTGGGACCAGCTGGACCTGCCGGCCAACGTCGTGCCGCTCAGCTTCGCCGGCACGGACGTCCAGTCGCTGTATGCCCGCTGCGGCCTGCTCGTGACGGACTACTCGTCGGTGGCGTTCAACACGGCGTACATCGACCGGCCCGTCGTGTACTTCCAGTTCGACGCGGCCGCGATGTTCGGGGGCGCGCACGTCGGACGGCGCGGCTACTTCGAGTACGAGCGGGACGGGTTCGGGCCGGTCGCTGCGGACCTCGAGGCGGCCGAGCGGGCCATCGTGGCCGCGGTCGAACGCGGCGCCACTCCGACACCCGAGTACCAGGCCCGGATCGACGCGACGTTCCCGGTCCGCGACGGCGGAGCGTGCGCCCGCGTCGTGGCGGCAGTCGAGGCGCTGAGCCGTCCGCGCGCGGAGCGGCCCGGCTAGCGCCATGCGCCCCCACGTCTCCGTCGTCATCCCCGCGCACAACCCGGGCCCGTACGTCGAGCCGTGTATTCGCTCGATCCTCCGCCAGACCCTGCGCCGCGATCGCTTCGAGGTCGTGTTCGTCGACGACGGCTCCACCGACGGGACCGGTGACCGGCTCGACCGGCTGGCCCGCGAGCAGCCCCACGTCCGGGTGATCCACATCCCGGCGTCCGGGGCGCCGGGGCGGCCACGGAACGTCGGCCTCGGCGCGGCGATCGGCGAGTACATCCAGTTCCTGGACGCCGACGACGAGCTCGCGCCGCGCGCGCTGCAGCGGCTGTACAGGATGGCCCGCGCGAACCGCTCGGACATCGTCCTGGGCAAGTTCGCCTCGGAGACGATGTCGCGCCGCCAGGACCTGTTCACCCGGACGCGGGCCACGGCGACGCTCGCGAACACGCCCCAGCTCCTGGACGCCAGCCTCGGCCCGACGAAGCTGTTCCGTGCCGCCCTGCTGCGAGAGGCGGAGGTTGCCTTCCCCGAGGGCTGGCGCCAGATGGAGGACCAACTGTTCACGCTGCGCGCCTACCTCGCCGCGGACGTGATCTCCATCCTCGGCGACGAGCCCTGCTACTACTTCAACAAGCGCGAGGACGAGGGCCATATCTCGGCCGAGCTCGTGGACGCGGCCTCGCATGTTGAGCACCTCCGCGAGCTCCTCGGCGAGGTCGGGCCCAGCATGGACGCCCAGCTGCGGGCGCGCCTGGCCAGCCGCCTGTACCGGACGGAGGTGCTCAACCGTCTCGTGGGCGAGCAGTTCCTGGCGGCTCCGGAGGACTATCAGGAAGTCCTGTTCGACGCCTTCCGCGTGCTGGCACTGGAGCTGTTCGGTGACGTCCACGAGGGCCTCGGTGCCTTCGCCCGAATCCGGTCGCGGCTGCTCCTCGACGGCGACCTCGAGAACCTCCGCGAGCTGGCCCGGCGCACCCAGGCGTTCTCGGTCGACGCCCGCGTGACGCACGCGAGCTGGACGCACGGCCGGCTCTCGCTTGACTTCCGCGCGATCCTCTCGCGCGGCAGCGATGCCCATCCCCTGACCCTGATCGAGCGCGATGGCTCCACGCTGCTGGACCCGGCCGTCGCCGACGACCTGGTCGGCCCTGTCGACGTCACCGGCGAGCTCGCGTCGATACGTGTGCAGCTCTCGGTGGTCGACCGCCAGACCGCGCTCGAGTGGATCGTGTCGGGGGACGCCGGGCTCCAGCTTCGCCCCGTCGGGGACGCGAACGACGAGCTCCGGATACCGTCGCTCGTGGGGCTGGTGCAGCTCGACACGGAGCGAGTCGGGCCCGCTGAGCGGCCACTCGACGACGGCGCCTGGGACGTGCAGATCCGCTGGTCGGGGCTGGGATTCGGGGCGACCGACCTCCTCCGAATCCCGCCGCCGGGGCGGCGAGAGGAGCGGCAGCCCATCTGGCCGGCGGTCCTCGGCCGGCCGGTGCGCTGGGTCGTGCCACGCGCCGGCGAGGACGGCGCGCTGGGCATTGCCATCGGCGGCCTCCAGCGCGTGCCTGCGAGCATCGACGCGGCGGGGCTGCGCGCGATCCGCGGCGGCGCCCTGCCGGCGATCGCCATGCCGATCGCGACGGACCGGGTCGGCCTGGTCGAATCGGGCGTGCTGCGGCTGCATGGCGCGACGGGCCAGATCGACCTGCCCGCGAGGTTCTCCGGGTTCGCCGGCGGGTTGACCCTCTCGGTAGATGCAAGGGCGGGCGGGCACGGCCTGGTGCCTCGTGGCCGGTACGAGCTGACGGCCCACGTTGGCGGCTCCGACGCGGCGGGCCTGGCCGTCGGCGCGGCCCTCGTCCGTGACGACGGCCGCTTCGTGTTGCTCGGGTTGCAGCGGGAGTCGACGTTCGCGCGGGCGCGCTCGTGGCTCGCGTGGACCGGCCGCTCGTCGTTGCTCGCGCTGCGCCGCCGGGCGCGCGCCGCCTTCCGGCGCCTGCCCTCCGGCACGAAGGACGCGATTCGCGCCGGGTTGTCGCGGCGTCGCTCCTGAGCTCCTGAGCCGGCACGCTCGCGTGCCCGGCGCGAGCCCGGCCGGCGGCGTGCCTCGTGCTACCCTCCGGACGATGTCCCAGGGCGAGGCAGCCGTTTCAATTCGGCACTCGTCGGGTGGCGTTTCGCCGCTGGCCCTGCTGCGCGAGGGCGTCACGGACATCCTTTCCCGCCGGCGCCTGGTCCGCTATCTCGTCTCGGCCGAGATGAAGAAGCGCGGCTCGGACACGTTCCTCGGGAACCTGTGGTGGATCCTGGATCCGCTGCTTCAGATGATCGTGTACGTGGTCTTCATCTCGATCATCGCCCGCCGGCCGGCCGAGGATTACCCGCTGTTCATCTTTGCCGCGATCCTCCCCTGGAAGTGGTTCTCGGCGGTCATCAACGACGCCACGACCGCGGTCGTGCGGCACGACAAGCTCATTCGCCAGATCGCCTTTCCCAAGCTCGTCCTGCCCATGGCCACGACGAACGCGGGGGTCGTCGGGTTTGCGTGGGGGCTGGTGCCACTGGGGCTGCTGCTGCTCGCGTACCCGCACCGCATCAGCCTGCTGCTCCTGTGGATCCCGGTCATCGCGGTGGTGCAGTACGTGTTCACGCTCGCCGCGGCGATCCTCGTCGCGGCTGCGAACGTCTTCTTCCGCGACCTGGGTAACGCCGTCGGCCACTCGCTGCGGCTGTGGTGGTTCCTGTCGCCGGGGCTGTACAGCCTCGCCGCCCTGCAGGACCTGTCGGTGATTCAACAGAACCCGATCATCGGCACCATCGCCGGGCTCAATCCCTTCGCCGTGCTGTTCGAGGCGTATCGCGCCGTGATCTACGGCACGCCCGATGGCGGTCTTCCGGTGCACCCCGACCTCGTCTCGCTGGCAATCCTGCTGGCCGGCAGCATCGCGTTCCTCGGCCTGTGCATCGTCTTCTTCAAGCGGGTCGAGCCCGACTTCGCGAAGGTCCTGTGAGCAAGGCCGCGCGCACGGTCCCGGCGATGCGGAAGGCGGACTACGCCATCGCGGTAAACGACCTCGGGGTCCAGTACAACCTCCGGTTCAACCGCAAGACGACGCTGCGCCAGTCGTTCGCGAACATCGTCGGCCGCCAACCGCCCAAGCGATTCTGGGCGCTCCGACACGTGACCCTCGAGCTCAAGCATGGTGAGTCGCTGGCCGTCATCGGCCCGAACGGCGCCGGCAAGAGCACGCTCGTCCAGGTCCTGGCCGGGATCATGCGTCCGTCGGAGGGCTCAATGGAGGTCCGCGGCCAGGTGTCCGGCCTCCTGGGCCTGGGCGCCGGATTCGATGTCGAGCTGTCCGGCGTCGAGAACATCCTGCTCGGCGGCGCCTTCCTGGGGCTCGACGGGCTTCGAACCGCCGAGCTGCTGCCCTCGATCGTCGAGTTCGCCGACCTCGGCGAGTTCATCGACGCGCCACTCAAGACGTACTCGTCCGGCATGCGCGCCCGCCTCGGCTTCGCCATCGCGACGGCCGTCGACCCGGACATCCTGCTGCTCGACGAGGTGCTCGCGACCGGCGACGCGAACTTCCGCGCGAAGTCCAAGGCGCGTGTCATCGAGCTGGTCAGGTCGGCCAAGGCGGTCGTCCTCGTCACCCACGACATGGATTGGGTGCGCGAGTACTGCAACCGGGCGCTGCTGCTCGAGAAGGGCCAGGTCATCCTCGAGGGCCCGCCCGACGAGGTCACGGCGCTGCACCTTGAGCGCCAGGCCGCGGAGACCGCCCGCCGCCAGGAGGCCGCGCGCGCGGCAGGCCTGGACCCGGTGCTCCGCCCGAAGTAGCGGCGGGTCAGCGCGGGCGGCGACGCGCGCGCGACAGGATCGCGAAGACGATGCCGGCCACGGCCCCGAACGCCAGCGCGCCGCGCCAGTCGAACAGGACTCTGACCTCGCCCTCCACCCGGCGCGCGACGAGGAACATCACTGCCGTCTGGCTGGCGCGAACGTCGGCCGCGATGACGACCCGGGCCGCGGCCCGATCGAGCTGGACCTGGCGGGCGAGGATCGAGCGTGCGTAGCCCCTGCTGACCTCGACGCGATCGGCCATGGCCGCCCCGACTGCGCCGCGCTCGACC
Source organism: Candidatus Limnocylindria bacterium (assembly GCA_035513775.1). Lineage (GTDB taxonomy): Bacteria > Chloroflexota > Limnocylindria > Limnocylindrales > CSP1-4 > UBA5189. The sequence continues at coordinate 29,590 of DATKBR010000050.1, forward strand.
GAAAGGTGCTCCGTGCGCACCGCCCCGATCGCGCCGCGGTCGACCGACACCTGGCCGGATTCGACGCGACCCACGGCGCCCAGCCGGATCTCCACGCTGTCGGCTGCCATCGAGGCGCCGTCCTCGACAACGCTCGCGGCAGGGACGAGCTGTGCCGGCGCCGGTGCCGCCTCCGGTGCCGTTGCCGCCTCGCGTGCCGGGGCCTCAGTTCCGGCCGGCGCCGCGGCGGGCGCCTTGCGTTTCGACCTCGCTCGCTTCGGCGTCCCGCTGGTTGGACCGTCCTCTGCCATTGCCTGCCTCCGCCCGTCGTCACTGCCCGCCGCTCCGCGCCCTTGCCCATCCGCGCGGCGCACCGCCAGCCTAGCGTCTCGCCCCCGGCCGGGCCCGCGCGAGCCTCGGCGGGTATCCTGCGCGAGCGCCCGGCGCTGCGGCGCCGCAGGGAGGCATTCTTGGTCCGTTCCAGCATTCCCGGGGGCAAGTCGACGCGTCGAGCGTTGTTCGGCCTGCTCGGGATCGCCGTCGCAGCCCTCGGGCTCGTCACCGCATGGCGGGTTGGGACGATCATGCCGAGCGCGGCCACGGCCGCGACGAGCTCACCCGCGGCCACGATCACTGACGCGGCATCGCCGCTGATCGTCCTGCCCACCGCGACGGCCGCGCCGCCCACCGAGCCTCCACCCACGCCGATCCCCACCCCGCAGACCGTTCCGGCGCCGCTGACGGGCCTGCCCGTGAGCCCCGAGGCCGCCCTCCGCCGGCCGATCGCGGTGATGGTCGACGACCA
>DATKBR010000051.1:0-52206 GCA_035513775.1 Candidatus Limnocylindria bacterium
CTCCACCTCGCGCCAATGGCCCGGTCGCTGCCAGAGGAGCGGCTCGGCGAGCTCGCCTCGACGGACCCGGAGGAGACGGGCCACCTCGACATCGAGCTCGCGAGCTGCCTCCCCGGGCGCGGCCGCGGCTGGGCCCTCACGGCGGGTTGGCGCCGCGGCTGACCGACTCGTGGCGAGTTCGTATCCAGGTTCTGGAGCCCCGGTCGCCTGGATCATGCCCGCCATGCCCGCATCGTCGCGGGCGACCGTCAACGCCGTGTGTTCGGCAGGTGAACGTCAGAGGTCAGGCCGGGCGGCGCAGCACGTAGCCGGTCCCGCGGACGGTCTGGATAAGGGTCGGCCGGGCCGGGTCGACTTCGACGGCCGATCTGAGCCAGTGCACGTGCACGTCCACCGTCCGCGTCTCGCCCAGGTAGTCGTAGCCCCACACCTGCTCGAGCAGTTGCTCGCGGCTCATCACCTGGCCGGGATGCCGGAGGAGGAACGCCAGGAGCTCGAAGACCTTGGGCTTCATCGGGATCTCCGCGCCGTTGCGCAGCACCCGATGACCCGGCAGGTCCACCTGCACGACGCCGAGCTCCACGTTCGGGGGGAGCGGCGTGCCGCTCGGCTCACCGCGGCGAAGGACGGCCCGGACGCGCGCCGACAGCTCGCGGAGGCTGAACGGCTTCGTGACGTAGTCGTCGGCGCCCATCTCCAGCCCGACCACCTTGTCCAGCTCCGCGTCGCGCGCCGTGAGCATCACGATGGGCACGGATGACTCGGCGCGGATCTGGCGAGCGACCTCCAGCCCGGACAGCTCCGGCAGCATCAGGTCCAGGAGCACGAGGTCCGGCGTGTGGCTCCGGAACTGCTCGAGCGCCGCGCGGCCGTCACCTGCCTGGACTACCGCGTAGCCATCAGCCTCCAGGGCCTCGGCGAGGGTCTCGCGAAGGGTCGGTTCGTCGTCCACGACGAGGATCGTTCGAGCCATCGATCCTGATCATACGGGCGATTGTTAACGAGGCATTGACCCGCGCCATCGGCGGCGCCTGGCGGCCTTTTCCCCGAACTACGCCCAAGGGCGCCAGACGTCGCTGGAGGCGGCACGTGGCGGCCTTCGGAAGCTCGTCCGAGTCGTCGCGCGGGGCGTTGAGCGTGCACTCGCACGTGACGGTCTGCCAGATACACGCCATTGCGACATATGGCGATGTTGACCAGTTGACAGGTCGCCTCGTGTTCCCTGGGGCGACGTCTGGCAGGAAAGGCGGCGGCGACCGAGCGGCGATGAGCGACCGCGGGTCGGCGAGAGGCAACTGATGGCCGGGAAAAGGCGCTGACACCGAGCGACGTTCGGCGTCAGCGGGCGGACGGCCGGCTGCTAAAGGGCCGGGGTGGGCCCGCCCGGCGGGGTGGGCCGCCAGGTCAGCTGTCGCGCGGGACCATCCAGTACTCGGTGAAGGAGCGGCACTTGCCGTCGTCGCCGAATTCGAGGAGCCAGTTGTTGTAGTAGATGCCGGCCGAGGTGGTGCGGCTCGCATCGGTCCAGTACGTGCTGGTGCCGACAGCAACCGCGCGACTCCCATCCACCGCATACGGCCGGTACTCGCCGTGGAACGTCCCCGGCGCGTCCTGCCGCCCTGGTTCGCCGTTCAGGTTGAGCCAGCCGAAGACGATCTTCTCGCGTCCGACCTCCGGCTCGTCGGCCGGGTGGTAGCGGTATTCGGCGTCCTCCGTGAACAGCGCCTCGACGTCGGCGGCGTCGCCCGACTCCCACGCATGCACGTACGCGTCGAGCCAGGCCTGGACGTGTTCGTGGGTGATGTGGTGCGGCATCAGTCGGCGTCCTCCGGTGCGGCGAGGGTCTCGATGGCGGCGCCCAGGCGGGCGAGGGTGCGGTCGCGCCCGAGCGCGACGAGCGAATCGAACAGCGGCGGCGCGGCCGTGCGACCGGTGACCGCGACGCGGATGGCCATGAACAGGTCGCCGGCCTTCCAGCCGTTCGACTCGGCGAGGGCGCGCATGGGCGGCTCCAGCTCGTCGGCCTCGAAGGCGACCGCGGCCGCTTCGTCCACGCTCTCCCGCGCGGCTCGCAGCGCGGCGAGGGTGGTGGCGCGGTCCCAGCGCTTCGGCACGAGCATTGCCGGATCCAGCTCGACGCGGTCCTGCCACAGGAAGCCGATCAGCTCGCCGACGGCGCCCAGCGTCGGCAGGCGCTCCTGGATGATCGGCACGAGCGGGCGAAGCTCCTCGGCGGTGGGCACGCGATCTATCCGGCCGGCGTCGCGGTCGGCCACGAGGATCGGCCCAAGCCGCTCGATGAGCTCCTCGGGCGAGAGCTTCCGGATCCATTGCCCGTTCAGCCACTCGAGGCGGTCCTTGTCGAAGACGGCGCCGCCCTTCTGGACGTGCTCCAGGTCGAACCGGCCGGCGAGCTCGTCGAGGGTGAGGATCTCCTCCTCGGTCCCCGTCGACCAGCCGAGCAGAGCCAGGAAGTTGACCATCGCCTCCGGCACGAAGCCCTGGGCGCGGTAGTCGGAGATCGCCGTCTGGCTCTTGCGCTTGCTCATCTTCGTCCGGTCGGGGTTGAGGATGAGCGGCAGGTGGGCGAACGCCGGGACCTCGTGGCCGAGCGCCTGGAAAAGCAGGATGTGCTTCGGGGTATTCGAGATGTGATCCTCGCCGCGGATGATGTGGGTGATCCCCATCGCCGCGTCGTCGACGACCACGACGAAGTGATACAGCGGCGTGCCGTCGCCCCGGACGATCACGAAGTCGCCGCCGAGGTTGGCGGTGTCGAACTCGACCTCGCCGCGAACCAGGTCGTCGAACTTGATCTTGTCCGCACGGACGCGGAAGCGAAGCGCGGCCCGGCGGCCCTCGGCAACGCGGGCCGCTCGCTCGTCGGCGGTCAGCGTCGAGCAGCGCCCGACGTAGCGCGGCGGCAGGTGCGCCGCCTCTGCGGCCTTCCGGTCCGCGTCGAGCTCCTCGGCGGTGCAGAAGCAGGGGTAGGCAAGGTCGCGCTCGAGGAGGTCCGCGGCAGCCTTCGCGTAGCTCTCGAGGCGCTGCATCTGCCGGTACGGCGCGAACGGCCCACGGTCTTCGATACCCCCGGCTTCGTCGGGGCCTTCGTCCCAGGTGATCCCGAGCCAGTGGAGCTGGTCCAGGATGTCCGTCTCGAAGCCGACGGTGCTCCTGGCGACGTCCGTGTCCTCGAGGCGGAGCACGAACGTGCCGCCGGTGCGGCGCGCGTACAGGTAGTTGAACAGCGCGGTCCGCGCGGTCCCGATGTGCAACGGGCCGGTGGGGCTGGGCGCGATCCTGACGCGTGGCGTGGGCATCGGCGAGAGCCTAGCAGATAACCTATGGTCGGTGTTGAGCCGGTTACGCGGGTCGTTCGCCTGGCGGAGGGCCGTCAGCGGCCGGGCACGCGATGGAAGAGCGCGGGGTCGGCCTCGCCGGGCAGGACGAGGACCAGGGTCGCCGGCCGAAGGCCCAGGGTCGCGCGACCCAGGGGGCCGTCGAGCGTGAGGGAGTCGAGGGATTCCGACCTGGCGAGAATGTTCACGTGGGCGCCGGGCCGGAGGCCGCGGGCCTCGAGGTAGGACAGGAGCCCGGCGTCCTCCTCGGCCGCCTCGGTGATCCGGTAGATCGTGGCGCGCTGGCCGGCTTCCATCGCAGCGAGCGGCGTGCCGGCGGGTCGCCTGCGGGCAATCTCGGCGTCGAGCGGGTTGCCGTGCGGGCACGTCTCTGGATGGCCGAGGAGCTCATCGAGCTGCGCCTCGACCCGCGGCGAGATCGCGGCCTGGAGGCGCTCGGCCTCGGCGTCGGATTCGGCCCAGCCGAGCCCGACGATCTCGGTCAGCAGCCACTCGCACAGGGCGTGCCGGTGGAAGATGCCGTCGGCCGCGGTCCGACCCGGCTTGGTGAGCTGCAGCTCGCGGCCCTCGGCCAGGGCGACCAGCCCGTCGCTCGCGAGCCTGCGGAACATCTCGCTCGCGGCCTGAGTGCTGACGCCGAGCTTCCGCGCAACCTGCGACGCGGTGATCCGCGAGCCGTCGCCGGCCATGATCCGAAGCGTGAGCAGGTACTCCTGCGCGGAGCTGGAGAGATCGCTCGAGGCTCGGTGCCGATTCTCGCTCCCGTGGCCCGTGGGTCGCGTCATGGCCCGGCCCTCGCGGCTCGCTGCCGGAGGGTAGCCGCCGACCACCCGATGCCGAGCAGCCACGCAACCCCGAGCAGAACGGCCAGGGTCGCGACTGCCTGCGGAGCCCCGGTCCCGCCGACCGCGACGAGGAAGGCCGTGATCGGCACGAGGGCGAGCAATACCGCGACCGCGCCGCCGGCGAGCAGGCGCGCGACGGGCGGCAGGAGGAGCAGCAGCCCCAGGATCGCGGCCTGGGCGAGCCACGGCAGCAGCGGCTCCGAGCCGGTGCACTCCGCGGCGTACAGCGAGCAGCCGGTGACGTCGCCGATCACGGCCGCGGCCGCGAGCCCGATCGGCGGCCACGCGACCAGGGCCAGCCCGAGCCGGCGGGTGGGATCGTCCGCGGGACCCCTGAGCCAGCTGCTCGCCTGGGTGCCCGCGTCCTGATTCGGCAGGTCGTCCGGAACAACGTCGCCGAGGCGATCCCAGCGAGCGCCGGCGCCCGACGCGGGCCCATTGGCCCGGGCCGCCCACGCTGAACCCGGGCGCGTCGCCTCCGTGGACCCGGTCGCGGACCGCCCCGGGCGGCCGGACTCGCCGGTCGGCGACGCCGCGGGGCCACCCGTCGGCGATGCCGCGGGGCCGCCGTTTGGCGATGCCGCGCGGCCGGGCGCCGCGCCTGCGGCGGGGCGGGGCGCCGCGCCTGCGGCGGCACGGAACGATTGCGCCGCCGCCCACGTGGCGTCCGATCCGCCGATTGCCTCCGCCGCCTCGTCACCGGCGGGTCGCCGGGCGCGCTGCTGGTACTCGGGCCCGTGCTTTCGCGGGTCGGCGTACTCGCGCGGATTGACGATCCAGTACTCCCCCGACGACGGCCCGTACCAGGAGGCGCCGCTCCAGGTCGCGTCGCTGGGATCACGAGCCTCGTCGTACGAGGTGGAGCCCATCGTCGCCTTGCGCTCGTGCCGGCGCCCCGCCCCACGGGTGCCGGTGGCGCGCCCGCGGCCGGTCGAGGCGCCCGCGTCCTTTGTCGAGCCGGCGGAGCCGCTTTGGCCCGACGAGCCGCTCGGGCCGCTCGGGCGACCGGAGGCCGTCGAGCCCGGCCCGCCGGTCGTCCCGGTCCTGCCGGACGCAGGGCCGGCCGACGCAGGACCGGCCCTCGAACGCGGGCGAGCGGTTCGGGCGCGCTCGCGGGCGGCACGGGCGCGGGCCGGGTCCGCTCGCCACGGCTCGGCAGGCGGTGGCGGCGCCGCACGTGCGGCCCGGGGGTTGGTCGGCGCCCGGCCTGTCTTAAGTTGCTCGTACGCCGCGTGGATCGCGAGGAAGCGCGGCAGCGCGGCCTCCCCCGCCGAGTCCGGGTGGAAGGCCTTGGCCAGGAGGCGGTAGGCGCGCTTGATCTCGGCCACCGACGCCCCGGGCTCCAGGCCAAGGGCCCTGTATGGATCTGCGTTCGGGTCCGGCTCGCTGCGCACGACGCAAGCCTATGCCGTCCGCGCGCCGATCGGGGGCGGCTGAGCTCAGCCCAGGAGCTCGCCCACCGGCGCCAGCTCGAACGCGGCGATTGCCTCGGCGGCCGGCCGGCCGTGCGGATCGGTGGTGATCGGCCGGTGGTAGCGGTTGAGCACCCGAAGCGGCTGGCCGCCCAGGGCGCCCGCCTGCACGAGGGCCTCGATCGACGCCGCCCAGGTGCCGCGGTCGAAGCCGTCCCCGTCCTCGATCTTGATCGCCATGCCCGACGCCGCCGCCGACTGGCCGCGCGCCCGCGGTCCCGGCAGGATCGCCAGCCCGCGCAATGCCTCCATGCCGCCCTTCGCGACGATCCGGCCGGGAAGCGCCTTCATCACCGAGGTGTCGAGGCGGTCCCGGGTCCCGGCAACCAGGTCGGGGTGGGCAAGCATCGCGTCGCGGACGACCGTCAACGAGGCGGCCAGCCCGGCCCTCGGGTCGCCCGCGGGCACGGAGGCGGGATCCGCGAGGAATGCGTACGCGCGGGCGACCTCGCGCAGAGGGAATGCGTAGGTCGCGACGCCGCAACCGTCGATACCCAGTCGGAGCCTGGCAGCCGTCGTCCCGAATGCCTTCGCAACCACCTCCCGGTACGCGACCTGGGCCGGGTGCTCGTCGTGCCAGTACTCGTCGGTCGACCAGTTGTGGAGCCGGCACAGGAGCAGGAAGACCGAGTGCTGGCCGGAGCACATGTGCCGGATCTCGCCGGGTCGCTCGCCGTCACGCGCGAGCCGCGCGAGGGTGAGCGCGTCGAGCGGCATCCCCTCGATGCCCGTTACCAGCGCTGCCTGGCTGACGCCCGTGCGCCGGTACATGGCCTGGAGCGTGCGGACGTGCAGGTCCTCGCCGGAGTGGCTGGAGGCCATGATCGCGATCTCGGGAGGCTCCAGCTCGAACGCCTTCTGGCCGCCGGCCTCCAGGATCGCCGCGACCCCGAACGGCTTCACGCACGATCGAAGGTTCACCAGGTGGTCCGGGTCGCCCAGCACGTGGAGCATCCGACCGGTGACATCGACCTCGACGATGTCGCCCCGGTGGACGCTCTCCTCGACGCCGTTGCGCATCTGGCGCACGAGCACCGGTGGCGCGGTCTTGCGCGGCTTCGGCGCGGCGCTCCCACCCCGCGCCCGGTCGGACGGCGAGGTCTGGACGGGCACGGCGTGAGGGTACTCCCGCCGATGCTAGGATGCCGATCGATGCTCCCCCCGACCCTCCACGTCTCGCAGCATCCGGCCGTCCAGCACAAGCTCGCCATCCTGCGCGACGAGGCGACCGAGCCCAAGAAGTTTCGCGAGGTCGTGCGCGAGCTGTCCTGGCTGCTCGGCTACGAGGCCCTCGCCGACGCCCGCGTGCGCAGCCGCGAGGTCACCACCCCGATCGAGACGATGGACGGCCACGAGCTCAGTGAGCGAATCGGTCTCGTCCCGATCCTGCGCGCCGGCCTAGGCATGGTCGATGCGATGCTGGAGCTCATGCCCACCGCGCAGGTCTGGCACCTCGGCCTGTTCCGCGATGAGCGCACCCTCCGCCCGGTGGAGTACTACAACAAGTTGCCCGACTCGGCGAACGTGGACCTGTGCCTGATCCTGGACCCGATGCTCGCCACCGGCGGCTCGGCGACGGCGGCCATCGAGGTCCTCAAGCGCTGGGGCGCGGTGACGCCGGTGCGGATCAAGCTCGTGAACCTCATCGCGGCGCCGGAAGGCGTGCAGGCGGTCGCCGAGGCGCACCCCGACGTCGAGATCCACTGCGCCGCCCTGGACCGGCAGCTCAACGACAAGGGCTACATCATGCCGGGCCTTGGTGACGCCGGCGATCGCCAGTTCGGGACGGGCAAGTCGGCCGAGTAGCCGCGGTGGAAGACCCCCCGGCATCCGACCATCGTGCGGCCCTGCCATCGGGGCGGCGGATCGTCGCCTTCTCGTCCATCGCGGGAGCGCTGACGGTCTTCGGGCAGACGGCGGGCATCTCGGTCTTCATAGATTCGCTCATCGCGGACGTAGGGGTCTCCCGGGCCGACATTTCCACTGTCTACTCGGCGAGCTCGCTCGTGGCCGCATTCGCCATGCCCTGGGTCGGTCGGCGGATCGACCAGCATGGCAGTCGGCGAGTGACGCTCATCGTTGCAGTGCTGTTCGGCGCGGCGATCATGGCGATGTCCCAGGTCGGTACCTTGGTCGGCCTCGTGCTCGGGTTCTTCGCGCTTCGATTGCTCGGCCAGGGAGCGCTGAACCTTGTCTCGAAGGTGATCGTGGCGCTTCGGTTCCGGGCGACGCTTGGTCGCGCCGTCGCCGTGTCGGGCGCACTCACCGCGGTTGGCCTGTCGCTGTTGCCGATCCTCCTCAGCGCGGCCATCGAAAGCATCGGTTGGCGCGAGACCTGGTTCGTCAGCGGGATCGCCGTTTTGGCCGTCGTCATTCCCCTGACGCTGTGGGCGATCCCGCGCGGAGCGGACCTCGCGATGGCGTCCAGGCCTCACGCAACCGACGCGCCGGCAGACGACTGGACCCGGGCGTATGCGGTCCGGACGGGCATGTTCTGGGCGATCACGCTGACGGTCGCGGCCAACGCTCTCGTGTTCACGGGTCTCGCCTTTCACCAGATCTCGATCCTCGGCGAGGTGGGCCTGTCACCGACGCGCGCCGCGGCTAACTTCCTGCCCCAGACCATCGCCTCGGTCGGAGGGCTCTCGCTGACCGGAGTCCTGGCGCACAGGGTTCCGGGCCGGGCCATGCTCGCTCTCTCGATGGCCCTCCTCGCCCTCGCAACGCTGACCCTCCTGTTCCTCGAGGACACCTGGATCACCATCGTCTACGCATTGCTGCTCGGGTCCGCCGCCGGAATCGGGTTTGCGTCCGAGGGCGTGCTCTATCCGCGCTACTTCGGGGTCAAGGCGATCGCGTCGATCCGGGGGCTGGCGTTCACGGTCAGCGTCGCGGCGGCAGCCGCCGGGCCGATCATCGTCGGCGTCAGCTTTCAGGCGACCGGCACCTACGCCGTGGCAGCCGTGGTCATGGCGATGATCCCGATCGCGGTCGGCCTCCTGATCCTCGTCGTTCGCGCGCCGACGTCGCCGCCGGGGCCGTGATCGCGATCCTTCTGCGCTTCTTGCGCCTCGCAGGTCAGTAAGCGATCAGGGCCGCGCGACGGGCTGGAGGTCCTCCTCGCCCAGCACCAGGGGTGTCACGTCCCGCGGCCGGCTCAGCTCGAGGCGGCGTGAGATCCGCGAGAGCGTGTAGCAGATGACGAAGAAGATGCAGGCCACGACGAACAGCGTCTCCACCGGGTTGCCGTAGAAGGTGAACGTCGAACGGGCGAAGCCCAACAGCTCGGGGACCGCGATGATCGAGGCGAGGGACGTGTCCTTCACCAGCGTTATCAGCTGGGACACCATCGCCGGCGTCATGCGCGCCAGTGCCTGGGGCAGGATGACCAGCCGCATCGTGGCGGCATAGGACAGGCCGAGCGAGCGCGCCGCCTCGACCTCGCCGCGAGGGATCGACACGATCCCGGCCCGGACGATCTCGGCCAGCACGGCGCTGGTGTAGATGGTGAGCCCCAGCGTGGCCGCCCAGATCGGGGGGAGGTTCAGGCCGGTCCTGGGCAGGTACAGGAGGATGCCCATCAGCAGGGCAAGGACCGGCGTCGCCCGCACGAGCTCAATCCAGGCAACGACGACGACACGCAGCGGCCGCGGGGCACCCAGCCGCGCCAGCGCCAGGGGGACGCTCAGAATCAGGCTCGCCACGAGGGCCGCCACGCCCATCTGGGCCGTAGCCCACAGGCCCTCGCCGAGGAACTGCCAGACGCGAGCGTCCGCGAACGGCGCCCAGCGGTTCTCCGGAAGCACCCCGATGGCGACCAGTCCGATGACGAGCGCGACGAGAACGGCGAGCCCGAGATACGCCCCCAGCCGCCGGGAGCCGCTACCTATGGCGCGCGCCGCGGCCGTCATCGGCTGAACGCCATGCGCCGCTCGAGCCTGGAGACGGCGATCGAGAGCGGAATCGTGAGCGACCAGTACGCCGCCAGGATCGCCACGAACGGCTCCAGCGAGAACGTCCGCGACTGGACCAGGAGCCCGACGAAGAGGATCTCGCGGGCCGAGATAGCCGAGGCGATGGAGGTGTTCTTGACGAGGGCAATCGACAGGTTGCCCAGCGGCGGGATGACCGTCCTGAAGGCCTGCGGCAGCACGACGAGCCGAAGGGTCTGGACCTGGCTCAGCCCGAGGGAGCGCGCCGCTTCGAGCTGGCGCGGGTCGACCGCCAGGATGCCTGATCGAATCGCCTCGGTGACGAACGCCCCGGTGTAGATGCCGAGCCCGATGATCGCGACGATCACCGGATCGCTCGTGATACCGAGGTTCAGGGGCGCGAAGAGCGTGGCGTAGAAGAAGAGCTGGACGAGCAGCGGGGTGTTCCGGAAGAACTCGACGTAGAAGCCGGCGGCCCCGGACGCGATCGGCGAGCCCCACACCCGGATCGACGCGGCGACGGTGCCGATCGCCAGCGCCAGAGCCATCGCGGCGACGGCCAGGACGACCGTGGTCACGTAGGCCTGGCCGAAGCTGTCGAGGTTGTCGAGAATGACCTCGCCGAACACCGAGCCTCCGATCACGTCACGGGCGGCCCGGGGATGTCCCGGGCCGCCCGCGGGGGCTGATGGCGCGTCGAGCAGCGCCTACATGTCGAGCGGCGCCTACATGTCGAGCGGCGGCTCGGGTGCGTCCTCCCCGGTGTACGGCTTGATGTGCTTGTCGTACAGCGCCGCCCAGCGGCCGTCGGCCGCCATCGCATCGAGGACGCCGTTGACGAACTGCACGAGATCGTCCTTGCCCTTCTTGATGCCGATCCCGAGCGGCTCCGAGCTGAACACCTCGCCGCGGACCTCCGTGCCGGCATTCTGCTGGGCCAGGCCGAACAGGATCGAGTCGTCCGTCGAGACGGCCTCGCAGCGGCCGTCCATCAGGGCGGTGGCCGCCTCGCTGTAGGTGCCGAACAGGACGAGGTTCGCCTCGGCGACGCCCTCGGTCCGGAGGTTGGCCTCGGACGTGGATCCCTGCGCCGAGCAGACCTTGACCGCCGCGCTCACGAGGTCGTCGACGGTCTGGTACGTGCTCTCGCTCTTGACCAGGATCTTCTGGCCGGCGAGGTAGTAGATTTTGCTGAAGTCGATTTCCTCCAGCCGCGCGGCGGTGCGGGTCATCGTGCTGATGACCACGTCGACGCGGTCCTCGAGCAGGAATGGGATGCGGTTGGCGCTGATCGCCTCGACGAACTCGGGCTGGACGCCCAGCGCGGCTGCGATCTCGCGGCACAGGTCGGCGTCGAAGCCCTCGACCTCGCTGGTCGTGGGGTTGCGGAAGCCGAAGGCGATGACGTCGAACTTGACGCCGCAGGTCAGCATCCCCTTGGCCTGGATCTGCCCCATCGTCGAGTCCGCGGCGAAGCTGGGTGGCGCATCGCCGGGAGCTCCCGTCGCGGGTCCGGGCGACGCGCCTGGAGCGCAGGCCGTCACGACCATCAGCGCGGCGATGGCGAGTGCGAGTGTCCGTCTCATGTCGCGTCCTCCTCTTTGGTCAACTGACCGTTTTGGTCAACTGACCGTCGGTGTGCAGGGCTCCTGCCGCCTCAGTGGCGCAGGATCGTATCCAGGAAACGTTTGGTCCGGGCGTGCTCGGCATCGTCGAAGAAGTGCGCGGGAGTGCCGGACTCCACGATCTCGCCCTCGTCCATGAACACTACGCGGTCCGCCACCTCGCGGGCGAAGCCCATCTCGTGGCTCACCACGACCATCGTCATGCCGTCGCGGGCGAGCTCGCGCATGACGTCGAGGACCTCCTTGATCATCTCCGGGTCCAGGGCGGAGGTTGGCTCATCGAAGAGCATGATCTTGGGCTCCATGCACAGGGCGCGGGCGATGGCGACCCGCTGCTGCTGCCCGCCAGAGAGCTGGACCGGACGCGCGTCCGCCTTCTCGGGGATGCCGACCTTGCCGAGCAGGGTCCTCGCCCGCAGCTCGGCCGTTCGCCGATCCAGCCCACGGACGTGCATCGGGGCCAGCATCACGTTCTGCATCGCGGTGAGGTGCGGGAAGAGATTGAACGACTGGAATACGAACCCGATCTCCCGCCGGAGCGCGTTCACGTCGAGGCCCGGCGCGCGGACCGAACGCCCGTCAACGACGATGTCGCCATCATCGAGCGGCTCCAGCCGGTTCACGCAGCGGAGCAGGGTGCTCTTGCCGGATCCGGACGGGCCGATGACGACGACGACCTCGCCCTCGGCGACCGATAGCGAGACGCCCCGCAGGACGTGGAGCTGGCCGAACCACTTGTGGACGTCGCGGATTTCGATCATCGGGACGCCCGCAGCCTGCTCGGCGACAGCTCGCTCGCTCGCGGGCGCCTGGCTGCCGTCAATGCCCAACATGTCGGGAGGGTAGTGAAGGCCCACCTCGCGGGCGTTGCGGGGGCGGGGTACGACGAGCCGCGGACGTTGCAGACGCATTGCCGCGAAGCTGGGCACCCCTCGGCGACGACCACCCGGGATCGCGTGCCTGCCCGCGATCGGCGAGGCCGGCCCGATGGGCCGGCCTCCCATTTCGTGACAAAGGGTGCCGCCCGCTACTTGCCGCCCTCGGTCACCTGGACCGCAGGCTTCGTGTAGCCCGTGCCCATGGTGTCGCCACCAAGGTTCTCGAGCGCCCGCTGGGCCAGGTCGTTGCGGAAGCCGTCGACCGGTGGCGTGGTCAGGACCTTGCCCTCGGTCGCGACCGAGACGGTCCGGTCGTAGGCGGCCTGGTCCATGATCCCGATGCCGGCCGGGCTGGGCCAGATCAAGGCGTTGATCTCGTTCATCATCCAGGTCTGGTGGCCCTTCGGCAGCAGGGCATCGGACTTGAGGACGATGTCGACGCATTCGGCGACGTTGTCGCGGCAGAACTGCCAACCCTTGAACGATGCGCGCAGGAAACGGACCGCGACGTCCTCGTTGCCGGCCTGGGCGAGCCATGCCTGCGAGGCGAAGATCGCATCCTGGAGCATCGCCGTGCCGGCCGACTCCATGGAGATGACGTCCATGTCGGCGACCGTGTACAGCTGGCCCGTGTCGGGGTTCTTGGCCTCGAGCACCTGCGCGTACTCGTTGTAGATCATCGCCTGCGCGGCATCGATCTCACCGTTCAGGAAGGCCGTCATGGTGAAGTCCTGCGGGACGATCGTGACGTCCGCGGCGACGGCCGGGTCGATGCCGACCTTGCGCATGGCCGCGTAGAGCTCGTGCTCGTTGCCGAAGCCCCACGTCCCGACCTTCTTGCCGCGCCAGTCCTCGGGCTTCGTGATGTTCGAGTCCTTCCAGGCGACCTGGAGCGTGCCCGAGCGCTGGAACACCTGGCCGATGACCTGCACGTCCGCGCCCTGCTCGCGCGACGCGAGCATCTTGGGCACCCAGCTGATGCCGAACTCGGCGTTGCCGCCCGCGACGACCGTCGCCGGGACGATGTCCACGCCGCCGGCGAGGATGTCGACGTCGAGCCCTTCGGCCGTGTAGAAGCCCTTCTCCTTCGCCGCGAAGTAGCCCGCGAACTGGGCCTGCGGGAACCACTGGAGCTGGAGCCGGATCTTGACGGCCGGCGCGGCCGACGGAGCGCCGCCGGCGCAGCCGACAGCGACGAAGACCGCGACTGCCGCAAGGACCGCGACGCGGCGCATTGCATGCATGGGTATGTGTCCTCCTCCACCGGCCGTCTGGCCGGAACCTCCGCGCCGGCGAGTGGCAACCGAGCCAGCGTCCCCGCAGTCTAGCGACCGGCCCCCGACGTCGTAGGGGCGCCGGACCCGTGAATCGCGTCAGGCGACCTCGATCCGGGCGGCGTGCCACGGCATCACTCGGCGCTCGATGAGGACGACCAGCATGTACAGCCCGATGCCGATTGCCGAGGCGAAGACGATCGCTGCCCACGCCCGTTCGACGGCGAGGAATGACATGTTCCGGGCGATGTACTGGCCGAGGCTCAGGGACGTCGCCCCGAAGTACTCGCCGATGATGGCCCCGATCGTGGCCAGCGTCGTGGCGAGCCGCAGGCCCGTGAACACGAACGGCAGGGCCGCCGGAACGCGGACGCGCCGGAACACCTGGGATTCGCTGGCGGCGTACGAGCGCATCAGCTCGATGGCGCCGGCGTCCACCGACAGGAGCCCGCGAACCGTGTTGATCATCACCGGGAAGAACACCAGGACCGCGGCGATCATGGCCTTCGACAGCTGCTTGTCGATGCCGAACCAGTTGTTGAACAGGGGCGCAAAGGCGATGATCGGGATCGAGTTTGCGGCGATGCCGAATGGCAGCAGCGAATCGCGCAGCAGCCCGTATCGAGCGGTGAGCGCGCCGACCAGGATCCCGCCGGTCGCGCCGATGAGCAGCCCGGCGATGATCTCGACGAACGTGTACGTCGCCGAGGTCCACAGCTCCGGCCAGTAGGTGGCCGTCGCCACGCCGATCGCGACAGGGCTGGGCAGGATGAACTGCTTCAGGCCGAGCACACGGACGACCAGCTCCCAGGCCACGAGGGCGCCCAGGAAGATCGCCGCCGGTAGCCCCCAGTCCCGGGCCCGGGTACCGAACCGTGCGCCGAAGGATGCCTGCGCGAGCTCGCCGCCGGCGCCGTCGATCACGCGGACAGGCCCTCGGCGCGGACTCGCTCCGACGCCGCATCGGCGCCGCCCGGCTCGCCGGCGCGCAACGTCTCGCGAACCTCGGTGACGAGCTCGAAGTAACGGTCCATCTCGCGCGTCTCCACCGATCGCTCGTGGGGCAGGTCGATGGGCACTACGCAGGTGATCCGCCCGGGCCGCGCGGACATGACGACGACCCTCGTCGAGAGGAAGACCGCCTCGGGGATCGAGTGGGTCACGAAGATGACGGTCGTGCCGGTGCGGTCCCAGATCCGGAGCAGCTCCAGGTTCATGCGCTCGCGGGTCATCTCGTCGAGCGCGCCGAACGGCTCGTCCATGAGCAGGATCGCCGGGTCCAGCGCAAGGGCACGGGCGATCGCGACGCGCTGCTGCATGCCACCGGACAGTTGCCACGGATGGTGGCCGGCGAAGTCGCCGAGCTCGACGAGGTCGAGCATCTCGCGTGCCTTGGCCTCGCGCTCGGCCTTCGGCCGCCCGATCACCTCGAGCGGCAGCTCCACGTTGCGGGCGACAGTCCGCCAGTCGAACAGCACCGGTGCCTGGAAGACCATGCCGTAGTCGCGGTCGAGTCGGGCGCGGTGGGCGGGCTTGCCGTTCACGATGACGTCGCCCGACGTCGGCGGGATCAGGTCGCCGACGATGCGCAGCAGCGTCGACTTGCCGCAGCCCGACGGGCCGATCAGCGTGATGAACTCGCCGGCGTCGATGGAGAGGTCGATGTCCGACAACGCATGCACCCGCCCAGCGGACCCCCCGAACGTCTTCTCGACGCTGCGCAGCTCGACGACCGGCCCGCCGGCGCCCCGGTCGGTCCCCGCGCTGTCGCTCATGCGGCGGCGCCCAGATCGACCGGCCGATAGCTGCGGAGTGCCCGCCGCTCCACGACGACGACCAGCAGGAACGCGCCGATGCCCACCGCGGCGGTCACCAGGATCGCCGCCCACAGCCGACCCGGGTTGATCGAGTAGTACTGCATCGCCTGCAGGAGCGCGCCGCCCAGGCCCTCGCGGATCCCGGCGGGAAACTCGCCGACGATTGCGCCCACCACCGACGCAGTCGCGGAGACCTTGAACGCGGTGAACACGTACGGCGCCGAGGCCGGAAAGCGCAGCTTGGCGAGGATGGACGTCCGGGTCGCCGCGTACGAGCGCATGAGCTCGAACGCGCGGGGGTCCGCGGCGCGCAGGCCGCGAATCGCCGCGATCGTGACCGGGAAGAATGTCAGGTAGCTCGCGACGATCGCGACCCCGAACCAGCCCGCCTTGAGGCCCACGACGACGATCGGCGCGATCGCCACGATCGGAATCGTCTGGCTCGCGACCAGGAGAGGCACGAGCCCCCGCTCAAGCACGCGTACATGGATCAGGAGCACGGCGAGGCCGAGCCCGATCAGCGTGCCCAGGACGAACCCCAGGGCCGCGCCGCGCAGCGTGAACAGCGCCGACCCGACGAGGCTGGCGAAGTACGTCTGGCCGTTGGCGCTCTGGTCACCGAACGAGGCGATCACGTCCCAGATGTGGGGCAGGTTGAGGTCGTTGAACTGGATGATCTTCAGCGGCGGGCGGAAGTTGATGGCGATGCCCGTGCCCAGGAATGAGTCGTAGCGCCACGGGTCCCCGAAGATCGCCTTCCCGACCTCCCAGATGACGAGCAGGATCGCCACGACCGAGAGCGTCCCGATGACCGGCCGGAGCCGGCGACGCAGCGGGACGCGCGGCGCGGCCTCCGCAGCGGGCCGCTCGATGCGCTCGGCGGTCATACCGCCGACCTGCGCCGCATCAGCCGGAGACGGCCTGGTCGGCGATGTCGAGGGCCCGGTCGATGATGTCGAAGCCCTCGGCGAGCTGGTCCTCGGTGATGCACAGCGGCGGGTTGGTGTGGATCGAGTTGTTCGGGGCGAAGGTGTACAGGCCGTTCTCGCGGAAGAACTTCGCGATCGCCTTCATCTCGTCCGACGTGCCGTTGTACGGGGTCAGCGGCGTCCAAGGGGCCCGGCTGCGGACGAGATCCAGGATCCCGAACAGGCCCAGGTTGCGGTGCGCGCCGACCGACGGGTGCTTCGAGGCGAGTCGCTCGTGGTGCGCTCGCATCACCGCCCCCAGCCGCTGCGCGTTGCCGATGAGGTCGTCCTCCTCGTAGACCGAGATCGTGGCGAGAGCCGCGGCGAGGCTGACCGGGTGCGAGGAGTACGTGAGGCCGCCGTAGAACATCTTGGTCTCGAAGGCCTCGGCGATCTCCTGCCGCATCCCGACCGCTCCGAGCGGCAGGTACGAGCTGGTCAGGCCCTTGGCCATCGTCATCAGGTCCGGCACGACGTCCCAGTGGTCGACTGCGAACCAGCGGCCGGTCCGCCCGAAGCCGGCCATGACCTCGTCCGCGACCATCAGGATCCCGTTGCGATCGCAGATCTCGCGCACGCCCTTGAGATAGCCGTCGGGCGGGATGAGGATGCCGTTGGTGCCGACGATCGTCTCCAGGAAGATCGCCGCGATGGTGTGCGCGCCCTCGTAGCGGATGACGTCCTCGAGGCCTTGCAGGCTCTCGGCCACGGGCCGTGGCTCGGCCTCGCCCCAGCGGTGCGTGTCCGCGTAGCGCACGACCCCGACCAGGCCCGGCTCGTTAGCCCAGCGGCGCGGGTCCCCGGTGAGGGTCATCGCACCGAACGTGGCGCCGTGGTAGGAGCGGTACCTGGCGAGGACCTTGTACCGGCCCGTGTGCTGACGGGCGAACTTGATCGCGTTCTCGATCGCCTCGGCGCCGCCGAGGGTGAAGAACACCTTGTCCATGTCGCCGGGCATGATCCCGGCCATCTTCTGGCCCAGCCGGGCGCGGATCTCCGTGGCGAACGCCGGCTGCACGTACTGCAGCTTCAGCGCCTGCTCGGTGATCGCGTCGACCACGCGCCGGTCGCCGTGGCCGATGTTCACGGACATCAGCTGGCTGTTGAAGTCGAGGATCCGCTTGCCCTCGGGCGTGTACAGGTAGACGCCCTCGGCGCGGTCGATGGCGATCGGGTCGAGCGCGCTCTGGACGGACCACGAGAAGAAGGTGTGGGCCCGGCTGAGGGCGACGATCTCCTCGCTGGTCATGCTCTTGTTGGCGGATTCGACGGCCATTGGGGGCTCCGTTTCGGCTCGGTCGTGAGATTCGGTGGCGCGGCCCGATTGTCGCAGATGCCATTCCCCTTACGCCCCGCCGCCGGCGCAGGCACGAAGAAGGCCGCCGCGCCCCCGGCGCGGCGGCCTCCCGGTTCGAGCTGGACGAAGGTCAGCCCTCGAGCGTCCTGATGACCCGCTCGCAGCTCGCGTCCGCGATGTCGTAGCGGCCCAGGTAGACGACGTCCCAGCCGGGACCACACCGGACCGCGTCCGGCGTGTTGTCTCTCCCAACCCGGATGATGTCGTTGCCGTAGCCGCCGTAGACGAGGTCACGGCCGGGGCCACCTGCAATGAAGTCGGGGCCACCGCCGCCGTACAGGACGTCCGGGCCGGCACCGCCGTGGATGACGTCGGCGCCGGGCCCGCCCGACAGCCGATCCGCACCGGCCCCGCCGGAGATGCCGTCGGAGCCCCATCCACCACGAATCCGGTCGTTGCCCGTGCCGCCGGCCAGCCGGTCGCGGCCGGCGCCGCCGTAGATGAGGTCGTCATCGGGCCCGCCGGAGATCGCGTCCGGGCCGCCCAGGCCCTCGAGGGTGTCGTCGCCACCGAGGCCGGTGATCGTGTCGGCCTCCCCGGTGCCCACGATGTGATCCGGCCCGTCGGTGCCGGGCAGGGTCGCGGCGAGCATCGACGCTGGGAGCGCCATGACGGCGAAGGCTGCGACGCCGATCGAGAGCAGGCGCCGTCGGCTGGTACGCGGATGAGGCATGGACTGGGACCCCTTGGCTGGATGCGGCCGGGTGGCCGGCCGGGCCGGGTGAACCGGCTTCACTGATCGACCGAACCCTACCCCGCCTCCGCCGCGCCCGTCCCACCCGTCGCAAGCCCGGTTGGTAAGGGCCGCGTAAGGCGTTGGGGCCTGCGCTGGATCAGCTCGGTGCCGGATCCGCGATGCCGGATATTCCCTGGGCCGCCTCGACGAGGTCTGTGCGATGGGCCTAACCGGCCTTCGAACCTTGTCGGCGGTCCTCGCCGGGAATGCCCCGCGCCGCCAGCGCGCGCCCGAATCCTTCGAGGTCCTCGACCGTGACGTACAGCGCCGGCAGGCGGAAGCGCCAGTACGGGACCCGCTCCCGGAAGTCGACGCGGACGCCGCCGACCGGGGTCCCGGCGAACGTCAGGTCGCCGTGGCGGATGCTCTTGCGTACCCCGAGAGCAGTGATCGCGAGCCACGGCCCCTCGATCGACCAGCGCGTGATGTTCGAGACCGGCGCCGAGACGTGCGACCAGCCGAAATGCGCCTCGAGGGTCTCGCCGAGGTCGACGAAGGAGTTCCGGGGCGTCACGCCGAAGATGCGCAGGATCCACCGATAGCGGCGCTCGACGCGGATCGGGAAGCGTCTGGGCGTCGGGTCCATGGCGCGGATCGTCCGCCCCCTCGCCCGCGAGGTCAAACGGTCGGTGTACGCTCTCGGCTCTGGCGGACACCACGCATGCACGAGGGCTTCAGATGCCGAGGATCGTGAAGGGCGCACTGCTGCAGGCGAGCTGGACGGGCGACAAGGAGTCGATGATCCAGAAGCACGAGGCCCGAGCGCACGAGGCCGCCAGGCAGGGCGCGCAGGTGATGCTCTTCCAGGAGCTGTTCTACGGACCGTACTTCTGCCAGGTCCAGGACGCCCAGTACTACGCCTACACGGAACTCATCCCCGACGGCCCCACCACGAAGCGGATGCAGGACCTCGCGAAGCAGACGGGCATGGTCCTCGTCGTGCCGATGTACGAGGAGGACGCGCAGGCCTCGGGCATCTACTACAACACCGCCGCCGTAATCGACGCGGATGGCAAGTTCCTCGGCAAGTACCGCAAGACCCACATCCCGCACGTGAAGGGCTTCTGGGAGAAGTTCTACTTCCGGCCCGGGAACATGGGCTACCCAGTGTTCGAGACCGCCGTCGGCAAGGTCGGCGTGTACATCTGCTACGACCGCCACTTCCCGGAGGGCGCCCGCGCCCTGGGCCTGAACGGCGCCGAGATGGTGTTCATTCCCTCGGCCACGTCGCGCGGCCTCAGTGAGTACCTGTG
Source organism: Candidatus Limnocylindria bacterium (assembly GCA_035513775.1). GTDB lineage: Bacteria > Chloroflexota > Limnocylindria > Limnocylindrales > CSP1-4 > UBA5189. The sequence continues at coordinate 19,517 of DATKBR010000051.1, forward strand.
GCGGATCGAGCAGGTCTCTCACGCCGTCGCTAACGGCTATTTCGTCGGCACGATCAACCGCGTGGGCATCGAGAAGGAGATCGGCGACGACGACTTCTACGGCCAGAGCTACTTCTGCGATCCGCGCGGCCAGTTCATCGGCCCGGTCGGCTCGCCGTACGACGAGGAGCTGATCGTCCGCGAGATGGACCTCGACGTGGTCCAGCAGGTTCGCCAGACCTGGCAGTTCTACCGCGACCGCCGGCCCGACGCCTACGGCGACCTCACGCGACCCTAGCCCGAGGCTACGGCCCGGTGCGGCGCAGCGTGATCTGGACGGTCATGCCGGCGCTGCCGCACGGTTCCGGGAGATCGTCGGAGGGGCCCGGAATCCTGCCTGGAACGACTACAATCGCGCCCTTCGAGGAGGGTCGACGGTATGCAGTTCGGATTCACGCTCAAGGGGGAGCAAACCGCCGCGCAGACGGTCGAGCTGGCGAAGGCCGCCGAGGCCGTCGGCTTCGGGTACGGCTGGCTGTTCGATACGCACGTCCTGTTTCGGGAGCCGTACCCGCTCTTGACGCTGATGGCAATGAACACGACGGCGATGCGACTGGGGACGTGTGTCACGAACCCGGGGACGCGCGAACCGTCGGTGACGGCGTCCGCGCTGGCGACCCTCAACGAGATTAGCGGCGGCCGGATGGACCTCGGGATCGGGCGGGGCGATTCGTCCCGACGGGTCCTCGGCAAGCCGCCGATCTCGGTGGCCGGCACCGAGGAGGCGATCACGGTCATCCGCGACCTCGTCGAGGGCCGCGCCGTAACGTACGAGGGAACCGAGATCACCCTGACGTGGACCGGCCGCTGGACCCTCCCCGTCTGGGTCGCCGGTTACGGTCCGCTGGCCCTGGCGATGACCGGGCGTGTCGCCGATGGCGTGATCCTCCAACTGGCCGACCCGGACCTCATCCGCTGGTTCGTCGGGCAGGTGCGCGAGGCCGCGTCGGCGGCCGGGCGCGACCCGGCAGGCATCAAGGTGCAGGCGGCCGCACCGCTCCATCTCGGCCCCCGGGATCTGGGTCGGGAGCGGACGCGCTGGTTCCCGGCGCTCGTCTCGAACCATGTCGTCGACCTCGTGAACAAATACCCGCGCGAGCAGCTCCCCGAGTCGCTCACCGGGTACATCCGAGACCGGGCCGGCTACGACTACCTCCATCACGCCGAGGTCGGCTCATCCAACGCCGACTTCGTCGGCGACGAGGTCACGGACCGGTTCTGCGTCCTGGGCGAGGTGGGCGAGGTCGTCGAGAAGCTGCACATCCTGGCCGACGCCGGCGTGGACCAGTTCAACGTGTACCTCATGAACGGCGACGAGCGCGAGCAGCTGGAGCGCATCGGGCGCGAGGTCATACCAGAGCTGCGCGGCGTCGCCTCGGCATAGGACACGGGCGCCGGTGGCCGCGGTAGGATTTCGGCTGCAGGCATCCCCACCGCCACCCGGAGGTTGACGTGGACAAGAAGGCCAAGACCCCCAAGAAGCCGAAGCAGAACAAGGCCAAGACCGCCAAGTAGGCCCGGTCCGCGGGTACTTGGGAGAATCGACTCCGGCCCTCGAACCAAAGGTCCGCCTTCCCTGCGGACCGCACCTTGACCGACACTGGCGGTCCTTCGCCCGTCTCCGGTCAGTTGCAGTCGAGGCGCGTCATGCCGAGCATCCTGGCCTTTCGTCGTCGTGACCCGTGGTGGGGCCAGGAAGGTCCGGCCGCGCGACGTCGTCGCCGCTACGAGCGGTTCGTTTCCACGACCGCCTTCGTCGCCTCCGTGCTTGCCCTGGGGGGCGCCGTAATGGTCTGGTCGATCCACCTCGGGTTCGCCGCCATGCTCGGCTTCAGGGTGACCCTCTCGATCGGCTGAGGACCGCGACCGAGCCGCGACGGGTGCGGCTCGCTACGATCTCCTCCTCATCGAAGGAGGAGCGATGCGCACCCTGATCTCGAACGGAACGATCGTCACGGCCGACGGTTCTTACTCCGCCGACGTCCTCGTCGACGGCGAGACGATCGCGGCGCTCGGCTCCGGCATCGGCGCAATGGTCCAGGCCGACGAGACCATCGATGCATCCGGCAGGTACGTCATCCCGGGCGGGATCGACGTCCACACGCACATGGAGCTGCCGTTCGGCGGCACGTTCGCGAAGGACACCTTCGAGACCGGGACGCGCGCGGCGGCGTTCGGGGGCACCACGAGCATCGTCGACTTCGCCGTCCAGTCGCGCGGCAAGAGCCTGCGCGAAGGCCTCGACGCCTGGCACGCGAAGGCCGAGGGCAACGCCGTCACCGACTACGGCTTCCACATGATCATGAGCGACGTCAACGACGCCACCCTCGCCGAGATGGACCAGCTCGTCACCGAGGGCGTGCCGGACTTCAAGCTCTTCACCGCGTACCCCGGCGTCTTCTTCAGCGACGACGGCGCGATCTTCCGGGCGATGCAGCAGACCGGGAAGAACGGCGGGCTGATCATGATGCACGCCGAAAATGGCCTCGCCATCGACATCGTGGCCGCCGACCTGGTCGCGGACGGCAAGACCGATCCGCTGTACCACGGGATCGCGCGCTACCCCGTCTTCGAGGGCGAGGCGACGAACCGCGTCATCCGGCTCGCGGAAGCGGCTCAGGTTCCCGTGTACATCGTCCACCTCTCGGCGCGCGATGCGCTGAACGCCGTCCGCGATGCCCGCGACCGCGGCTCGCAGGCCTTTGCCGAGACGTGCCCCCAGTACCTTTTCCTCTCGCTGGACGACCTGGGCAACGGGTTCGAGGGTGCGAAGTTCGTCTGCTCGCCCCCGCTCCGCTCGCCGGACCACCAGGACGAGCTCTGGACGGGTCTCATCAAGGACGACTTGCAGGTCGTCTCCACGGACCACTGCCCGTTCGACTTCGAAGGCCAGAAGGACCTCGGCAAGGGCGACTTCCGCAAGGTCCCCAACGGCCTGCCGGGCGTCGAGGACCGGATGGACCTTCTCCACGACGGGGGCGTCATCGGCGGGAGGATGACGAAGGAGCGCTGGGTGGAGATCACGTCGTCCGCGCCGGCGAAGCTGTTCGGGATGTATCCCCGAAAGGGCGCCATCGCGGTCGGCTCCGACGCCGACCTCGTGATCTACGACCCGAACCGGAAGCACACGATCTCGGCGAAGACCCATCACATGGACGTCGACTACTCGTGCTACGAGGGTCGCGAAGTCCAGGGCGGCTCCGACATCGTGATGAGCCGCGGCTCAGTCGTGGTACGGGACGGCAAGTTCACGGGCAAGAAGGGCGCCGGCAGGTTCATCAAGCGCTCCACCGCCGACTACGCCCGGATGGCCTGACGTCGTGTCGCGATCGACGGGCGAGGCCCGCCGGCTTCGCGTCGACTCCAGCGTCGACCGGCTCGCGGAGGTCCGGACGTTCGTCCGGGACGCGGTGGCGGACTTCGGCGGCTCCAAGCTCGTGGCCAACGATCTCGTCCAGGCCGTCGACGAGGCGACCTGCAACGTGATGCTCCACGGCTACGGCGGCGCGCCCGGCGAGATCGAGATCGAGGCGGCGCTACGGGACGGGAAGATCGAGATCCAGCTACTGGATCGGGCGCCCGCGTTCGACCCGACGGCGGCGCCCACGCCGGATACCACGCGTCCTCCGGTGTCCCGGCGTCCGGGTGGCATGGGCGTCGGTATCCATTTGCTGCGAACGATGACCGACGAGGTGCGTCATCATGTCCGTCCCGATGGAGGCAACGAGCTCACGCTGGTGCGCTCGATCGACGATCCGGCCAAGGAGGGTTGACCCGTGGCGATGACGATCGATGTCGAACACCTGGGTGGCAGCCCGTCCCTGACGGTCGTGGCGCTCGACGGCGAGCTCGACGCGTCGAACTACGAGCAGGTAATCGAGGTCGTCCGTGACGCCTACGCGCGCGGCGCGCGGGGACTCGTCTTCGACATGTCGAAGCTGTCATTCATGGCCAGCTCCGGCCTGTTCGCGCTCCACTCGGCCCTCCGGATAATGCGCGGCGAGACCCCGCCGGACCCCGAGATGGGCTGGGGCGCGTTGCACGAGGTCTCACACGATCACGACGCGTCCGCTGCGAACGTGCGGCTCGCGGCGGCGCAGGAATCGATCGCGCGCGTGCTCGAGCGAACCGGGATGAGCAACCTCTTCGGCGTGGACGCCAGCCGGGCCGACGCAATCACCGCCCTCCAGGGAGGCTGACCCCACGGCCACGGACGGCGATCTCCTCGATCGCGAGCTGCGGGTCGCGCAGCGGATCCAGCGCACCCTCGTCCTGCTGACCGGCATCGAGGCCGACGGCTGGGAGATCGCGAGCGACTACCAGCCGGCTCGCTCCATCGGCGGCGACTTCTTCGACGTCTTCCCGATCCTCGATCCAGCCCGGCCGCGGCAGCTTGGAGTGGTCATCGCGGACGTCTCGGGAAAGGGGATCTCGGCCGCGCTGCTGATGGCCTTCGTCAGGCCGGTGATGCGCTCGGCGCTGGATCGATCGGGCGACCCAGTCCGGGCGCTGGAGCTCACGAACCACATCCTCGTCGACGAACGGCGGACCGGCCTGTTCGTGACGATTCTCGCCGGCGTTATGGAACTCGACACCGGCGTATTCACCTTCGCAAGCGCCGGCCACGAGATGCCTCTCCTCGTGCCCGGCGACGGATCCGGGGCGCGCTGGATCGCCGGAGGCGGCCCCCTGGTCGGCGTCTTCGGCAGGCTCGACCTCACCGCGGAGACGGTCGAGATCCGGCCCGGCGACCGGCTCGTCCTGTACACCGACGGGATCACGGACGCCGCGTCACCGGCCGGCGGCCGCTTCGGGACTCCGCGCTTCGAACAGCTGGCGGCCGACAGTTACCGCGGTCCCGCGGAGGACACCTCCCGCGCGGTCATCCAGTCCGTCCTCGAATTCCAGGGCGACGCCAGCCCTGCCGACGACCTCGCCCTCCTCGTCCTCCGGCGCCTGCCCGCCTGACGTTCGCCGCCCCGGGAACGCGCGCGGACCGCGTGCAGGCGGGATTCCCGTTGGGCTAGATTCGCGACATGGTCCGTCTTGTCGCGCGAGTCCTGCTCGGCATCGGCGCTGCCGCGTTCCTCGTGATCGGCGTGCCGGCGTTCCTCGCACCCAGCTGGGCTGTCGGCGAGTTCCCATGGGCGGTGGGGCCGTTGCTGGCCCAGACGATCGGTGGCTGGAGCCTGGGCACCGCGGCCATCGCGATCCATGCGGTCGTGGGCGGGCCGTCGCGGCGGCTGTACGGGCTGCTCATCTACCTCGGCCTGTTCGGCGTCGGGCAGCTGGCCGTCGTTGCCGCGTTCGCGGGCAGGCTCCAGGTGGGCCACCTGCTGACGTGGCCGTACCTGGTCGGGCTCGCCGCCCTGGCGGTCGGCGCGGCGTGCGCCGCGCTGAGCCTTCGCGGCGCGGACGCGGCGACTGTCGACATGGGCCGGCGGGCGCCTTTGTGGATCCGCGCGATCGCCGGCCTGGTCGGCGGGTTCGTCCTGTTCCTCGCGGTCGGAACGCTCCTCGCCGGGCCGGACGGCGCGACGGCGCGCGGCGAGGTGCTCCCCGAGCCGATGGGCCTGTTCAGCATCAAGGCGTTCAGTGCGTTCCTGTTCGCGCTCGCCGCGGCGATCCTGTCGCTGGTCCTGTCGAGACAGGTCGGGCCGTACCGGTCGCTGGGCACGTCCGGCCTGTACCTCATCGTCCCCATCACGCTCGCAGCGGCGCTCAACTTCAGCCTGTTCGATGCCTCGAAGCCCGGGACGCTCGTCTACTTCTGGGCGTACGTCGTGGTTGGGCTGGTCATCCTCGCCGTCCTGGCCTACGAGCGGCGGCGCACCGACGCGCGCGAGCCGCGCTGATCCTGCCAGGCTCCCGGACCCTCAGCCGACGAGCGGCCTCCCCATCGCCCGGCGCCAGCGCTCGTTGAAGTCGAACAGCAGGCGGTCCTTGCGCGGGTAAACGCCGCCACGGAAGCCGCGCGACGAGACGCCCAGCTGGGCCCGCTCGCAGACGACCCAGTCCTGGCGGCTGACGATGTCCCACAGCTCGACCGTGGGGCTCGGGTCGAAGCCCGGCAGGGCCAGCGCCTCCGGCCGGAAGTAGAACTCGGAGATGACGGTCGTCCGGGCCGGCCCGTTCGGGTAGACCAGGTACGCCATCACCGAGTCCGGATGGAGGTTGGCCATCAGGTTCGGGAACTGGAAGGCCCCGTAGTAGGTGCCGTAGTCCTCCGGGAAGAGGTCGGGGAACTTCGGCAGGTCTGAGGTGCCGGTCGCGGTGAACGAGGTGGCGCCCTCGACCATCAGGTTGCCGCCGTCGCGGGTCTCGCCGTCCCAGACATCGCCCTTGCGGTAGAGCGGGATCACCGCGACCAGCTCGGGGTGGATCGTGGGGCAGTGGAGGCACTCGTTGTAGTTCTCGACGACGATCTTCCAGTTCGCCGCGACGTCGTAGGTGATCCGGCGCCCGAGGCGCAGCTCCGACATCCGGTAGCGGTCGAAGTCCGTGATCGTCTCGTTGCTGTCGAGGAGGTGGTCACGGAGCGGGCGCGGCGACTCGGCGAGGTTCACGAACAGGAAGCCCGCGAACTCGTCGACTGCGATCCCGTGGAGCGGGTAGTCCGCGCGCTCGAACAGCTCGTCCTCGTGCACATTCGGCGTCGCGAGAAGCCGGCCGTCGTAGTCGTAGGACCAGGCGTGATACGGACACTTGAGGGCCTTGTCCAGGTGGCCGCAGCCGGGCTCGTCATCGAGCAGCTTCGTACCACGGTGGGCGCAAACGTTGTAGAAGGCCCGCAGCTCGCCGGCGCGGTTGCGGACGACGAATACGGACTCGCCGGCTACGTCACGGACGAGGTACTCGCCGGGGCTCGCGACTTCGTCGGCGCGGCCGACGCAGAACCAGCCGCCGTAGAAGAGTCGCTCGCGCTCCTCGTCGTAGACGGCCTGGCTCGCGTAGTCGGCGCCTGCCAGCGTCGGGCGCGGGCGCCAACCCACCGCGTCGCGAACGCGCGGCGCCGTACGCGCTGCTTCCTCGGCGGTCATGGACATGTGGTCCAAACACGATACCGCGGATCGTGACGTCGTTGACCTGCCAGCCGTCGTTCCCGCCGGGCGGCGCAAGCGCTGTCGCATGACGCTCGCTTCCGGGCGGCGCCGTCCTCAGCTTGACCGCGACCGCAGCCTGCGGACCAGCTGCACCAGTGCCAGTGCGGCGAGCCCGTAGATCGCCGCTCCCGTGATAGCCGGACCGTCGGCGGGGTCGCCCGGATAGCCGAGCGAACGGAGCAGCAGCGTCGTGACGACATAGCCGGCCAGCGCCGCTGCGGCAACGATGATCGCCGTGATGCCCATCGCCTAGTCGGCCTGAGCAGCAAGCTCGGCCGGTGCGGGTCCTTCCGCTGGCCGGGCTAACGCGGTGCCCCGCGCGAACGCCGTGGCCCGGCGCGCGATCACGAATCCAAGCAGTCCGATCGCCAGGGCGTTGACGGGGTGCAGCGCCGCGACGTACGGAGCCTCGATACGGAACCACGGCAGGATCGTCTGCACTCCCGCCAGCACGAGCAGCAGCACTGCGGGCAGGATGGTCGACGGGGCCCGCGCGACGGCGACAGCCACGAGCAGCACGAGGGACAGCAGCGGGATCAGGTACCCGAAGTCGCGATGCGGGGCCAGCCCGCCGGCGCCGAAGATGCCCACCCCGGCGAGGAACACCTGGTAAACCACCGCCGCGACGAACACCCACGCCATGCCCGCGGCCACGTACCGAGCTGCTTTCATCCCTGGACCCTCCATGCCGGGCGAGATCGACGGCTGTAATGCTGGACGTCCCGGCGTCCCGGGATCATCGGCTCGGCGTCCCGGATCGATCGGGCTTGGTCGACGCTTCGAGCGCGAGTCGTACGGCAACCCAGGCCACTACGAGGGCGTTGACTGCGTGGAGGGCCGCAAGCCACGGCGCGTCGGCGGCGAGCAGCGGGAGGAATGTCTGGATTGCGAAGAGGACCAGGAGGACCAGGGCCAGTCGCTGTGTCCGGGCAGGGGCGCGGCTCGCAGCGGCGAGGAGCACCAGGACTGGCGTGAGCCAGCCGTAGAGGTATGCGAAGTCGGCGTGGAGCTCCGTCCACGGCTTGACGTCGAAGACGCGCAGGCCGACCAGGAAGAACTGGACGACCACGCAGGCGACGAACAGCCAGGCCGCCGCGGCGAACGGCCAGAACCGCCACCCGGACCGGCCGGCGAGACCCGTCTCGATCACCGCCCGCGGGCAGACTCGCTGCCGAGACCCGCCTCGCGAGCGCGAACGATCGCCTGCGACCGATCCACGACCATCAGCTTGCCGAGGATCGTGCTGACGTGGTTGCGGACGGTCTTGCCGCTGATCGCGAGCCGGGCCGCGATGGTCCCGTTTGACTCGCCGCGGGCGACACGGTCGAGGACCTCCCGCTCGCGGGCCGTGAGGTCCGGGAACGGATCCACGCGATTGCCCGACGAGGCCGCGAAGAAGGCCTGGACGCGCCGCGCGACGCCGGCGCCGAAGATCGCCCCGCCGTGGCCGATCGATTCGATCGCCCGGGCAAGCTCGTCCCGGCCGGCGTCCTTCAAGAGGTAGCCCCGGGCGCCGGCGCGCATCGCGCTGAAGACCGATTCGTCGTCCTCGAACATCGTCAGGACGAGGACGCCCATTCCCGGGTGCGAGGCGGTGATCGCCCGCGTCGCGTCGATCCCGCTCCGGCCGGGCATCCCGAGATCCATGAGCACGACGTCGGGAGCGAGCGTCGTCGCCATCCGGACCGCGGCGTCCCCGTCTTCGGCCTCGCCAACCAGCTCGAGACCCGGCAGCGATGTCAGCAGCGCCCGGAGCCCGTCCCGGAAGAGCGGGTGGTCCTCGACGACGAGGACGCGCAGCGCGCCTGCCGTCACGCCGCCTCGTGCAGCGGAAGGCGGGCACGCACGATCGTGCCGCCCGCGTCCTCGCCGCCCACCTCCAGCGATCCACCGAGCTCCTCGGCTCGCTCGCGCATCGACCGCAGCCCGACCCCGTGCCGGGCTCCGCGGATCCCTCGCCCATCGTCGCGGACCTCGACGACCAGCTCCCTGCGCGACCCCGCGATGTCGATCGTGGCCTGCTGCGCACCGCTGTGCCGGACGACGTTGGTCATCGCCTCGACGACGATCCGGTAGGCCGCGACCTCGACCGCGGCCGGCAGGTCCGACAGGTCGCGCCCAACGTGGATGTCGAAACGCAGGACGCCCGCCGGTCCGCCCGCGAAGGACGCAGCGCGCTCCCGAAGGGCCCCGACCAGGCCGAGCTCGTCGAGCGCCGGGGGACGCAGGTCGTAGGTCAGGCGCCGGACTTCCTCGATCGCCCGACGCGTCCCCGTGGCCAGCTCGGAAAGGACCCGCGAGGCATCCCGTGGGTTCGCCGGGAGCGTCGCCCGTGCCGCCTCCATCGTCAGGAGCGTGCCAGCGAGGGTCGGCCCGAGACCGTCGTGGAGGTCCCGGCGCAGCCGGCGGCGCTCCTCCTCGCGGGCCGTCACGAGGCGCAGTCGGGAGCCGCGCAGATCTGCCGTGAGGCGCGCCGCCTCGAGTGCCGGACCGGCGTGCCGGGCGAGGTCCGCGAGCAGCCGCAGGTCGGCCTCGGCGAGGCGCTCGCGCGGCGAGCGTGGCGCGAGAACGAGCCACCCGACCGATGCGCCGCGGTGGACGAGCTCCAGGCGCAGGAGGTCTCCAGGGCCGGCGTCGCGAGGGATCTCGCCGTGCTCGGCAATTGGCCCGCCCGCCTCGTGGAGTTCGATAGCGACGTACGGCAGGTGGAGCGCCGCCGCGACGGTCCGGACGACGACCGCCGGCACGGCCTCGGGTTCGATCGACGCCTCGAGCTGCGTCCCGAGCCTTGTGAGCGCTCGGTCGGGCTCGTTCCGGTCGCCGTAGACGAGGCGGTCCACGATCCGCTGGAGGCGGTCCCGGAGCGGGAGGGCGAGCAGCGCACCGGCACCGGTCGCGAGCAGCGCGACCGCGTACGGGAGGTCTTCCGGCAGCACCACGCGGAGGCCGACGGCTGCCGCGGCATAGGCGACGAGGATGGCGCCGGTGAGGACGGCGTACACGACCGAGGGCTTGAGACGGCCAGTGGACTCCCGAAGCGAGCGGCGAACCGACCGGCGGATGGCGCCACCGGACGAGAGCCGGGTGCGGCTCGGCGCGCCGTGGACGTTCGTCGCCATGGCTCCTCCGGGTCGTCTCGCCGAGGCTATGCGCCGCGGCGATGCGGGGCAGTCTATCTAGATCGCGACGGCAAACCCGCCTCGCGTCAACCGGAGCATGCCGCAAACCACGTCCCGGCGTCTCGGGTCAGGTGTCCCGGTTCGCTCGGGACCGACCCGGCTCGCCGAGCGCTCAGCGGGTGCGCGGGAAGCCGAGGTCCACCTTCGAGGTCCCCGGATCCGGCCAGCGAGACGTCACGACCTTGCCCCGGGTGTAGAACTGGATCCCCTCGGGGCCGTACATGTGCAGGTCGCCGAAGAGCGAGCCCTTCCAACCGCCGAAGCTGTAGTACGCGACCGGCACCGGGATGGGCACGTTGATCCCGACCATGCCGACGTTGACGTCGAACTGGTACTGCCGGGCCGCGCCGCCGTCGCGGGTGAAGATCGCGGTGCCGTTGCCGTACTGGTTCTCGTTGACGAGCGTCAGCGCCTCGTCGTACGTCTCGACGCGAGTGACCGTCAGCACCGGTCCGAAGATCTCGTCGCGGTAGCAGTCCATCGCCGGCGTGACCCTGTCGATGAGCGACACGCCCAGGAAGAAGCCGTCCGAGTCCTTGTAGAGCGAGTGCTCGCGGCCGTCGGCCACGACCTCGGCACCCTGCTGGACCGCGCTGTCGAGGTAGGTCGCGACCTTGTCGCGGTGGACCCTGGTGACCAGCGGCCCCATCTCGGCCGCCGGGTCCGAGCCCGGTCCGACGACGATCTTCGGCAGCCGCTTCTGGAGGGCCTCGACCAGCGGGTCGGCCACGGCGCCGACGGCGACCACCGTCGCGACGGCCATGCACCGCTCGCCCGAGGAGCCGTACGCGGCCGAGACCGCCGCGTCGGCGGCCATGTCGATGTCTGCGTCCGGCAGGACGACCATGTGGTTCTTCGCGCCGCCGAGCGCCTGGACGCGCTTGCCGTGCTTCGTGCCGGTCTCGTAGATGTAGCGCGCGATCGGCGTCGAGCCGACAAACGACACGGCGGCGATGTGGGGGTGCTCCAGGATCCGGTCGACCGCGACCTTGTCGCCGTTGACCACGTTGAACACGCCGGCCGGGACGCCGGCCTCGGCGAGCAGCTCCGCCATGTACAACGAGGCCGACGGATCCTTCTCCGACGGCTTCAGGATGAACGTGTTGCCGCACGCGATCGAGTTGGCGTACATCCACATCGGGACCATCGCCGGGAAGTTGAACGGGGTGATCCCGGCGACGACCCCGAGGGGCTGCCGGATCATGTACACGTCCACGCCACCGGACGCCTGCTCGGAGTAGCTGCCCTTCATGAGGTGTGCCACGCCCGTGGCGAACTCGAGGTTCTCAAGGCCGCGGGCGATCTCGCCCAGCGCGTCCGACGGGACCTTGCCGTGCTCCGCGGTCAGGTGCGCCGCGAGCTCGTGGCGATGGGCCTCCATGAGGTTCCGGATCCGGAACATGATCTCGGTGCGCTTCGACAGCGACGTCGCGCGCCACGCGGGGAAGGCCTCGCGCGCCGCCGCGACCGCGGCGTCTACCTCCTCGACCGACGCGAAGTCGACCTCGCGAGCAACTTCACCGGTCGCCGGGTTGTAGACCGGCCCGCGCCGGCCGGACGTCCCGGCTACTCGCCCCCCACCGATCCAATGGGGCACGGTGTCCGCGAGCGGGGTCGAACGCTCGATTGCTGGCTCGGCTACCTGGGTCATCGGTGAACCTCGGGAGGGTCATGGCGCTGCTGTGATTGAACCGAAGGGTACCGCTCGCGGCTCAGGTCCGGCTCGACTCGACCTCGACCGGTTCGGGCGGATCGACAGCGACGCGACCGCCCGCGCGGGCTCTCTCGAGGAGCCCGAGCAGGGCAAGGATTACGACGACGATCAGGAGTAGCTGCTCCGTTCGGAGTGGCCCCGCCACCACCGGATCACGCCAGGTGAAGGCAACAACGAAGCGGGCGCCCGCCCACAGGAGCAGGGCGACGTACAGGATCGCGCCGTCGCGGCGGGCGAACGTCCGGGTTCGCCCGAGGATCGCCACGACCGCAAGCACGACCCCGACGGCGATCGCCTCGTAGGCCTGCGACGGATGCGACTGCACGTCGGCGGCAAGTGAGCCCCACGGCCCCGGCCCGACATAGGCGGTGGCCCATGAAAGGTCCGCGGGCACGCCCTGGCCGGTCCCGCCCAGGACGCCGGTCAGCTTCCCTGCCCCGAGCACAAACAACAGCGGGAGCGCAATCGCATGCATCCAGCGCGAGACCGGCGCGCCGAGGAGCCGCGCGATGACGCCACCGGTGAGGAGCCCGAGCGGGACGGCGAGAGTCAGCGAGAGGCCACCCTGCGCGGGATCGAGGATCGCTCCGGGATGGGCCTGGTAGTAGGCGAGGTGATCCAGGACGTAACCCAGCCGCCCGCCGACGATGGCGCCCGGGACCGCGCCGACGACCATGAAGACGAGGTCATCGACACGGAGCACCTGAGCCGGACTCACTGAAGCGATGGCGGGCGTCACGGATGCAATCCGCGCCGCCAGCAGCAGCCCGGCGAAGAGCACGACGGCGAGCCCGATGGTCTCGAGCCGAACGGACGCCGTCTCGGACAGCCGGATGACCGGATCGAACGCGAACGCCAGGGCGGCAGGCACCGCACGAGTCTAGTGGCCCCCTTGACGGCGAGGACGCAGGCGCGAGGACGTGGTTGCTGGGGAGGCGGGAGCTAGGAGGACGCTAGCTTGTCGACGAGCTCCCTGACGGCGGCCGTCGACTTCTCGAAGGCGGCGCGTTCGGCGTCGGTGAGCGTGATCTCGATGACGCGCTGCATCCCACCTGCGCCGAGGACGACCGGCACCCCGACGAACAGGCCGTCGACTCCGTACTCCCCCTGGAGGAGCACGGCGCACGGGAGGACGCGGCGCCGGTCGCGCAGGATCGCGTCGACCATTTCGAACGCGGACGCGGCCGGGGCGTAGTAGGCCGAGCCAGTCTTGAGCAGCGCCACGATCTCGGCGCCACCGTTGGCGGTGCGCTCCTCGAGGGCCTTGACGCGCTCCGCCGAGAGGAGCTCGGTGATCGGGATGCCCGCCACCGTGGAGTAGCGCGACAGCGGCACCATGGTGTCGCCGTGGCCGCCGAGCACGAAGGCGTGGGTGTCCACGACGGACACGCCGAGCTCCTCCGCGATGAACGATCGGAACCGCGCCGAGTCCAGCACGCCGGCCATGCCCAGCACGCGCTCGCGCGGGAACCCGGACGCCTGCATCGCGACGTGGCACATGGCGTCGAGCGGGTTGGTGACGATGATGAGGACCGCATCGGGGGACTGCGCGGTAGATGCCTCGACGACCGCCTTCACGATGCCCGCGTTCTTCGCGAGCAGGTCGTCGCGGCTCATGCCCGGCTGGCGGGCGAGACCGGAAGTCACGACGATCACGTCGGAGCCGGCGGTATCGGCGTAGTCGTTGCTGCCGGTGGTTCGCGCGTCGTGGCGCACGACTGGCGCCGCCTCGGCGAGGTCGAGGCCCTTGCCCTGGGGCATGCCCTCGACGATGTCGATCAGCACGACGTCGGCGAGGCCGGCCTCGGCGATGCGCTGGGCGGTCGTGGCGCCGACATTGCCTGCGCCGATCACGGTCACCTTGTTGCGGCCCATGTCGTATCCCTCGCTGCTATGCCCGGACGGGGCCGGCGTCGCGCACGGCGGCGCTCACGCCGTCGGCGTACGCGTCGAAGTTCTCGTGGAACATGTTGGCGATCTTGCGCGCGGCCACGTCGTATGCCTTCGGGTCGGACCACGTCGAGCGCGGCTGGAGGACCTCGGTGGGGACGCCCGGGACCTCCGTGGGCACAGCGACTCGGAAGATCGGGTCGATGACCGTGGGCACGTCGCGCAGGGCGCCGCCGATGGCCGCTCGGACCATGTTCCGCGTGTGCGTGATGTTCATGCGCTGCCCCACGCCATACGGCCCGCCCGTCCAGCCCGTGTTCACGAGCCAGACCGGGACGTCGAACCGATCCAGGCGGTCCATCAGCAGATCCGCGTACACGCCGGGATGCCGCGGCAGGAAGGGCGCGCCGAAGCCGGCCGAGAACGTCGCGCTGGGCTCCTTGACGCCGATCTCCGTACCGGCCAGCTTGGCGGTGTAGCCGCTGATGAAGTGGTACGCGGCCTGCTCGCGGGTCAGGCGCGAGATGGGCGGCAGCACGCCGAACGCATCCGCGGTCAGGAAGACCACGTTGCGCGGGGTCCCGGCGATGCCGGTCGGGTCGGCGTTGCCGATGAAGTGGAGGGGATACGCGCCGCGGGTGTTCTCCGTCAGCCGCTCCGAATCCAGGTCCAGCTCGCGCGTGACCGGGTCGATGTCGACGTTCTCCAGGATCGTCCCGAAGCGCCGCGTCGCCGCGAAGATGTCGGGCTCGTACATCGGCGAGAGACGGATCGTCTTGGCGTAGCAGCCGCCCTCGAAGTTGAAGACGTAGTCGCCGCCCCAGCCGTGCTCGTCGTCGCCGATGAGGCTGCGCAGCGGGTCAGCGGAAAGCGTCGTCTTGCCCGTCCCCGAGAGTCCGAAGAACACCGCCGAGTCGCCGGCCTCGCCGACGTTGATCGACGAGTGCATCGGCAGGACGCCCTCATCGGGCATCAGGTAGTTCATGACCGTGAACGCGGACTTCTTGATCTCGCCCGCGTACATCGTGCCGACGATGATGATCTCCATCCGCTTGAGGTGGACCAGGATCGCGGTGCCCGTCCGGCTGCCCTCGGTGGCGGGATCCGCCTCGAAGGACGGCACGTCCAGGATCGTGAAGTTGGGGGCGAAGCTCGCCAGGTCCTCGGCGCTCGACCGTCGGAAGAGGTTGCGGGCGAAGATGCTGGCCCACGCGGTCTCGGTGTATACGCGCAGTGAGCGCCGGTGCGTGGGGTGGGCACCGATGAACATGTCCTGGCTGTACAGGCGTCGATCGGCGAGATGCGCCATCAGCCGCGACCGCAGCCGGTCGTAGTGCTCCTCGGAGATCGGGCGGTTCACGTCGCCCCACCACACGTTCGCCTCGCTCGATGGCTCGCGGACGATGAACTTGTCCTTCGGCGAGCGGCCGGTGTGCGTCCCGGTGCCAACCACGAGCGGGCCCTCGGCCGCGATCAACCCCTCCCCGTCGCGCACCGCGGCCTCGTACAGGGCGGCCGTGGACAGGTTGGCGACGATCTTGCCGGCGCGCACGCGGGTGCCCACGCGGCTGCCGGAGGAAGTAGGGGTGACGGCGGTCATCTGGTGTCGGTCTCCTGCTCGTGCGACCCGGCTTCCCGGGGCGTCGTGCTTCGATCCCGACCGGCCGCGCGTGACACCGGGTCGAAGACCCGATGGGAGTCGGCTTTCGCAGTCGTGTTGCCCGAAATCCTAGCACTCGCCCCATTCGTGGGGATGGCCCGAACGTCCCGGATAGGGTTGCAGGTTCGTGCCGGTCAGGCCCCGTCGAGCGCCTGCGCAAGATCAGCGATGAGGTCGGCGGCGCCCTCGATGCCCACGGACAGGCGGACGAGCGCCTCCGGGACCTCGAGACGCGAGCCGGCCACCGACGCGTGGGTCATCACGGCCGGCACCTCGATCAGCGATTCGACGCCGCCGAGGGATTCCGCGAGGGTGAAGATCCTGGTGGATTCACAGATCGCGACCGCGCGCGCGCGATCGGAGCGGCCGCCGCGCGCCGCCGGCACGAACGACACCATGCCCCCGCCGGCTCGCATCTGGCGCGCGGCGCACGCCGCCTGGGGATGGGCGTGCGGGCCGCTGGCCAGGCCGGGGTAGGACAGCCACTCCACGTCGTCGCGATCGGCGAGGAACTGCGCCACCTCGGACGCGTTGGCGTTGTGCCGGCCCACGCGCAGGGGCAGCGTGCGCAGGCCGCGCAGCGCGAGGAAGCAGTCGAACGGACCGGGAACCGCGCCGGCCGCGTTCTGGAGGAAGTGCAGGCGCTCGGCGATGTCCGCGTCCCGGGTCACCGCAACCCCGAGGACCGTGTCGCTGTGGCCCGCAAGGTACTTGGTCGCCGAGTGGAAGACGATGTCGGCGCCGAGGTCCAGCGGGCGCTGGAGGATCGGCGACGCGAACGTGTTGTCCACTACCACGAGGGGTCGCGGGCCGTCGCCGAAGCGCTCCCGGACGACGGCCACCGAGGCCGCGATGTCAACGACCTTGAGCAGCGGGTTGGTCGGCGTCTCGAACCACACCAGCCGGGTCTGGTCGGACAGGGCCTCCCACATCGACTCGGGATCACCCGCCAGATCGGCGTATCGCGTCGTCACCCCGTTTGGGCCGCGCACCTTCTCGAGGTAGCGAAAGGTGCCGCCGTAGACGTCGTCGCCGACGACGACCTCCGTGTCCGGGCCGGCGAGCTCGGCAATCGCGGCGGTGGTCGCCGAGCCGGACGCGAACGCGATCCCGAACCCGCCGCCCTCGAGCGCCGCGACCGCGCGCTCGAACCGGTCGCGCGTCGGATTCTTCGATCGGGCGTAGTCGTAGTCGTCGATCGGCTCGCCGACCTTCGGCTGCCGGTAGGTCGAGGTCTGGTAGATCGGCGCCGAGACGGCACCGGTGAGCTCGTCCGGCTCCTGGCCGGCATGGACCGCCAGCGTCTCGATGGACAGGTTCGGGTCGAGCTGATCGCGTCGCATCGCCCGGATCATCGCAGGTCGGGGTGTCGGACTGGCGCAATTGTGTTCAACCAGGATGCGGCATCGCGCCCTGAAATAGTGCTACTATCGGCGCGCAAGTTTCGGAGGGGCCGGCTCTCCGAACGATCCAGAGGGCCCACGACCGTGCTCGCAGACCGATTGCGGGTCTGGAAGACCGCCTACAACACCGCCAACCTGCCGGTCGGGATGACGACCCCGCCCGACGCGGTCAGCAAGTGGCTCGTCATCACCCGCGCGGCCGTCTTCTCGATGACCGTTACGTCCGGCCTCATCGGCGGGCTGCTCGCCGTGGGCGCCGAGCGGCTTCTCGGCGGCTTCACCGTCGACTACGGGCTGCTCGCCCTCGCCGTGCTCGGCCTCGTCGTGGCGCACGCCGCCAACAACATGATCAACGACTACTTCGACCTCGAGGGCGGCATCGACACGGACGACTACGTCCGCGCGCAGTACGCCCCGCACCCGATCCTGTCGGGCTGGGTGACGAAACGCCAGCTGGGCACCGCGATCCTGATCGCGAACGTCATCGACCTCGCGATCCTCGTCTTCCTCATGACCCAGCGCGGGCCGCTCGTCGCCGCGTTCGCGCTCGGTGGCCTGTTCGTCTCCGTGTTCTACGTCGCGCCGCCGATCCGGCTCAAGCACATCGGGCTCGGCGAGCCGGGCGTGTTCATCGTGTGGGGCCCGCTGATGGTCGTGGGCACCTTCTTCGTCGCCACGGGGCAGATCCCGGGCTGGGCGTGGGTCGCCTCGCTGCCGTACGCGATCCTGGTGACCAGCGTCCTGTTCGGCAAGCACATCGACAAGATCGATGCGGACGCGAAGAAGGGCGTGCGCACGATGCCGGTGTTGCTGGGCGAGCGCCGGGCACGCCTCGCGGCGCAGATCCTGATGATCGCCTTCTACCCGATCGTGCTCGCTGCGGTCGTCGCCGGCTGGATCGGGCCGTGGGTCGCGCTCGTGGTGCTGGGGCTGCCGCGGCTCGTGCAAGTGCTGAAGGTGTTCGATCAGCCGCGACCCGAGACCCCGCCGCACTCGTACGTCGGCTGGCCGCTGTGGTTCGTCGGCCAGGCGTTTGTCCACACGCGGCGCGCCGGAGCGCTGCTCATCCTCGGCCTGCTCCTGAACGCCTTCCTGCCGGTACGCCTGCCCTGGGTCTAGCCCGCATGGCTGTCGGCTGCGCTTTCGCGTTGTGGACGGTCCGCGGATTCCGCACGATGTCGGGGTGGAGCCGAGGGCAGGACGCTCGAGGAGGCCGCAAGCCAGCTCGGCCTGTCCCGGCGTACGGCCGATCGTCGTCTCGCGGAGGCGCGCCGGGCGCTCGGCGTCCAGCGCACCGTAGAGGCCGCGTCGCGGGCCCGCCGCCTCGGCTGGCTCGTCTGATCACCGCCGTCGACGATTGCAGGCGCGAGCGGGAGATCAGGCGCGAGCGGTGAACTCGCCCGTGATCCTGGCCGGGCCGAGGACTGCGCCAGAGCCGCTCAATGAGGCGGTAGAGGTGCAATCGAACTTGCCCGACGCGGTGCGGGCCTCGATCTTGAAGTCGGTCGTCGTGCACTCGGCGGCCGGCACCTGGCCATCCGTGCCCGAGAAGCTGACGATCACGGTCCCCTCCGCGTCGGTGAGGATGCTGACGATCGCGGAGTTGTCCGCTGGGTCGCTGAAGTTCAGGACGGAACCCTGCGCGCCGCCGAAGATGCTGGCGCCGGGCACGAACGGGAACTCGTCCGACTTGTCGAACGGGCCGCTGACGGTGAACTTCACGGACCCGAACTCGCCGCCGCCGTTGCCACCGTTGCCGCCGTTGCCGCCGTTGCCGCCGCTCTGGGTCTCACCCGGACCGGGATCCTGTGTCGCCTGACCACCGTTGCCGGACGTTGCGCCCGGGCCATCAGGACCCTGCGTCGCGGGCGTGCCACCGCAGGCGGCGGCGAGCACGCCGACCAGCGAGACGGCGATGACGGACTTCGGGATCTGCATCACGTGCCTCCTAAGGATGGGCCGGGCGAAGTCGGGCCGCGCCGGCCCGCGTGTCCGGGAACAATGGGCGACGCCGTACCTCCGTGCGTCGTCAACCTGCGCCAATACGCAGCGCCACCGGCGGTGGCCACGCTGCCTCGAACTCGAGCTCGAGGCCGTCGATATCGTCGATGTGTGAGCCGGTCTGCACGAACCCGAAGCCCGCGACCAACCGCAGGGAGGCGTCGTTCGAGGGCGAGATCGAGGCAACGAAGCGGCGAATGCCGTGGGTGGAGGCTGCCCAGTCGAACAGGGCCGCGATGGATTCCCGCGCGTACCCCAGGCGCCGGTAACGAGGCTCGACGCGATAGCCGACCTCCAGCCGGCCCCGGTCGTCGGGCGGTCCGTGGAAGCCGATCGTGCCGATCGCTCGCCGCGCGCCGGTCTCGTCGGTAAGTACCATCGCCCGCCCGAGCCACGGCTGGATCGAGGGGTCGACCTCCACCTGGGCGAGCCGGTAGCGCAGGAAGTTCTCCAGGTCGTCGGGCAGCCCCTCGGGAACGTCGGCGCCCATCTCCTCGGCTGCCGCCACCAGGTCGTGAGCGACGAGCGCGCGCATGAACGGGACGGTCATCGAGACGAGCTCCAGGCGCGAAGTCCGGATCGACGGGACCGCGGCGGGGGCGGTGCGGGCTTCGTCAGCCGGCACGCGTTCCCCGGTGGGCCAGGAACTCGAGGAGGTCCAGCTTCGTGACCACGCCGGCCGGCCGGTCGCCCATCACCGCGACTACGGCCGAAGTGCCACCCGACAGCAGGCCGAACGCGTCGTCGAGCGACGCATCGAGGTCGATCGTCGGCAGTGGCGGGTCCATCACCTCGCCGACGGTCCGCTCGACGACGCTGGGGTCACGGTAGGCGCGATCGAGCAGCCCCTTCTCGCTCACCGAGCCGACGATCCCCTCGATCGCATCGTCGTCCGGTCGCTCCGATACCGGCAGCTGGCTGATGCCGTACAGCTGGAGCAGGTCGATCGCGGCGCCGACGCGGTCCGTGGTCCTCGCGACGACGACGTCGGGCAGCTCGGGCTCGTGATGGCGCTCGCGCAGCAGCTCCCCCACCGCCACCACGCCGCCAGCCGTGGAGAGCAGGCCGTTGGCGCGCATCCATTCGTCGTTGTAGAGCTTCGAGAGGTAGTTCCGGCCGCCGTCCGGGAAGATCACGACCATGACGGCCTCGCTTGCCGCGGGCCCTCGCGCGCGCATGATCCGGCGGGCCTCGTCGAGCACGGCGACGACGGCCGTGCCGCACGACTCGCCCGCGAGAATCCCCTCCTCCCGCGTGATCCGGCGCGCCATCGCGAACGCGTCCCGGTCCGACACGCGGACCCAGCGGTCGACCATCGCCGCGTCGTAGGTGCCGGGGAAGAAGTCCTCGCCCACGCCTTCGGTGAGGTACGGACGGGCGGTGTCGCCGGACAATACGGAGCCCTCGGGGTCCGCACCGACCACCACGATGTCCGGCCGCTGCTTGCGCAGGTAGCGCGCCGCGCCGGTGATCGTGCCGCCCGTGCCCGCGCTGGCCACGAAGTGCGTGATCCGCCCCTCGGTCTGCGCCCAGATCTCCGGGCCGGTCGAGGTCTCGTGGGCGGTCGGGTTCTCCTGGTTCCAGTACTGGTCGGGCTTGAACGCGCCCGGGATGTCGCGGGCGAGCCGGGTCGCGACGGAGTAGTAGCTCTCGGGCGACTCGGGCTCTACGTTGGTCGGGCACAGGACCACCTGGGCGCCGTACGCGCGCAGCAAAGCCTGCTTCTCGGTCGATTGCTTGTCCGCCATCACGAAGATGCAGCGATAGCCCTTGATCGCCGCGGCAATCGCCAGGCCGTGGCCGGTGTTGCCGGAGGTGGGCTCGACGATCGTCCCGCCCGGCTTGAGGAGCCCGGCCCGCTCCGCGGCCTCGATCATCGGCAGCCCGATCCGGTCCTTCACGGAGCCGCCCGGATTGAGGGTCTCCAGCTTGGCGAGGATCCGCGGCTGCGTGTCGAGCGGGCCCAGGTCCCGGGGGATGTGGGTGAGCCGGACCAGCGGCGTGTCGCCGACGAGGTCGAGGATGGATTCCGCGTACTGCATCGCGGCGAGGATATCGGTGCGCGTCGCGGAGCGGGCCGGGCCTACGGTCCCGTCGCGGTCAGCGGTCCAGCGGACCGGGCCCCAGCAGCAGCCAGGTCAGTCGTCGACGAAGTCGACGCGGATGGCCCGCCGGGTCGAGCGTGGCCGGATGGAGCTCCTCGACCACCGGCCCGATGCACGCCGCGAGGGCATCGCTCGCCCGGCGCGCGAGCTCCAGCTCCGCGCGAGAGTCCGGTTCCGGCAATGTGCCGTCCCAGCCTGCCCCGAGCAGCTCCGCGGTACTCGTCCGCGGCAGGACGCGCGAGGCCATGCGTCGCCCGAGGTAGAGCTCTTCTGTGCCGGATATGGCCAACGGGACGATCGTCGCGCCGGTCCGCAGCGCGATCAACGCGGCGCCGGGCCGGAACGGGCCGAGGCGCCCGGGCGGGCCGTTGACCGACCCCTCGGGCATCTGCACGAAGACCGCTCCGGCTTTGACGACGGCGCGGGCGGATCGGACGTGACCGTCCACGCCCAGCCCGCCGCGCCAGACCGGCAGGAGGCCGCCGACGCGATGGACCAGCCGCTCCCGCCACCGCGAGGTGAATGTCGACGGCCCGCTTCCGAGGAACCAGCAGCGGGGCTCCGCCGGAACGGCGTGCATCGCCACGAACGGGTCCATCCAGCCGCGGTGGGCTCCGGCTATGAGCAGGTAGCCACCCGCGGGCAGATTCTCCTGGCCGGAGGTCTGGATGCGGAACCGGAACAGCCCGAACAGCACGAAGCGGGTGGCGAGGCGAATCACGCGGTAGAGCAGCGACGCGCGCGCCTCCGGCGGGCGACCCAGCCAATCGAGGCCCTCCCGCGCCCCGCCCCGGGCGGCGGCGAGCTCCTGCGGGCGCAGCCGGGCGCGCGGCCGCTTCGGGCGCTCGCTCATCGGCTCGGTCGGTCGTCGCCCCTGCTGGTTTCGATCGGGGGATCGTCGTCGTCCGCGACGGCTTCGTCGGCAGGTTCCTGGTACTCGGCCTGAACCGCATCGCCGTCGTCGTCTTCGGCCCCGTCGTCGTCTTCGGCACGGTCGTCGTCCGCCTCCTCACGGCGGCGAGCCCAGAACGCTTCCTCTTCGCTGAGCTCGTCTTCGGCATCGCCGTCCGGCACCCCGGTGAGGAACGGCGGGGCGCCTTGCCGGCGCCGGAGCCAGAGCAGGCCTACGCCGACGGCGACGAACGCGGCGCCGAAGAGCTGCGCCGTGGGGATGTCCCCGAGCCGCCAGTTGCCGATCCGCAGGAACTCCAGCAGGAAGCGCACCGCGCCGATCCAGATGACGGTGATCGGCATGAGGTCACCCACGCGCAGCCACTGCGGCGGGCGTCGCGACAGCCACAGCAGGACCGCCAGCCCGATGGCCGCGGACAGGGATTCGTACAGGAACAGCGGGTGGAAGTGCGTGTCCGCGAGCGGGAAGGCGGTACACGGGTACTCGACCACGCGATGCACGCAGTCGATGGCGATGCCCCATGGCAGGGTGGTGGGCGGGCCGTACAGCTCCTGGTTGAAGAAGTTGCCCAGGCGGCCGACGCCCTGCATCACGAACAATCCCGGCGCGACGATGTCGCCCCAGCGCCACGCCGAGACCCGGTGGTGGCGCGTCAGCCAGATGAAGGCGAGGGTCCCGGTGACGAAGCCACCGAACACGCCCAGCCCGCTGTACGGCGGCAGGATGATCTTGAGCGGATCGCCCGCGTACAGCTGCCACTGATCGACGACGTGGTAGAGCCGCCCACCGACAAGGGCGGCAATTGCGATGACGATGAGCCCGTTGCCGATGATCTCCGCGTTCTCGCCGAGGCGGCGCGCCTGCCGAACCATGACCGCGTATGCGCCCGCCAGGCCGACCGCGTACGCGATTCCGTACCAGTACAGGGGAAGCGGTCCGAGCTGGATCGCGACCGCGCTCGGAGTCCAGTCGATCATCGCGGCCGAGTGTACGCGGGAGCCCGGACCGTCAGCGCGTTGGCCGCGGCCCTATCCTTCCGGCCTGATGGCGGAATTCCAGTGGTGGCTGCTGCTCGTGGGCCTCGTCGCGGGGAGCGGCCTCGTGGCGATCGTGTCCATGGACGGGCGCCGGCGCGAGGAGGATCTGGCCGAGCTGGAGCGGCGGGCCGAGGCGACGTGGATCGCGGACCGGCTGGGCGCACTCGACGGCGACCTGGACCCCGGGACGGTCGCGTCGGTGCTGCGGCTCCACCGTGAATACCTCTCGCTGCCGCCACCGGACCGCCTGCTCGTCGACGGCGAGGAGTGGTCAGACGATGACCCCGATCGCATGCCCGACGACGTAGGTGACGATGGCGGCCGCAGCGCCGATGAGGACCTGCCGCCCGCCGGAGAAGAGCAGGCTCCGGCCGGTCAGGAGACTGACGCCGGCACCGACCGCGAAGAGCGCCGCGAGTGACAGTGCGATTGCGGCAACGAATGCCGTACTGCCCGTCGTGACGACGTACGGGATGACCGGCACCAGCGCCCCTACCCCGAACGCCACGAACGACCCGAACGCGGCGCCCCACGCCGAGCCGAGCTCGTCCGGGTCCAGCCCCAGCTCCTCGCGGACCAGGGTGTCCAGGGCATGCTCGGGATCGGCGAACATCCGCTTCGCAACGGTCTCCGCCTCGGCCTGGGTGAAGCCCTTCGAGCGGTAGACGGCGGCCAGCTCGGCCTCCTCCTCCTCGGGCATCGCCTCCAGCTCGGCCCTCTCGAGCGCGATCTGGCGCTCGAACAGCTCGCGCTGCGACTGCATCGAGATGTACTCGCCGGCCGCCATCGAGAACGCGCCGGCGAGCAGGCCCGCGACGCCGGCAAGGAGCACGAACGAGTCCTGGCCCTGCGACGCACCGGCGATGCCCATGACGAGGGCGAGATTCGAGACCAGGCCGTCGGAGACGCCGAAGATCACCGCGCGCAGCGTCCCGGAACGACCGGCGTGGTGCCATCGCTCGTTCGCGGCGATGTCGCTGGGACGATGCGCCGCGTGGCCGGGCGACGGCGCCCCGCCCGGTCCGCCGCTCAGGCGCTTCCAGATCTCGGCGTGCTCACGCTCGTCGGCGGCGATTGCGTCGACCTCGGGCGACGCCTGCGCGTTGTAGATCTGCTCCTCATCGCCCTCGAGGGCCTGCACGAGATCGCGGACGGCGTGCGTCCCGAACACCCGGGCGATGAGCAGGATGGTCCGGATGCGCAGGCGAGGACCGTCGGTCTCCGGCACGGTAGCGCCCAGAGCTCGCAGCTTGTTCGCCCACACGTCGGCGTGGCGGCGCTCGTTGCCGGCAATCGTCCGGAATGCTTTTGCCCGGCGCGTGTCCTTCTCGATCCGCGCCAGCCCGTCGTAGAGCGTGACCGCGTCGCGTTCGAGCTTGAGGTTCTCCATGCTCTGGGCGACGTCGATCGGGGGCATGGGCTAAATCGTAGCCGCCGGCCCGCCGGCGGCGCGGCGTGTTGGGGCGGCCCCACGCGGTCTCAGCGTGCCGGCCGGATCAGCGTGGCGGCGCGCGGATCCAGCGTGGCGGTGCGGATCCACCGTGGCGGCGCAATTCGTGTCGGGGCGGCCCCACGTGGTCTCTACAATTCGCGGCGATGTCGGGTCTCCCGCCGGTCGCTGGTTCGCGGGCGCTGCCCCCGCTCCTTTGGTTCAGCGCCGCCGACGTGGTGGCCGCGATGCCGCCGCTGGAGAAGCGGCTCCAGCTCGCCGAGCGGACGATGGTCGCGCTCGCGCAGCCCGGCGCCAGTGAGCTGCCGCCTAAGATCGCGATCCACCCGCGACCGGCCGATGCCTTCGTCCATGCGATGCCGGCGCACCTGCGCGGGCCATCCCCGGACGAGGACCTGGTGGGCATGAAATGGGTTGCCGGCTATGCCTCGAATAGCGCCCTCGGCATGGCCTCGATCAGCGCGGTCGTCGTCCTGAACGACGCGGCGACCGGTGTTCCGGTGGCGATGCTGGACGGAGGGCCGATCACGGCCGAGCGAACGGCTGCGGTGAGTGGTGTGGCCATCCGACGGTTCGGCCCCGGTGCCGGGCCGGGCGTGACGGGCGCGGGCGCGGGCGGCCCGGGCGCCGTCGACGCGCACGTCGCGATCATCGGGGCTGGTGTCCAGGGCCGTTCCCATCTACCCGTGTTCGGCGGCGTGCTTCCCGGCTGCACGCTCCACGTCTTCGACCGCGACCCGGCGCGCGCGGACGCCCTCGCGACGCTGGCGCGCAGCACCCCCGGTGTCGCCGCCGCCGCCGTCCACGACACGGCGCGGGCGGCGGTCGAGGCCGCCGATGTCGTCGTCACCGCCGCCTCATTCGGGCCCGCCGGGGAGCGCCAGACGATGACCAATGAGTGGCTGCGGCCGGATGCGACCGTGGTTCCGATCGACTACGCGACGTACTGCGCCGCCGAGGTCGCCAGGGAGGCGGCGCTGTTCCTGGTCGACCACCGCGGCCAGTACCTGGCCAATCGCGACGCCGGCAACTTCGACGGCTATCCGGAGCCGGCGGCGACCATCGGGGAGGCCATCCTCGCCGGCACGGCACGGCCGGCGGGTCGCGTGGTCGTCAGCCACCTCGGCGTCGGGCTCGCGGACCTCGTCTTCGCCGACGCCATCGTTCGTGCCGCCATCGCCGGTGGCCGCGGGACTACCCTTCCCCGCTGAGGGAGGGCTTGCATGCGACGCGCGGGGCGGCTCGTGGTGCGGCTGGTGCAGCTGCTCGTCCTCGGGCTCGTCCTCGCCCTGATTGCCGTCCTCGTGATGGGCGCGATCACGACGCAGCGCGGCTGGCCGCAGACCACGGGCACGATCAGCGTGGCCGGCCTGCATCGACCGGCAACCGTCACCCGCGACCGCGCCGGGATCATCCAGATCACCGCCGACAACAGCCACGACCTGTTCCTCGCGCAGGGCTACATCCACGCCCAGGAGCGGATGTGGCAGATGGAGATCTCGCGCCGGATCGGCGCGGGTCGCCTCGCGGAACTCTTCGGCAAGGGCCAGGTCGACACGGACACCTATATCCGGACCCTTGGCTGGCGCGTGTCCGCCCAGCGCGACCTCGCGGCGATGTCGCCCGCGACCGTGTCGCTGTTGCAGGCGTACGCGGATGGCGTCAACGCCTGGATCGCGGAGCACGACGGTCGCCTGTCCACGCCGTTCGTCGTGGCCGGGCTTCTGTCCGGCACCGGCGGGATCGGCGGCTTCACGCTGGAGCCCTGGACGCCCCTGGACACGGCGACTTGGCAGAAGGTGCAGGCCTGGTCGCTCGGGGGGAACGTCGACTCGGAGATCTTCCGGCTGCTGGCCGACGACCGACTCGGCGACCCCGCGAAGACCGACGAGCTCTTCCCGCCGTACCGCGATGTCGCGCCGGTCATCACGCCCACCGGAAACCTTGGCGACGGAGGTGCTCTGGGACCAGCCGCGACGGGATCGCGCGACGCTGGCACCGCCACGCCCGGCGCGGGTACCGCAGCGGCCGGCGCGGTCGCGGCCGGCGCGGGCAGCGCAGCGCCCGGTGCGCCAGGGTCTCACGCCGGCCTTCCCGACCTCACCGAGGACCACGCCGACGCGCTCCGCGACATCGCGCGCCTCGGGACGACCATCTCCGGGCTCGCCGGGCTGGACGGCGGCGACGGCCTCGTGGGAAGTCACGGCGTCGGCTCGAACAACTGGGTCATCTCGGGTGAGCGAACCGTCAGCGGCAAGCCGATCCTCGCCAACGACCCGCATCTCGGCTTCGGGATGCCGTCGATCTGGATCATGAACGGGCTCCACTGCCGGACGGTCGGCGACAACTGTCCGTGGGACGTGGTTGGCGTCAGCTTTCCCGGCGCACCGGCCGTGATCCTGGGTCACAACGCGCGCATCGCCTGGGGCGCCACGAACGTGGGGCCGGACACGCAGGACCTGTTCCTCGAAACAGTTGACCCGTCGGACCCGGAGGGCCACTACATCCATAAGGGCGCCTCGCTGGCGTACTCCGTTCGGCAGGAGACGATCAAGGTGGCGGGTGGCGCCGACGTCACCGTGAACGTTCGCTCCACGATCCACGGCGTCGTCCTGAGCGACGTCGACACGCGCCTCGAGGGCGGTCCGGTCCTCGCCATGCGCTGGACGACGACCGCCGAGCCCGACCTGGCCATCGAGTCGTTCTTCGGGGTCAACACGGCGACGACCTTCGACGAGTTCCGCGCCGCGTTCGCCGGCTACGGCTCACCCAGCCAGAACTTCGTCTATGCCGACGTCGACGGCCACATCGGCTACGTGCTTCCGGGCCTGATCCCGGTCCGCGACAAGGCAGGCGTGGACGTGCCCTGCCCGGACGAGGGCGCCTGCCGCATCCTCTACTCCACCGGCGAACGCGTCAGAGACGGCACCTCCGGCCTGGACGAGTGGACGGGCTACGTCCCGCGCGAGGAGCTGCCGTGGCAGCTGGACCCGGTGGGCGGCATGATCGTCAGCGCGAACAACGCGCCGGTCGATGGCGCGTACCCGCACTGGCTCGGCAACGAGTGGGACCCTGGCTACAGGGCGGCTCGCGTCGCGGACCTGCTCGCAGACGTGCCCGGCAAGCTGACCGTCGAGGACATGCGCGCGATCCAGATGGACGCCCACCTGACCCGGGCAGATCGCGTGATGCTCCGCCTGGGTGGCCTCGGGCCGGCAACGACGACCGACGACGGCCTGTTGCTCTGGCAGGCGATGGTCAACTGGGATCGCAACTGCGGCGTCGACTCCCTCGGCTGCGCCGCCTACGTGACCGTGGAGCTGGCGCTGCAGCGTGCGATCTTCGACGACGAGCTCGGGCCGCTGGCGCGTGAGTGGGTCGGCTCGGTGTTCGCGTGGGAGGCCCTGATCGAAGCCCTGGGCGAGCCCGACAGCCCGTGGTGGCGGAACACAACGCCCGGTGCGCCCAAGGGGGTCAACGCGGCGGATATCGTCGGGGCGGCGATCGACGAGACGGCCGCCGAGCTGCGCAAGGCGTACGGCGAGCCTGCCTCGTGGACGTGGGGGCGGCTGCACCAGGTCCAGTTCAAGGAGTCGACGCTCGGGTCATCGGGGATCCTGCCGCTGGAGCTGTATCTCGACCCGCCGGCGCGCCCGGTCCCGGGCGTCGACGGAGCCGTCAACAACAACTACTACCGGGTCTCGCGGGCGTACCCGGATCCCGCGGACCCTGACTACGTCCCGCTCGGGCTGGACGAGCTGTTCCGGGTGACGAACGGGCCGTCCTACCGGTTGGCGGTCGACATGGGCGATCTCGATGGCGCGCGGATCATGATCACGACCGGCCAGAGCGGCAATCCGTTCGATCCGCACTACGGCGACCTGATCCCCCTGTGGGCCGCGGGCGAGACGGTCCCTCTCCCCTTCTCGGCCGGCAACGTCGCGGCGGGCGCATTCCAGACGCTGACGCTTACCCCACTCTGACCCGGCGCGATCCGCCCCCGTGGCTCGTTTCCCCCGACCTGCCGAACGCGGCCGTGCCTACTCGTTGACGGGCAGCGGACCGTCGGGAATCTCGATCAAGATTCGGCCGTCCTCGAGCACGACCGGGTAGGCGGCGAGTGGGACCTCCGCGGGTGGATCGAGCGCCTCGCCGTCGGCGAGGTCGAAGCGCGAGAGGTGCAGCGCGCAGGTGAGCGTCCCCGCCGGCATGCCGTTCGCACCGGGCGAGCCGCCGCCGGTCAGGAAGCCCTTGTCGAGCTCGAAGTACTCGTGCGTGCAGATCCCCTGGTAGGCGCGAATCTCGCCCCCGGTGTGAACCACGATCACCTGGTCCGTGCCGTCGACGAAGGCCATCTTCATCGTGCCCTCGGGCACCTCGTCGATCCCGAGGAGGTCGACGCGTCGGCCGGTGCCGCCGTCGGGCGTCACGCCGCGGTGCTTGCCGACGCTCCGCCGGAGGCGAGACCCGCCGACCACTTTTCGTCGAGCAGGTCGCGCAGGCGGTCGCGCGCCGACTCGAGCGGCACGCGGGCCACCACCGGCTCCAGGAAGCCCAGCACGATGAACTTGCGCGCATCATCCGGGGAGATGCCGCGGCTCTCCAGGTAGAAGAGCTGGGTCGGGTCGATGGGGCCGACCGAGGACGAGTGCGCGGCGCGGCGGCAGTCGGGCTGGTCGATCTCGAGCGAGGGAATCGCCACGGCGCGGGCCGCCTTCGACAGGTTCATCCCGAACTCGCCCAGGAACGAGTCCGTCCCCACCGCCGACCGCTCGATCGTGATCATGCCCTTCATGAACGAGCGCGAGCGGTCCAGCAGGGCGCCCTTGGAGAGCAGGTTACCGGTGGTGTCACGACCGATGTGACGCGTGTACGAGGTCAGGTCGAACAGCTGCTGCTCGCCGCCGAACACGATCTCGACCTGCTCGACGGAGCTGCGGTCGCCTTCGAGCCGGTTGTCGACGCGCGAGCGCACGAGCCGGCCGCCGAGCTGGGCGAGCGCCCAATGCAGTGATGCTCCCTCGCCGATCGTCGCGTGCCGGTGCTGGAACGCGATCTGCTCCGACCCGAAGTCCTGGATGGAGGCCATGGACAGCGAGGCGCCCGCGCCGAGAACGACCTCGGTAGTGCCGTGGAAGAAGCCCTGGGGAACGGTCTCGCCCTCTGCGCAGTCGATCGCCGGGCCGCAGGCGACCTGCTCCTCCACGATCGAGGCAGATGCGCCCGCGCCAAGCGTGACGATGGTGCGGGTCACCAGCGCCCGGCCGGGAGCGGCAGAAGGCCAGCGCAGCACGATCGGGGCGTCGAGGGTGACTCCCGCGGGCACCTCGACGTGGCGGCCGTGGCTCCAGAAGCCGCGTGCGAGCATGGCCAGCTTGTCGTCCGCAGGCAGTGTTCGGCCGCCCTCCATGGTCGAGCGGAAGCCATCCGGGTCGCGGGCCAGCCACTGGCTCATCGTCTCGACGCTCACGGTCTCGGGCAGGTCGAGCTCGCGCAGGTCGTCGCCGAGGCCCGCCGGGCCGTCCAGCACATACGGCCGGACGTCCTGGAGTTCCGCCGACCGGAGGTCGATGTACGGGGTGTACAGCTGGTTCGCCTCGACCGGCAGGGCGGCGAACGCCTCGGCGGCGGCGATCCGTTCCTCGCGCAGCCAGTCCGGCTCGTCGCGCTCGGCGGCGAGGGTGTCTGCGAGCGCCTGATCGGCGAACGTGAACGGCAGGTCCGCCGGCGCGCGGCGACGCGGACGTGCCGGGGCCGCCGGCGACGCGGCCGGCGACGCGGCGTCAGGCACACTCGTCTGCATCCATCGAGCGTAGCCGAGGTCGGCCGAACGGGAGGTCCAGCATGATGCGGATCTGGAGCGAGCTGCGGGTCGCGAGGTTGAAGGAGCAGATCGCCGACGTGTCCACGGTGCTCTGGGTCGGGCTCTGGGGCACGATCGGCTGGCAGCTGTTCGAGCTGCTCGCCGGGTTCGCGGAGGCGGGCCGGGTCATTCGCTCGGGCGGCGATGCGATGGTCCGGAGCGGCATCGAGCTCGGTGAGGCACTCGCGGGCGTGCCGCTCGTCGGCCCGGGGCTGCAGGATGTCGCGCGCAATGCGTTCGTGGGCGCGGGCGGGCCGCTCTCGTCCTTCGGGATGGATCTCGAGCGATTCATCATCGTCGTCGCGACGGTCCTCGCGCTGGTGGTGGTTCTCGTAACGCTCGTGCCGTGGCTGTCGCGCTACCTACCGTGGCGTCTCGATCGGCTGCAGCGGACTCGTGCCGGGCACCGTGCGATCCGCGTCGCGCCGCGGCTCGAGAACTCCCAGGTGGAGTCCGCGCTCGCAATGCGCGCGGTGGCTCGCCTGGACTACGCGACCCTGCTCCATTTCACGCCCGACCCACTCGGCGACTGGACCAGCGGCCGCCACGACCGGCTGGCCCGTGCCGAGCTCGCCAGCGTCGGCCTCCGGCCCTGAACGTCGTGCGCCGCGAACGCGCGGCGCGCCCGCCGCTTGCGATGGCGCCGTCATCCCAGATTGCGAAATCGAAATGCGCACGCGGGTTTGGCGGCTGCTACAGTCGGCGTGCTCGAAGGAGCTTCGAACATCTAAGTGATCTGACCAGTACTTGTATCGGTTGGAGCATCTAGTGATCGGGCCCCTTCGGGCGTTTCTCTTTCTCCCTCGCGAGTCTTCTCCCGCGCACGTCACGCGCCCTTTCCTCGCAAGTGACGCGCTCTCTTGTGATCGTTCAGCGCCGCAGGCGAGCCACGGCGTCCGCGTAGCCGCGATAGCGAGGCCGAACGCGCTGCGCATCCTTCAGCTCCGCGAACCGCCGAGCGTCCGGGGTGTCCGGGGACGGGTCAAGGAGCACGAGTGAGCTCGTCACCCGTGCGCCGGGCGGCGAGACGCCCGCCCACCACTGGCGAAAGTCCGCGGCAGGATCCGGGCAGGCCGCATTGAAGGTCTCGGTCCGTAGTCGCAGGTCATGGAGCACCTCGGCCGACCACAGCGCCGCCACGACGTGCGTAACGCTCCGCCACCGCCCGCTGGTGATCTTCAGACGGTCGGCCAGCACGTCCGCGAGGTAGCTCCGCTTCGCCGCGTAGCTTCCGAGTGCTCCCTGGATGTCCGGGAACCTTGTTCGATTCTCGATGTGCAGCAGTGCCCGCGTCACCATGTCCCAGGCGACGACATCGGCCCGACCAGCAAACTGGTAGTGCTGGTATCGCTCGTCGATCGCGACGCCGAAGGCGTGGGTTCGAAGGCGGCTGACCTCGAGCTCGCCCATGGCCGCGTGGACGAAGTCCTGATTGCCTCCATGGCCGGGTCGCCGCTGGTGCGGGTCCGTGGCGGTGAGCTCAGGCCAGAGATCGAGGCTGGTGGCCACGCGAGCGTACGTCTCCAGGGAGACTGGGCTGCCCGATTCAGGCCGCTGGACCTGTGCGGCTGACACCCCGGCGCGCTCGCCGAGCTCGCGAAGGGTCCAATGACGCCGCCGGCGCTCATCTCGGACGGCCTGGCCCGCCATGACGCCGATGCGCGTGAGTGCCCTTGCGGCGATCGGTGAGATCGGGAGCCGATGCGGCGCTGGCGACATTCCGCTTCAAGTGAACAAGATCGCCCTTTTCGGGCGCTTCTCCCGGGCTTATCTCGTCCCCAACCCGCGCCGTCCCCGCGGCGGCGACAGGAACCCCTTCAGCGGGAGCCCGACACGATCGTCGACGCACGTGCTGCGCCCGGTAGACACCACCGTCACGCCCGCGGGATGCGCTGACGCCCGGATCTGTTCGCTTCAAGCGGAAAAGTGCCGTGGAGGTGGCCAACTGGGTGGCCGAAGGCGAGCGGCCGTGGAGGTGGCCAACTGGGTGGCCGAAGCCGAGCGGCCGGGGAGATGGCCGACGGGGTGGCCGAAGCCGAGTCGGCTGCGAGGCGGCCAACGGGGTGGCCGAAGCTGAGCGGCAGCGAGTTGGCCGAAGCCGAGGCGGCTGGCGAGCGGCTGCCGCGGCAGTGCGCGGCTACCGCACGTTCGAGCCGCGCACTGCCCAGGTTTCCCGATCCGGGGCCGCTGTCAGATCAGCCGAGCGAGCCTTCCATCTCGAGCTTCACCAGTCGGTTGAACTCGATGGCGTACTCCATCGGGAGCTCCTTCGTGAACACCTCGAGGAAGCCCTGGATGACGAGGTTCTGGGCCTCGTTCTCGGTCAGGCCGCG